>DAINNZ010000005.1:0-19700 GCA_036735605.1 Lewinella sp. | reverse complement strand
ATAGCTTTGGAAAGGCAAAAACGCCCTGTTCGTCTAGGGCCTCTTGGTCGATGCGCAAATCTTTGGCATGGACATGCACGAGTCGATTTGCGTAGCGGCGAATAGCCTTCTCGTAGTTCATGAATTGTAGTACGAAGTGAGAAGGGTCAAAGTTTAGCCCCCAATGCAGACTGGGTATATCGGTGAATAGCTGCTTCCATACGGCTGGGCTAAGGGCTAAATTTTTGCCGCCGGGCCATTCATCTTCACCGAAGCTCATGGGGCAGTTTTCTATACCAATTCGGATATTTTTTTCTTCGGCGTAAGCAACTAGGGGCTTCCAAGCGGCTAGGAGGCGCGGCCAATTATCGGCTATACTTTTGGTGTGGTCTCGGCCGACGAAGGTAGTTATGCAGGGCAGGCCGAGCAAGTGAGCTGCGTCGATCAGTTTTTTAATATGCTGCTGGTAAAAGGCTGCGGTGGTGGTATCTTCAACGAGCGGATTGGGGTAGTAGCCTAAGGAACTGATCTGAACACCATATCGTTGGCAAAGTGCTAGGGTTGTAGCGGCCTTTTCAGGGGTGAAGTCGGTTACATCTAAGTGCGTAACACCTGCGTATCGGCGTTCAGCTAGGCCTAGTGGCCAGCACATCACTTCTACGCAGTCGTAGCCTGTTTGAGCAGCAAACTGTAGTACTTCTTCCAAACTCAAATCCGGTAAAATAGCTGATACGAAGCCTAATTGCATGGTTTTTATACTTTTATGCTGCGAATATAGGAAAAAATATTACTTTTGGATAGGATTTCACCACTTGTGTTTGGCCACGATGCGCCGAACCATGCCAAAGTAAAAAATAATATGAAAAAGAAAGTTGCATCCCCCACTTCACTAGGAGCTCGTAGCGGCTTGTTCTGTTTTTTAGCAGCCTGTTGCTTTCTAATGGCAAGTTGTACAAGCAGTAAGCCGAATGCTAACTTGGCTAAGTCAGATGACGGCTATTTACAAACCGATCGTAAAAAGCGAACTACTTCTGTTAGTGAGATCGAACAGTTGGACGTAAGCCGATCGCTTGACATGCACCTCAGTACCATTGCGGGTGTTATGGTGGCTGGCCAAGGCCCTGGGGCACAAATAAGAGTCCAAGGTGGCCAAAACTCCTTCAGCGGCGATACAGAACCCCTTTTTGTGTTAGATGGCCAAGCGATTAGCGGCGGATTCAGTGCAATATATAGTGCCGTTGCAGTACCCGATATTGCTACTATTTCTGTCTTGAAAGGAAGTGCTGCCTCCATTTATGGCACGAGAGGAGCCAATGGGGTGATTGTGATTCGTACAAAGGGGTAGGTAAGAAAGCAAAAGCGGACACGGTTTAGGCAAACCATATCCGCTTTTACTACATCAGACCTATTCGATGGGGGATCAAAATACTGCTAGCATTTGCCTATTTAGCAATACTTTTTTCGAGAAGTGCATTTTTTTTTAATATTTTTATTTTTCTTCTACATAAAAGCCCATCTTACCTATTTTGTAGTCGCGCATAGCTTCTAGTATTTCGGTTTGGGTATTCATTACAAATGGGCCGTGGCTGACGATGGGCTCCTTGATGGCTTCGCCGCTGAGGATTAGTAGGCGAGTTTGCGAGGCCATGCCACCAATTTGGATGCCTGCCCCATCTTGCCGAAAGCTAAGGAGTAGCGGCCCTTGGTAATCGAAGCGCTGATTAAGCTGCAACTGCCCATCTAGCAAATAAATACAAGCTGTATGGGTGGATGGAAGAGGGAGGGTGAGTAGATCGCCAGCTGCTAGGCTTATTTGCCAGGCATTGATCGCGGTGTAGGTTTTGATTGGGCCTTGTAAGTCCTTAAAGGTGCCAGCCACTACTTTGAGCGAGCTATCTTCACCTAGGGAGATGCGAGGGATTTGTTGGTTTATAAGATGTTGATAACGTGGCTGCACCATCTTGTATTGAGCCGGTAAATTAACCCATAGCTGGATACCCTCCAGCACACCACCTTGCGTTAGGAAGTGCTTGGCTACTTTTTCGCTATGGATGATGCCTAGTCCACTAGTCATCCATTGGACATCACCAGCTTCTAGCAAACCACTGTTGCCACGGCTATCGTGATGTTGAAGAGCACCCTGGTAGAGAAAGGTAACCGGCTCGAAACCTCTATGTGGATGGGGCGCAACGTCTAAAGGATCGAATCCATCCTGTATGGGGTAAGGGCCGAAGTGATGCAGTAAGAGAAAAGGATCTAGATCGCTCACTCGTTGGCTAGGTAAGGCTTGTTTTACTTGGGTACTACCCATTGTTATCTCAAATGCTTGGCCGATATGAGCTACAGTTCGGAGGTTCATCCTGTTGACTATTTAGTTGGTGTTAGGGCATACCATATACTGGCACGCCATCCATACGCTTGTCGCCTGCTAGTAGAAATGCCGGCATCGCCTGGCCGGAAGCTATCGCGGAAAGCGGCTTGAAAGCGCCCTTCGAGCTGGATACCTAGGCTGCCTACTTGCAGGTAGAGTCCAGCACCGCCGCTGAGGCCATAATTGAAACGGTTGGGGAGTGGCTCACCGAAATACGTGTCGTTGGTAGGTAGTACTAAGCCAGCCTCTATTTGCTCCCGATCAGCAATAGGGAGCCCGAAATAGGGGCCCAGCTGCAAAAAAGGCCGGAATAGGCGTTGGCCGAAAGCAAATTGGCTAAGTAGTTGGAGCTCACCGTAGCGAACGGAACGCTGGTAACTGCCTTGTAATGTATCGGTGCCGTTAATTTGTGTGAGGGTTTCAGCCCAGCCACCTTGGTTGATGTTGAGCTCGGCGAGGAAGCCAGCTACCTTGGTGTTGAAGTAGCGAAGCCCAAGGCCATAGTTTTGCCCTAGGAGTAAGTCCGCCGGGTTAGCACGCCGGTTGTTAAAGGAAAAATCGATTTGGTTATACGATTGGCCAATGGCAAGGCCAAGTTGGAGGCTTTCGCTGGCTTTTTCCTGAGCCAATAAGGGGGTGAAAAGTACCGCCTTGGCTAGTACCGACCAGTAAATTAGGTTGCACCAAAAAGAGCGATGGCAAAAAACTAGGCGGGGCAGTTGCTGGAAAATAGAATCAGTTGCTTGCATACAGCAAAAGTAAGAAACTCTGTGCGAAGCGGCTGATTTACATCGAAGAGCGTTAGCCTTTACACCCTTGCGCTACTAGGAAAGCCTTGCCCCCGCATTTATGCCTGAAAAAAAAGATCGGCGAAAGGTGCAAACCTTAGGAAGCCCTGCGCTAGAACCGCTCTTTAAAACAACCGGTGCCGTGCCGAACAGCTCTACTGTTTAGTACTGTGGCCGTTACTGTGTTCAGGTCTTGAAATACGCGCAAGACTAGGAATTGTGATTTTTTACCGATCTTTGCCATAGAAATACTGAATATGCCTACCGACAAGGATACCCCCGCTAGTGATATACAACAAGTAGTACTAGCTGAATTGCAACAACTCAGGAGCCCCGCGCAGCGCTTGGCTAGCACGCCCGATGCGACGATCCGAGCTTGCTTAAAGCACTTGGCAGAGTTAACGGCTGCATATACTCCGCAACTATTGGCGGCCAACCAACGCGATTTGGAGCGCATGGCACCCAACGACCCTAAGTACGACCGCCTTTTGCTAACCCACGATCGGCTCCGCGCCATTGGTGCCGATTTGGAAAGGGTCGCAGACCTTCCCTCCCCCTTAGGTTCGATGCAGGAAGAACGGCAGTTGGCGAATGGTTTATCGCTGCGGCGAATTAGCGTGCCGATCGGTGTGATTGGGGTGGTGTTTGAATCAAGACCGAATGTCACTTTCGATGTTTTCGCGCTGGCACTCAAGTCGGGTAACGCCATAGTGCTTAAAGGCAGCCGAGATGCCGCCCATAGCAATGGAGCCATTGCTCAATTAATCAATCGTGCGCTAGCGAAATATGGACTAGACGGTGCCTGCTATTTAGCACCGCCAGAGCGGGAGGCCATCCATCCTATTTTACAAGCCGTTGGACTCGTGGATGTACTGATCCCACGCGGTAGCCAAGGGCTGATCGACTACGTTCGCGAGCATGCCAAAGTGCCTGTGATAGAAACCGGAGCAGGTATTTGCCACACCTATGTGGATGCCAAGGCGCGTTTAGACTGGGCGCAAGCCATCATTACGAATGCCAAAGCACGCAGAGTGAGTGTTTGTAATGCGCTGGATTGCCTGCTGATCCACCGCGAGCAGTTGCAACATTTGCCTCAGTTGGTGGCTGAATTAGGGGAAAAACACCATTGTGAACTATTGGCTGACCCGATGGCCCACCAAGTACTACAGGGCAAGTATCCGGCTCATTTACTAGCGGCTGCTAGCGAGGAGAGCTTTGGGACGGAGTTTTTGGCCATGCGGATGGCTATCAAAACGGTGGCCAATATGGAGGAAGCCCTTACCCATATTGCGCAATATAGCAGTAGGCATAGCGAGGCTATTGTGAGTGAAGACAGGGCAGCCGTGCAGCGTTTTCTACAAGAAGTGGATGCCGCTGTGGTTTATGCGAATGCTTCCACGGCCTTTACGGATGGCGGAGAGTTTGATCTAGGGGCGGAAATTGGCATTAGCACCCAGAAACTGCACGCTAGGGGGCCAATGGGACTTGCTGCGCTCACTTCCTATAAATACCTGCTAGAAGGCCAAGGCACGACGCGATAAAATGGTGAAAACGGCTTGTTTAATTTTAGCGGCTGGGGAGGCCAGCCGTTTCGGTTCACCCAAGCAACTCGCAGAGATAGCGGGGAAAAGCCTACTGTCTTGGGCGATATTGCATGCGCAAACGGCTGGTTTTTCGCCCATTTTGGTCGTTAGCGGTGCGCATCGGGCAGCCGTGGAGCAGCAGCTACCCGACTCGGTGGCGCAGCTGCACCACCCAGATTGGGCTAAGGGAATGCCTTCTACCATCCGTGTAGGCCTAGCGGAGCTGCTTCAATCAGCCGACTGGACGCACTGCTGCATCTTACCAGCAGATATGCCCTATTTTGATGCCTACTGGCTTAAGATTTATCAGGCTATGTTTACGGCTCGGCCTAACAGACCACTTTCAGCGCAAGCGATTGAGGCGGGGAGCACCCTCCTAGATACTACTGTGCTCGCTGGCTGGCGCGAAGCGGTTGCAAGGGCTGGCACGAGGTGCAGGGGCAAGGGACACTTTGTAGCGCAAGACGAAGGAATCCTAGCGAATCAGCTATCACACCGTCCTGCCTTTATTCCTCCTTTGTTGCGGTCATTACAGGATTGTTCAGCAGTGGCCTCAACCGCAGCTTATCCAGTGCTCGTAGCTACTTTATATCCAAAGGAGCCGACAAATGGCGAAGGAGTTGAGCCAACAGCTGAGCCGGGTCTGCCGCTTTTACTCAACCGTATGCTAGCGGAGGCTGTTATAGCTCTGCCAGCTGAGCAGTCACTTCGGCGATTTTGGCTTCGGCAAGCAGGGCTACTTTGTTTTCCTGCGGGGCCTCATACCCAGGATATTGACCGAGTAGAGGATATCTAGTCCGCTTTTTTAGCGGAGTTCTCCACCGAGCCGTATATTTGTTGGCCTATCACAATTCGATGTACCTATGCAAGAGATACCTTCCGACTGCCCTATCCCGCGGTGGCAATTGCTTAAGCAACAGCTACACAACGTGGATGCTACCGGCTTCACCCGCTTAGTTAAGAGCGGGGAGTATGTGCTGTTAGATGTACGTACGGCTTCGGAATATGCGAATTTTCACTTGGAAAATGCGCATAATATGGACTATCTAGGGGCCGATTTTTTAGATCAACTAGAGCAACTTGACCCGCAGCAAAAATACCTAGTTTATTGCCGTAGTGGCCGCCGCAGCGTGCGGGCTTGTACGCTGATGAAGAACGCTGGCATCGCACAAATCGTCCACTTAGATGGGGGGCTGAATAGCTGGGACGGGGTGCTTGGATAGTAGCGGTGATCAGTAGAGTTGTTCGGTGGGGCATGAACGAGCGACCCTGTAGTAGCGGCGAAGCCAAAGCATGCAGAACAAAATTGGCCGCTCGCAGCCGTTTGCTGGCTTACCGAACAACTCTAGTATTTAAACAAATCTCAAATAGTAGCTATGCGAATAATACCCACTTATCTTTCTACAGGGTTGTTAGCCCTACTGCTGACGGCTTGTTCCGCGCAGAGCAGCGAGCCGGCTGCTACCTCCTCAGGCAAAGAAGCTTCAGCGCAAACGGCGGCCACGTATGAGCGGCTGAGTAAGGCTGCTTTCAAAGAAAAAATGCAGCTACCGAATACGGTACTACTAGACGTTCGGACGGCAGGGGAAACCAGCCGAGGTATCATTCCGGGTGCGGTATTGCTCGATTATAATAGTGCCGACTTTCGAGCGCGCCTAGAGGCACTCGATCGGGAAAAGACCTATTTGGTATATTGCGCATCCGGCGTTCGTAGCCAACGAGCTTGCCAGTTGATGCAGACTTTAGGCTTCCAGCAGCTCTACGAGCTACAAGAGGGCTACGCCCGATGGGACTAAGCTATGGGTTAGTAGGCACCGATCCTCTTGCGCTACAAGGCTACCCTTGCCCCTGCACGAAGTGCCCGTACCTTAGACCTAATTTGGATAGACGCTCGTTTTAAGCCTCACTCCCTTAGGGAATAAGGATACGAGCTTTAGGGACGGGCGGCAGCCGAGAAGAGCTCTCCCTTTTTGAGGTATGCAAAAAGGGAGAGGAAGAAGCATAATAGGGCAATCGCTGGCGGTAGAAAGACTAGTCTTCTACGCTTTCGCCGATACTTTGGGCGGCTATTTTTGCGTCGATGGGTTGCCCATCTTGTGTTGCTACCACGAAGGCATCGCGGATACCGGTTTTGCGGAGCTGGTCGCGCAGGCGGCGAGCACTGGCATAAGAGCGGAATTCGCCTACCTGTACTTTTTGGAAGCCATCAGCGGCTTCATTGAGTAGCATATTATTGCCGGTGGCTAGGTCGGCATCCATTTTATTGACTTTGAACGCCCCGATCTGAACGCGGAACACGACACCACTGAGCATAGGAGCCGTGGAGGTATAAACGGGCTGGGAGCTAGCGGCGGGCTGTTTGTTTTCGCGAGCTTTGGCTTCTGCGTCGATGATACGCTGGTTCATATCAGCTTGCTGGCTTTCCAAGGCGGTGATTTGCCGATCCTTCATGGCTGCTTGGTTTTGGGCTTCCACTAGCTGTTGCTGCAGGCTAACCACTTGGTTTTGGTAAGACTCGTGTTCTTCCACTAATTGCTTGAGTGCAGGGAGGTTGCGGCGATAGTCTTGGGCTTTTTCCTTCCAAGCCTTGATCTCTTCTTTCGATAGCTCATTTTGAGCCCGCAAAGCTGGGGCAAAAGCGAATAGCAGGGTAAAAAGGAGGAGGTAGGTACGTGTAAATGGTAACATTAGGTAACGACTTTAGTAATTGGTTTAGAAGAATAAAGGCAAATATAACACAAAAGGCTGATAGGATAGCACTATCTTCGGCCTTGAAAAAAATGTAAAGCAAATGCGAGCACTGATTCAACGAGTGTCGGAAGCTTCCGTTCGGGTAAATGGTGTAGTAAAAGGGCAAATAGGCCGTGGGCTGCTCGTTCTAGTAGGCATAGCCGATACCGATACGGCAGAAGACAGTAGTTGGCTGACGGGAAAGATTAGTCGGCTCCGTATTTTTGAAGACGAAGCAGGGCAGATGAACCAGAGCGTGATGGAGGTGGGGGGGGATATTTTGGTGATTTCGCAGTTCACTCTTTTCGCTAGCACCCAAAAGGGGAATCGGCCGGGCTTTACGCGTGCTGCTCGGCCAGTAGTGGCCATTCCGCTTTATGAAGCTTTTATAGCGCAGTTAGCTCAACTAACGGCTAGACCTATCGCAAGGGGGGAGTTTGGTGCCGACATGAAAGTGCAATTACTAAATGATGGCCCTGTAACGATCTGGATAGATACGCAAGCCAAGGAATAAGATTAAGCTTTGGTGCATGATAACGTATTTATGGCAAGGCATCCAAATCGGACTAGGCTTATCGCTTTTGGTAGGCCCTTTGGTGGTATTACTGTTTCAGCTGAGCCTAGAAGAAGGAACGCGGAGTAGCTTAATGGCTGCTTTAGGGATATGGGTGAGTGATTTTTTATTAATTGGGCTAACTTTTTTCGGTTTGGCTTATTTGAGGGAACTGCTAGATTTTAGGTTCTTCGAGGAAATAGTAGGCAGTATAGGTGGCCTCATTTTGTTTGGTATTGGCCTAGGGATATGGGCGCGTAAACCACCTGATTTGATGCAGGGCGGCTTGAGGCGAAAGGCTCGTTATGGACTTGCTTTTGCAAAGGGCTTTGCAATCAACACTTTCAACCCTTTTCCTATTTTTTTCTGGCCTTCGGTGGTGGTAGGGATTGTGTATGAGGAGCGATTGGTGAGCGCAGAAGTGCTGGCACTATATGCTGGCATCATGGGAATGGTGATATTGACGGATACACTCAAGGTGATCGGGGCTCGGCATGTTCGGCATAAGTTGCGGCCGCAGCTCGTGCAAAGGGCACAGCGACTAGGTGCTTTAGCACTGATGTTGTTTGGTGTGCTGTTGGTGGTTAGAGTATGGTGGTAGGCAAGTAGTTTATGCCCAGCCACCCTTAGCTCGGCTGCCCATGATGAGTGCGGGCGCTAGGAGGAGGTAGTAAAACAGGAATAAAAAATCGTGTTTAACGATATGGATGGGTTGTGTATCTAGGTCGGTGGCTGCATTTAGTCCGCCAAAGGGTAGGCGATAGCAGCGGAAAACTAGACCCAGTCGAAGTAATATAGCGAGCGCAATTGGTAGCGGGTAGCTACTAGTGAAGAGCAGTAGCAATCCCAGCGCATAATGCAGCACATGGCTCAAGGCGAGTAGGCCAAGGAGCAGCTGATGCCTTGGTCGATAATAAGCACCTACGCTGAGGTGACGAAATTTACGTCTAAGGTAAGTGGGAAGATCGGGGGCTGCTTCCGACCAAGTCCAGGCGGTTGCATGAGCGATGATGGCTGTTTGTTGAGCCTTTGCTTGGCTTCCTACGAGCAGATCATCGTCGCCGCCAGCTAGATGTGTGTGTTTTTCAAATCCGCCGGCAGCTTGAAAAAAAGAACGATGATAAGCCATGTTTCGGCCTACGCCCATATAGGGTTGGCCGCATTGTGCTAGGCCTAAGTATTGTAGGGCGGTATAGCGGGTTTCAAAGCGTTGAAAGGCATTGATCCAACCAGCTTGGGCGCATATTTGATAAGGAGAGTAACCGAGTACTAGTTGGATCGTCGGCTGCTTAGTAGTCATCAGCGGGGCGGTCATTTGTGAAAGCCAATTAGGACTGGCTGGGGCGCAATCGGCATCCGTAAGGAGCAGATAATCGTGCTTTGCTTGCTGGATAGCATAGGTGAGCGCATCTTTTTTACCGGGGCGAGTGGGTTGTGGTGGTTGTAATAGGCGTAGTCGTGCGTCTTGCGCTGCGAGGGCGGCTACTAGGCTGGCAGAATCGTCGGTGGAATAATCATCCACGGCTACGATTTCGAAATTAGGGTGCTGCTGGGCGAGCAGCAGGGGTAAATAAGTCGGAAGCCTCGTTGCTTCGTTATGGAAACACAGCAGGATACTGACCCCTTGTTTGGAGGTAGTATCCTGCGGCATTTTCTTATCTGGCAAGCTAGCTTTTGGGAATACCCAATACCAGAAAGCCAACTGGAGGAAGGTGGCTAGCGCGAAAAGCGTAGTCACATACTGCATTTAAGCCATATAGGCCTCCAACGGAGGACAGGTGCAAACTAGGTTACGATCGCCGTAGGCATTATCTACTCTACCTACACTGGCCCAGAATTTGCCGCCCTCCCGTAGGTAAGGAAGCGGGTAAGCTGCTTGGGTGCGGCTGTAGGGGTGCGACCATTCATCGGCACTAATTTCCTCGAGTGTATGGGGTGCATTATAGAGCACATTGTTTTCGGCATCCATTTCGCCTCGCGCTACCATATCTATTTCTTCGCGGATGGCTAAGAGGGCATCACAGAAACGGTCGAGCTCACCTTTGCTTTCACTTTCAGTAGGTTCAATCATAACTGTGCCGGCCACGGGCCAGCTTAGGGTAGGTGCATGGAAGCCATAATCGATGAGCCGCTTGGCCAAGTCTTCGGCACCAATAATATTTTTCATAGGCCGCAAATCGATGATAAGCTCGTGCGCACTTCGTCCGTTTTCACCGGTGAAGAGAATATCGTAGCGATCTTTGAGGCGGTCTTTGATATAGTTGGCATTCAGGATGGCCATTTCTGTGGCTGCTCGAAGGCCCGAGGCACCCAACATTTTAATGTAGGCGTAGCTAATGAGCAGGATGCTTGCACTACCCCAAGGTGCTGCGGCTACGGCTTTGGTGCCTTTTTCGCCACCAGTAGAAACCAAGGGATGGGTAGGAAGGAAGGGCGCTAATTTGTCGTTTACACAGATGGGGCCCATGCCAGGGCCGCCGCCGCCGTGCGGGATGGCAAAGGTTTTGTGTAAGTTGAGGTGGCATACATCCGCGCCAATAATACCGGGGCTAGTGAGGCCTACTTGGGCATTCATGTTGGCACCGTCCATATAAACCAAGCCACCTTTATCGTGTATAAACTGGCAGATTTCTTTTACTCCTGTTTCAAAAACACCATAGGTGCTTGGGTAGGTAATCATCAACGCAGCTAGGTTCTCTGCATGCTCGGTCGCTTTTGCTTGAAGGTCTTCGACGTCGATATTTCCGTGGGCATCACTTTTAACTACTACTACTTGCATGCCTGCCATGACGGCACTAGCGGGGTTCGTGCCGTGAGCCGACTCTGGGATGAGGGCAATATTTCGGTGTGTATCCCCCCGATCGAGGTGATAGGCACGGATCGTCGTGAGGCCGGCATACTCGCCTTGTGCACCGCTATTGGGCTGTAGGCTACAAGCAGTGAAGCCAGTGATTTCAGCGAGGTATTTCTCTAGCTTTAAGAACACTTCCCGATAGCCGGCCGCTTGTTCGATCGGGCAAAAGGGGTGTAGGTCGGCAAAAGCAGGCCAACTGACGGGGATGAGCTGCGTGGCGGCAGTCAGCTTCATCGTACAACTGCCTAGCGGAATCATGCTGTGGGTAAGTGAAAGGTCTTTATTTTCGAGCCGCTTGATATAACGCATCAACTCAGTTTCCGTGTGATACTGTTTGAAGTTCGGGTGGGTAAGGAAGCTGGTTTGCCGCGCTAACTGGCTTGGTAAACTATGGCCTACCTCCTCGGCGGTTCCTGCAAGCGCTTGGGTAATGCTGCGGTCAATTTCAAAAACTTCGGCCAGCTGCAAAAGGTCGTTTGCGCTGATGGTCTCATCAAAACTGATCCGGATTCCTTGTTCGTAATAGAAGAAGTTGAAGTATCGGTCAAGTGCTCGCACACGGATGAGCTCTCGGTCTTGTTTGCGGAGCTGAATATCAATGGTGTCGAAGAAGTGATGGTGCTTGAGGGTGTAGCCCTTGTCTTGTAAAGCCTCTGCAAGCACTTTGGTGAGGCGATGTACTCGGGTGGCGATGGCTACTAAGCCTTCGGCACCATGATACACCGTGTAAAAAGCAGCCATATTGGCTAGCAGGGCTTGTGCGGTACAGATATTGCTAGTGGCTTTTTCTCGGCGAATGTGCTGCTCGCGGGTCTGTAGCGCCATTCGGAGCGCTCGATTACCATGGCGGTCTTTGCTAACACCGATGATGCGCCCAGGTATAAGCCTTTTGTAATCGTCTTTCACCGCAAAATAAGCTGCATGCGGCCCGCCGTAGCCCATCGGTACACCAAAGCGTTGTGTATTTCCCACGGCTGCGTCGGCTCCCCACTCGCCCGGAGGCGTTAGTAGCGTAAGGGCTAACAAGTCTGCTGCTACCGTTACATAAACGGTGGCGGCTTGGGCTTGGGCTACTAGCTCGCGGTAGTCTGCTACTTCCCCGTCTGCACTAGGGTATTGTAGTAAGATGCCAAAAACATCGCCCGCCGTAAAATCGAATGCCTGCACCGGTACTACCCTTACCTCGATGCCTAGCGGTTCTGCACGGGTTTCTAAAACAGCAATGGTTTGTGGAAATACTTGATCTGAAACCAGAAAAACATCTACACTTTCACCCGCTTTGCTCTTCTTATTCCGGATGGCGTGGAACATCGTCATGGCCTCCGCTGCACTCGTGCCCTCATCGAGCAAACTGGCATTGGCAATAGGCAGCCCCGTCAGGTCGGTGACCATCGTTTGGTAGTTGAGCAAGGACTCTAAACGACCCTGCGCAATTTCTGCTTGGTAAGGCGTGTATTGAGTGTACCAACCCGGATTTTGAAACACATTGCGCGAAATAACACTCGGCGTGATCGTGCCGTAATAACCCATCCCAATGAAAGAACGATACACCTCGTTTTTGGCGGCAATCTTTTGGAGATGCTGTAAAAAATAATATTCGCTCATCCCTTCGCTGAGCTTCAAGTCGCCTTCCATTCGGATAGCCGGCGGCACGGTCTCGTCAATTAGCTGATCGATAGAGGCTGCACCAATAACGGAGAGCATATTGGGTAAATCCTCTGCCTGTGGCCCATTGTGGCGGCGAACAAATTGGTCAAATCTTTGTGTTAAAGCTGACATGAATAGCTGTTTAATTTGGCATAGAAAAATCGTCTCACCAACACTGTTGAAGCAGTGCTCGGGCGGCGCGCAAAGATAACATAAGAAGTGTAAAAGGGTTGGTGAAAGCCGTCGAACTTTCACGTTTTATCAGGAGGGGTTTGGGTAAAGTACTGTAATCCAAAAAAAGCAGGCTAGTAAGAGCCACTTAGGCTGTATTTATGGGCTGCCGCTCCGCTCGCGGGGGCAAGGCTTTGCTTTAGAACATTTACGCTACAAGTTGAAGCCCTTCCCCTGCGAGCGAAGCGATAGCCAAAAAGCGGATAATAGCCAAAACGATTGTGGGAATTGTAAGATACCAACTAGGTGATTTCGGAAAAGGAGGTGCAAATAAAATAGCCCAATGCACGAGTATGCGCATTGGGCTGTTTTATCAAAAAAATGGCGAGTTTAGCGGAGTGCATTAACCATCGTGCTGCCGATATCTGCGGGGCTTTTGACAACGAGGATACCGCATTCTTCCATGATTTTCATTTTGGCCTCGGCCGTATCGTCGTGGCCTCCTACGATGGCACCAGCATGGCCCATGGTGCGGCCTTTGGGGGCTGTTTGGCCGGCGATGAAGCCAACCACGGGTTTAGTGCCGTGTTCTTTGATCCAACGCGCGGCGTCGGCTTCCATCGAGCCGCCAATTTCACCGATCATGATGATGCCATCGGTGTCGGGGTCGTTCATCAGTAGCTCCACCGCATCTTTGGTCGTGGTGCCGATGATAGGATCTCCGCCGATGCCGATACAGGTGCTTTGTCCCATACCCGCTTTGGTAACCTGATCTACTGCTTCATAGGTAAGAGTGCCGGATCGGCTCACGATACCAATACGGCCAGGGCGGTGGATGAAACCAGGCATGATACCGCATTTGGCCTCGCCGGGCGTCATAACGCCTGGGCAGTTGGGGCCTACTAGGCGGCAATCGTAGTCTTCGATAAAGGCTTTTGCCTTCACCATATCTTGCACGGGAATACCTTCGGTGATGCAGATAATCACTTGGATGCCGGCAGAGGCTGCTTCCATGATCGCATCGGCTGCGAAGGGAGGGGGTACGAATATCACAGAGGTATCGGCTCCGCCTTGTGTAACGGCATCTGCAACCGTATTGTAAACGGGCAAGCCTAGGTGGGTTTGGCCGCCTTTGCCGGGGGTAACCCCGCCAATGACATTCGTGCCGTATTCAATCATTTGCTCGGCATGGAAGCTACCTTCCTTACCGGTGAAACCTTGGATGATGATTTTGGAGTGTTGGTGGACTAAAACAGCCATGATGATATTTAGTGGGGGTGAAAATGTAAGATGATATTATTTTTCAGTTACAATAATGAAGACATCTTCATCGTCGCGTTGCATGAAATAAGTTTCTCGTGCGAAACGCTCTTGATTGATCTGCCGGTCGAGTCGTTCGGCTTCAGCTTCTTGGATTTTATCCTGATAATAGCTTTTATCTACTTCAAGCCGATTTACTACGGCACGGAGCTTGAACTGCGTCCAGATATCGTGCCGATCGGTAAAGACCAAAATAGCCGTGAAAGCGACCAAGGTCAGGAAATAGCGGTTTCGCAGGTAAGCGGGCAGTTTATGCCAGACATCTAGGATTGGATTATCTCGTTTTTGTATCGCCATTCGTATCGCAACTACTTTCCTAGCCAAACGACTAAGCAAGGTCAAAGATAGGCATTTTGCACGAAATCCGACAATGTGGCGTATAAAAAGCATTTTTGTAGGTGTTAAGATTGACTTCTTGTCATTATTGCCTTCACCAAAAGTGAAGAATAGCTTATATTTGTGGCTGGCACATTATTTGTGTCGTTTACCTGAACCTCGAGTTGGCTAATCCGATGATGCGCTTTAATGCACCTATATGTTGTAGGATACTCTGCTAGCTTTTTACTATTTCACGAATCCAATTGAAATTGACGCGCAAGAACAAAAAAGAACTATTTGCTCAAGGAAGCTTTGAAGAAGATGCCGATATCTTCCCGATGCTTTCTTTAGATGCTAATGAAGAGGCACTTCCTGATGCTTTGCTCGAAGAAGCGCTTCCTGTACTTCCTTTGAAAAACACGGTGCTGTTTCCTAGTATCGTTATCCCTATAACGATTGGTCGGGATAAGTCGATACAAGCAATTCGCAAAGCCTACGAGGGGAATAAGCTTATTGTGGTGCTTTCGCAAAAGGAAGTATCGATCGAAGAACCGGGTTCACAAGACCTTTACATGATTGGCACGGGGGCTCGGATTCTTCGGATGCTTAAAATGCCAGATGGCACCACTACGGCTATACTGAGAGGGTTGCGGCGGGTAGAGGTGCTTGAAATGACACAAGAAGATCCTACGATTGAGGCTAGGGTAAAAGCACTAGACTACCAGCCCATTGTGGATAATATTACCTTCGAGGCTTTAGTGGATTCTATACGAGCTTTAGCGCATAGAGCTATTGAACTTTCACCTGATCTGCCTTCCGAAGCGAATATGGTGTTGGAAAATATCGAAGACCCCACCTATCTGATTAATTTCATCGCGGGGAATATCAATGCGGGGGTTGAAATCAAGCAGACCATTCTAGCGCAAGATGACTTGGCCGCAAAAGCGATGATGCTCGTGGAGCAACTGCAGCGCGATCTGGAAATATTGAAGATACGGGATAAGATCGAAAGCAAAACACGTATCGACATTGAAAAGCAGCAGCGAGATTATTTTCTCAACCAGCAAATGAAAGCCATTCAAGAAGAGTTGGGTCAGCATACCCACTTAGAAGATGTGCAGCAGTTGGAACTAAGAGGGCAAGAAAAAAAATGGCCTGAAGCTGTACAAGCGGTTTTTAACCGAGAAATGCAGCGCCTCAAACGCATGAACCCGCAAGTGGCGGAGTTTAGTGTACAGTTGAATTACCTAGAGACCTTACTCGATTTACCTTGGGCAGATTTCACGGAGGACAATTTCAACCTCAAGAATGTACAGAAAATTCTCGATCACGATCACTACGGTTTAGAGAAGGTAAAAGACCGTATCCTAAGCCATTTAGCCGTTCTGAAATTAAAGGGCGATATGAAAGCCCCGATCATTTTGCTACTTGGCCCGCCGGGGGTGGGTAAAACTAGTTTGGGCAAGTCCATTGCTAATGCACTCGGCCGGAAATTTATCCGAATCAGCTTAGGTGGTTTGCACGACGAGAGCGAGATTCGAGGCCACCGAAAAACTTATATAGGCGCCATGCCTGGCCGAATCGTTCAATCTTTGAAGAAGGCGCAGTCGGCTAATCCTGTCTTTATGTTAGATGAGATCGACAAGATTGGCAACTCGCACAGAGGCGATCCTTCCTCGGCGCTTTTAGAAGTCTTAGACCCGGAGCAGAACAGTAGCTTTCACGACAATTTCCTCGACTTAGACGTGGACTTATCCAAGGTGCTTTTTATTGCCACGGCTAATAGTTTGAGCACCATCCAACCGGCACTCTTAGACAGAATGGAGGTGATCCATGTAAGCGGCTATTCTCAAGAGGAAAAACTAGAAATCGCTAAGCACCACTTGTTGAGCAAGCAACGCGAAGCACACGGATTAAAGGCCAAGCAGCTTAAAATACCGGTAAAAACTTTGAAAGCTGTTATTGACGGCTACACCCGAGAGAGCGGCGTTAGAAGCCTTGATCGGCAACTAGCGGCGGTGATGCGTTACGCGGCCAAGCAGATCGCCTTCGAGGAGATGGAAAGTGTTGCCATTGAACCCGATTTGTTGCCCAAGGTGCTAGGCCCTGTGCTATTTAACAGAGAAGAATACGCCGAAGCGGGTATAGCTGGCATCGCTATCGGTTTGGCTTGGACAAGCGTGGGGGGCGAGATTCTTTTTGTAGAGGCTAGTTTGAGCCCAGGGAAAGGACAACTAACTCAGACCGGCAACCTCGGAAATGTGATGAAAGAAAGTGCCATTACGGCGCTTAGTTATCTAAAATCACACGCTGCTACTTTAGCCATTGAGCCTGAAAAGTTCACAGCTACCGATATACATATCCACGTACCCGAAGGGGCAACCCCAAAGGATGGCCCCAGCGCAGGTATTACCATCATGACAGCCCTCGCTAGCGTTTTCACAGCTAGGCCAATAAGGCCTCGCTTGGCCATGACGGGCGAGATAACCCTGAGAGGGAAGATCTTACCCGTTGGCGGGATTAAAGAAAAAATCTTAGCAGCGCGCAGGGCAGGGATGAAAGAAATCCTGTTATGCGAGGCAAACCGCCCGCATGTGGAGGAGATTGAGGCGCAATATCTTTCACAACTTAAGTTTCACTACGTTCGTACGATGGAAGAAGTACTTGAAATCGCCTTGCAGCCTGTCGGTAGAAAGTAAATTTTTGGTCGTTTTTCCTCGGAATCCCAACCAAAGGACTATTTTTGGAGTCTATACAGTATGGTTTGCTTTTCCTTGTTGGGAGGCGACCCTAATTATTCAACCCTTTGGTTATGAGAAATCGGCTTTTTTATTGTTGTTTGTTGTTTGTCTTGGGTGCCTTTTCGGCGCAAGCCCAAGATGTGAACGATCGGTTAGTGCAATTTTCGGGCATGGTATTAGATGGTAGTACTGAGCAGTTGTACCCTATTCCATACACAGCCATTGCTATCAAAGGAAAAAGCCGAGGCACTTACGCTAACCTAGAGGGTTTTTTCAGTTTAGTGGCCTTCAAAGGAGATACCATCCTCTTTTCTGCATTGGGTTATAGAGATGTTCAATACGTGATTCCAGCAGATTTGGAGGACAATAAGTACAGCCTAGTGCAGCTCATGACGCAGGATGCCATCAACTTGCCTGAAACAGTCGTTTTCCCTTGGCCTAGTCGCGACCATTTCAAGCTAGAGTTCCTAGCAATGGATGTAACGCCGGAGCTACAAAGCAGAGCGGCCGAAAACCTGAGCGCGGATAAGCTCGAACAGCTCCGCTCAACGGTTGCATCAGATGGCGGGGAAAACGCCAATTACTACCTACGGCAGCAATCCCGCCAAACTTACTTTATCGGCCAGCGGCCACCGATGAATATTTTTAGCCCAATTGCTTGGAAACAGTTCTTCGATAGTTGGAAAAGAGGCGATTACAAGAAACAACGCGACAAATAGGTAAGCCTAGCAATCCCTACTTCCTCTTATGAAAACGAGCCTATTTACCTGCTGCTTACTGCTATGTTTTGCCCTCGCTGCTCAAAAGGGCTTAGAGGGCTTGTGGGAAGGCAGCATTACCCGTGGTGGTATTTACGCCAATACTAAGTTACCCCTGCAAATCTACCTCACCGTGGAGGGAAAAGAAGTCGCTGGCCGTACCTACGTAATGATAGCCGAAGGTAAAACCGTCCAAATGGACTTGCGCGGCAAGCTATTTAACGATAACTCTATCCAGCTTACCGAAATCAAATTCGTAGGAGAAGAAAAGAACGATTATTTCCCGAAGTTCAGCCGCCAATATCAACTGAGTTGGAAGCGCGATCTATGGGATGCGCGACTAGAAGGCTTCTGGCAGGAAGTAACCTCTGAAACCTTCCATACTTTCCGAGAACGGGGCCGGTTGGAACTAAGAAAAAAGAAGACCGACGGGGTGTAGCCCACTTCCGTGCTCTTTTGCTCTTCGTTTTAACTTCCAATTAATGTATGTAGCCAGTCGTTTCATTAAGATATTAGACACCTAGCTGTCATCCGTTTATATATGACCATCTTCCTAGGCCACGGGGTTGTGAGCCTACGCTCACGCACCCAAACTTCATCGCTTTAAAAGGGAAAAAAGGTGTGGAGGGGCTTTTTAGCCTAAGCGAAAAGCGGCCAATTGTTCTAGGTAGTTGAACCAACAATTTTAAGGTGTTTCTTCCCCAATACAGTATTCAGCATTGCCAGTCACTAACCAATTACTTAAATGAATAAAGTACTTGAATCCAAGTCTTATATAACGTACTCCTTCTGGCTTGCTTACTAAATACCAGTGTACTCTCCGCGCAAGCAAGCAGGCTGGGTAACTGGCTGATTTACTTTGGCGATAAAAAAATCAGTCAGCGGTGGAACTGGCATCACGAAGCACAGTATCGTAATTTCAATTTCATAGGCGATACCGAACAGCTGCTAATCAGAACGGGGATTGGTTATAACTTAACCGAAAACAACAATAATATACTATTAGGGTACGGATTCATTTACAGTGAGCCCTATTTAGAAGGCACCGAACAGAAATTGAGTTTCAACGAACATCGAATCTATCAACAGTTCATCACTCGCCAAAGCTTTGGGCGGATAGCACTACAACACCGCTATCGCTTTGAGCAACGTTTCTTTGAAGCTGATTTCAGACTGAGGCTTCGCTATTTCCTCGGGTTTAATTTGGCCATTTCTAAAAAGCAATTAACGAATAAAACACTCTACGCCTCGGCATATAACGAGCTTTTCATCAATACGGCTGCGGCAATTTTCGATAGGAATAGATGCTACCTTGGCCTTGGTTATCGATTCAATGCGATCGCTAGAACTGAAGTAGGCATGATGACGCAAAGCACGGCGACTACTTCAAGAACCCAACTAAATTTGATGACATTTTTGAATTTTTGAACACAAGGAGAACGCAGCAGACTACTATTTGAACAAACTTACAACGGACAAGTCGAACACCGTATCACAAAGTAGACAATTTCAAACCATTTGAACCAATGAAGAGCGTATTGACATTTGTTAGTTTTGCCTGCTTGCTAATAGTCATTTCTTGCAGCGAGCCACCAACCACCACCCCCACCTCCACTACAGACGGTAGCAGCAGTCGAGAGGCAATCCAGCCTTTAGTGCAGCAAGTACTTACAAAAGGACAGCGGGATGCACTCACACCCGACGAGGTTATCACGTCCTTCAAAGAAGGAAATGTACGTTTCATTAACAATGATCTAACGGCTAGAGATCATTCCGCTCAGGTGAGAAAAAGTGCTAACGGACAGTTTCCTAAAGCAGTGGTACTGTCTTGTTTGGATAGCCGTGTGCCCGTGGAGGATGTATTCGATAGAGGAATAGGCGATATAT
>DAINNZ010000004.1:0-64260 GCA_036735605.1 Lewinella sp. | reverse complement strand
ACCTGCCCTACCCGACAAGCCTCCTAAGGTCGGCCTGCGGGTAGGGCTGACCGTTTGCGGCAAGCCTCCCAAGGTCGGCCAGCGCAAAGACTTTCCGCCGTAGCCTATTGTAGGACGACTGCCTATTCCGCCCCCTTTACCCCCCATTCCGGACATTTGCCCCTCCCTTGGTGGGAAATTGCCATTCCGGCAATTAAGAAGTAAGCACTTCGCTAACTTATAAGCTACAAAAGCGCTACAAAGTGGCCTTTGCCCCTGCGAGAGCAACAAGTCCGCACGTGTCCGGATGAATGGACACGGCGTGCCCCTCCTTCTGTACTTGAATCGATGTATATTGAAAAAGTACACAGGAAGCCAGGCTGCCGCTATCTTAGTGGAGAGCTATTCGTTTGCTCGCTTGGTGTGTGTTAAGCTATCTGGGCAACAAAGCATATCTTTGCTGGCAAAAGCTTTTGTATGCGTGTTATTGGTTACTTGCCGCATCCTATGATGAAGATCACTGTTTTTGAAACGAGCGATCGTTTCCCTGTACAATTTGAGGATGCCTATCATAGTATTTCGTGTAAATTTCGGAAGGGGGAAGCACTTGCTTCTTTTGCCGACCTACGAGCGCATATTGATCTGCCTTTTTGCGAGGCCATCTGGGCGCAGTTGCAGCAAATCCAGCTAGAAGAGCAAGCCTTGTGGGCGCGGCATTCGTCGAAGCCTACGGATGATTCAGCAGATTTACCCCTAATCATTTAAGCAGTATCCACTACCTTTGCAAGTATGCAAAGAACGGTGAATGAATTAGCGGCCTTAGTGGGCGGCGTAGTGGAGGGGGATGGCCGATTACTGGTACACCACCCTGCTAAAATAGAGGAAGCGGGCCCTGGTAGTATTTCCTTTTTGGGAAATACGAAGTATGAGCCTTTTGTTTATAGCTCGGCCGCCACCGCACTATTGGTGCCGCAGGATTTTGTGGCTAGGCGCCCCTACCAGCCTACCTTGATTCGGGTGGCGGAGGTCTATACTGCGGTGAGTACGCTGCTAGCTGCTTTCCACGAGGCGGCTAATGCGCCGAGTCAGCTAGGAATTGCGCCCACAGCGCAGGTGGCAGCAACGGCTAAAATCGAGAAAAACGTGAGTATAGGGCACTTTAGTGTTGTTGGTAGCGATAGCCAAATTGGCCAAGGTACGCGCATCGGCGATCAGGTTTTCATCGGGCCGGCAGTACAAATCGGTGAAGGCTGCCTAATCCATCCGGGCGTACGGATTCTACATGGCTGCCAGATAGGAAATGCGGTGGTGATCCACCCCAACACCGTGATTGGTAGCGACGGCTTTGGCTTTGCTCCACAAGCCGACGGTAGTTATGAAAAAGTGCCACAAGTTGGCATCGTGATTCTAGAAGATGGCGTTGAGATCGGTAGCAATTGTAGTATCGACCGAGCCACCATGGGTGCCACCATTATTCGCTGCGGTGCTAAGCTCGATAATTTGATTCAGATAGGCCATAATGTAGAAATTGGTGCCCATACTGTCATCGCCGCTCAAACGGGTGTGGCGGGCAGCACCAAGATTGGCGCCCACTGTAAAATAGGCGGGCAAACCGGCTTCGCTGGCCACCTACAAATCGCCGATTACAGCAACTTCCAAGCCCAGTCCGGCGTCATGCAGCGCGTTAAAGACAGCGGTGGCTCTTATTTCGGCAGCCCAGCTATTCCCTATGCTAATTATATGAAGAGTAGCGTCATTTTTAAACAACTCCCAGAAATAGCTCGCACGATACAGCGACTAGAAAAAGAGCTGCAAGCCCTACGAAAGGAAGAATAAGCCCACTTTCCTACTACTAAATAGCCCACTTGCCAGCAGCAAGGTTTTGTAAATCACTAGATCGGCTTATCTTTGCGGTTTGTAAGAAGCAGTAGCAGCCACGAATGGCTCAGCAAAGGTATTACTGCCTCCACATAAAGCAGCTATAAATGAAGCAAAGCACGATCAAGGAAGCAGTCCACATTAGAGGTGTAGGTTTACACACCGGTCATGCTGTTAATCTAGGGTTTCACCCCGCCCCTGTGGATCACGGGATCAAATTTCAGCGAATCGATCTACCGGAACAACCCATCATTAATGCGGATGTAAATCGCGTTATCAGCACCGAACGATCTACTACGCTTGGCATAAAGGACGCTAGTGTTTCTACCGTAGAACACGTCATGTCGGCACTATATGGCCTGCAAATTGATAATGTACTCATCAGCATCGACGGGCCTGAAATGCCTATCATGGATGGCAGCGCGAAACCCTTTGTGGAGGCACTCTTGGCCGCAGGTATCGAGGAACAAAGTGAAGACAAAGAGTACTTCATCGTAGAAGAGCCGATCTGCTACCGTGACGAGAAAACAGGCTCTGAAATGGTGGCCCTGCCCCATGATGGCTACGAGGTAGTCTGTATGATCGATTTCGACAGCCCCGTATTAGGTCAGCAGTATGCCACCTTACGGAATTGGGCAGACTACCCTACGGAAATTGCTCCCTGCCGCACTTTTGTGTTCCTACACGAACTCGAACAGCTTTTTGAACACAACCTCATTAAAGGAGGCGACCTCAACAACGCCATCGTAATTGCCGATTACAGCGTTCCGCAGGATCGGCTCGATCGCTTGGCTAAAAAACTCAATCGCGAAAGCGTTGCTGTCAACAAGGCGGGCATCCTCAATACGATCGACTTGCAGTTTCATAACGAACCGGCTCGCCACAAATTACTGGATGTGATGGGCGATTTGGCTCTGCTGGGTGCCCCCATCAAAGGCCGCATTCTTGCTACTAAACCGGGCCACGGGGTCAATACAGAGTTTGCTAAAATGCTGCGTAAAGCTTATCAAGAGCAGCGGCGCTTAAAAGGCAGACCCGTCTATGACCCCAACAAAACACCCATCTATAATACCCAGCAAATAGAAGCGATGATGCCGCATCGTCATCCTTTTTTACTCATCGATAAGATTATCTACCTAGAAGGTAATATCATCGTAGGCCTAAAGAATGTGACTTTCAATGAATCGCACATGCAAGGGCATTTCCCCGGCAACCCCGTTATGCCCGGCGTCTTATTGATCGAATGTATGGCGCAAACAGGTGGCCTCCTCGTACTCAGCCCGCAGGAAAATCCTAGCGACTGGGATACCTTTTTCCTGAAAATCGAAAATGCGAAGTTCAAGAGTTTTGTCGTCCCAGGCGATACCGTACTCTTTAAAATGGAGCTCACCGCACCGGTAAGAAGGGGTATCTGCCAAATGACCGGCACCGCCTACGTAGGGAACAAGATTGTTGCCGAAGCCGAACTCGTTGCACAAATTGTTAATCGCACCCTAGCTTAATCTATGGCCATCCATCCGCTCAGCTCCGTCCATCCGAAGGCTCGCATCGCCCCCACCGCCCAAATCGGGCCCTTCACCTTCGTAGATGAAGATGTAGAAATAGGCGAGCATACCTGGATTGGGCCCAACGTTAGTATTTTTTCCGGCGCCCGTATAGGTAGTCATGTTCGTATTTTCCCAGGAGCCGTTATTGCCGGTATTCCACAAGACCTGAAATTTGCAGGCGAACAGACCACGGCCGTCATTGGCGACCATAGCACCATCCGCGAGTGCGTCACGATCAACCGAGGTACCGCAGCTGCTGGCACTACCAAAGTGGGTAAACATTGCCTAATTATGGCCTATGCCCACGTGGCACACGATTGTATCTTGGGCGATCGGGTCATCCTTGCGAATAATGTCAACCTAGCTGGCCACGTAATCGTAGAAGATTGGGCTATCATCGAAGGGCAAGTGGGCGTACAGCAGTTCACCCACATCGGCCGCCATAGCTTTATCGCAGGGGGCAGCCTCGTTAGAAAAAGTGTACCTCCCTATGTGCGCGTAGCACGAGAACCCCTGAGCTATATCGGTGTCAATAGCGTAGGCTTGGAAAGAAGGGGCTTCTCTGCCGAACAAATCAACCGCATCCACGATATCTATCGCATCATCTTCGTCAGAGGCTTAAATCTCTCCAACGCGCTGCAAGAAATACAACAAAGCTTGGCACCTAGTGAAGAGCAAAATGAAGTGCTCAACTTCATAACGCGGGCAGGTAGCACCGGCATTGTACGCGCCTTCCAGCAAATCAACGGCAACCGCGCCAACAACGAAGAATAAGTGCAACCACTCCTAGTAGAGCTCAATGGCCTGTCTAAACGCTATGATCGCGACTGGGTGATCCGAGAAGTAAGCTTCCGCTTCGAAAGTGGACATATCTACGGTATTACCGGCCGAAATGGTGCCGGCAAATCTACCCTCGTTCGCATGATAGCTGGCCACCTGAGCCCTAGCAGAGGGAAAATTAACTATACTTTCGGCGAAAAATCCTTGAACGCCGCCCAAATACCCCCGCTCCTCAGCTACGTCGGCCCCTATATCGATACGATCGAAGAATTTACCCTCAACGAAGCACTGCGCTTCCACTTTTCTTTCAAACCCCTACGGCCCGGCTTATCACTCGAAACACTGCCCGATAGGTTGGGCCTAAGCAGAGCCGCTCTGCAAACCGTCTCCTCTTTTTCCTCCGGCATGAAACAACGCCTCTTACTTGGCCTAGCCATCTATAGCCATACGCCACTACTGCTGCTCGACGAGCCTACCACCACCCTCGATTTGCCCGCTCAACAATGGTTTCAAGAACAACTCGCCCAACATAGCAACCAACGACTCATCATCATCGCCACCAATGTCGAAAGCGATCTGCAAGCTTGCACACAGTACCTGACGCTATAACCCCACTCCTTTACGAGAACCTCAACCCAACAAATTAAACGCACTAAGTACTCGGACCTATTGAAGTTCGTCACTCACAACTGTATTCTTGATGGTGTGTTCTTTTTGCTTGCCTGAAAAATCGGCTTTTTGAACTTCATAATCAACATTGCGAGACAGTGGTCTTTCTGTCGCATCACCGTTCAGCGTAGCTGTAGCTGGCTTATCAAGTACGCTGTCTTTGTGCTGACGATTACGAAAAAGTCTTATCAGTTCGTCGCTTGTACGAGCTGGCTGCAAATGTAAATCAACTATAGACTGTTCGAGAATGGGCATAAGAATTTTAATCCACCGACTGACCTCGGGCTGCGCTAAGCCGTACATCATTCCCTCGTTCTCTTGTATCGAGTTGATCTTCATATGATTTAATATGAAAAACAATTTCTGTTCTGCCCCTTTGAGCGCTAATGTGTCTTTGACAATTTGCGTCCCCGTCAACGGTGATTTTCTACGCTTGTTCTTTAGATCGAAATGCTTGAAAAATTGTTCCCACCGATGTTTAAAAAAAACTTGCAGTTCTTCAAATTCTGAAAGGTATAAACCTGTAACAACTAGAAGCTTGGTTTCTGAACGTAAAATATTTTGTATATCCATACCGAAAGATAGTCATTTTATCGTTAATGCCTCGGGTGCATGCGTGCATTGCGCGCAGTACGAAATTACTGTCCATAACCTCTATTGAATGCAACTTTTCAACCTGACAGATTTTGCTTTCAGCCGAGGCAAGCACGACCGCCGAAGGCAGCCGCGTAGCGAACTAGCCGCGAAGCAAAACGTAGGCACCCGTACAGGCGGCGAGGCTTTTCAAGGCAGCGAGGCGGAACTACAAGGAGCGAAGCCGACGCTCACCGAAGGTAAAAGAGCAAGTCAGCATTCACAAATTCTGGATTCGAAGCCTATAAATAGCGCAAGCCTAGTGAGCCAACCCTTGCGTAATCTCTCTTCCCCCTCAGAGAAAGTACAAAGAGGCCGATTCCTTAGGTTGCGGCACATACATACCGCTGCCGCAACCTAAGGAAATTCTTCCGTTCCTAACGCACCAAACTAAACTCACCGTCCTGCTCTACTGCCGCACCATTCTGCCGGAAGCGAACACGGTACAGATAAATGTCCATCGGTTGGTCAACGCCATTTTTCTGGCCATCCCAGGCCTCCTCAGGGTTGTTACTACTAAATACCTGCTGCCCCCAACGATTGAAGATAATTAAACTAAAATCCTCTAACATACCATTATAGAAAACACGGAATCCGTCGTTCCTACGATCGCGGTTCGGCGAAATCAATTCCGGTATCTTAAACTCTGCTCTTACCACTGTAACCGTAAAGAAAGTAGTGGCGGTGCAGCCGCCCGGTTCACTAACAACCGTGAGGTCATAACGAAGAGGAGCAAGCTCCTCGTTCGGCACGCTGCTGTTCAACACCTGCCCTTCGCCATCCCCTGCTGCCGTGGAGGTCCATCTGTAAGTATAGGTAAAGCCAGCAGGGGCATCGCTAGCGGTGAGAATAATATCCGTGCCACCAAAAATGGTATCGCCCAAAAGCATCCCATTGGGTAGCGTGGCTGTAATATCTGGAGTTGGTAAACTATCATAGACGCCTACACTAATAGTAGCGGTGCTAGGCGCAAAACAGCCTGCCGCATCCACGAAACTAACCGTATAGGTGGCCGATTCGCTAGGGTTTACTTCAAGCGTACCTGCTTCTTGGCTCTGAATAGCAGGGCCTGACCAACTGAAAAGACCAGCCGTAGCAGGTGGATCTACAAGTGCCACAAGCGTAGTACTCGTTCCCTCGCAGATAAATAAATCCGGCGAAACACTCAGTGTATAAGGCTGAATCACACTAATTGTCACCGTTTGTTTAACTGCTTCACAACCGATACCAGAGGTGGCTACCACATTGTAGGTGGTTGTTTGCGTAGGACTTACGCTAGGATTCGGCAAGGTACTACTGAATCCATCCGTTCCCACCCAACTATATGTAGTCGTGGCTGCATTCGGATTTAAATTGAGGTCAATCGACTGCCCCAAACAAATCGATTGAGCTGCAGCGATTGCTAAACTAGGTCTTGGGCTCACAGCCAACACCCTACTAGTCGTGGCCGTTTGGCACAAGTTGCCGTAGGAAAGGCGAATATCTAAATTACCCACTTGGCTCGCCTCAAAAGAATACATCGGGCTATCGCTCACCAAATTTCCATTCACAAACCACTGGAATTGCTCCGTAACCCCTGAGGGCGCAACCGTATTGGCAGTAAAGATCACTAAATCGCCTTCACAAGCAATCGTAGGCCCTTCCAGAGCTAGAGTCACAATCGGCACAACCGTAATGGTGGCCGTGCGTACAACAGTCGTACAAGCATTCGTGGCCGAAAGCGTATAAGTAGTGGTTTCCGTAGGACTTAATGGCGTCAGCGGATCACTAGTATCAATTCCGCCGCCCGTCAACTGATAGGTCACCCCTGCTTCTAGTGGGCTAAGTAAGAACTGCACGCTCTCGCCACCGCAAATTTGCTGATTCACCACTTGCGGGTTGGGGTCGGGAATGATCCGAATAGTAGCCTGTGTGGGGAAGGTACATTCCGAACCCTCTACGGTAATCTCTATATTATAAGTAGTGGACTGCGTAGGTGTGGCAAGTGGATTGAAGCAATCCGTACAACTCAAGCTACCTTCACCACCTGACCACTCCAAAGAGCCCATGGAACCCTCTAAGAACATAAACTGATACTGTACACTATTTCCCAAACAGATGCTGGTGTCTTGTGGTGTTAACACAAAAGCGGGTGGCGTAACAACATTGATCTGAATGCTGCTTGTATCCACGCAAGCACCGTTGTTGGTAATCCGTAAAAACAGCGAAGTATCTTGCGCAATAACATAGGCATTGTAGAGCGAGTCGCCCGTTTGGATACCTGGCGCATCCAGCCAGCGGTGGGCGATTCCGGGGAAGTCTCCCACATCATAGATCGGTGAACGCAAAAAGAAGGTATCTCCTTGGCAGTAAGGGTCTTTGAAAGGGTCGGCTGTTATGTCCATCCTCGGCAAAGAATCTACCTTTACCAAAACACTATCTATTTGCGGACAGTCATTAACTGTGTAGCGAGCAAAATAGCGCACGCTGATGCCCGGCTGCACCGTATATATGGGTCCCGTATTCGGGCTTTGCGCTCCGCCCTGTGGAGACCAAGTAATCACCGATCCGCCCGCTGGCGAAACCAGTGCCTCTAAATTAATCGGGTCATACCCCGCACAAACTTCTATCGTGTCGGGCCCCTGTATCCGAATCCGTGAAGGAATTACCCCGATGACAACACGCTGCGTATCCGCACAAGCCCCGTTCAAGGTAGTAGAAATGAGGGTGTATTCTTGACTAGGCAGCGTCGGGTTTAATATGGATTCCGGATCGGTCGGGTCTTCAAATGCCTCGCCTGGCGCCCACATATAGCTTGTTTGCCCCGCAAAAGCGGTAACAATGGCTGGCTGTATCGGATAGCTCTCGCAAATCGTTGTATCGTTAATAAGGCTTGGAACGGCCAACTGATTCACATTCATGAAAATAGTGTCGGAAACGGAACAGCCTTCTAGCGTTACGCGAGCAATATAGTTCGTAGAGAAAAATGGCGACACCAAAGGGTTGGGCGTCGTCACCGGATCGATAAACCCGAAGTTAGGCGACCAAGTGATGTTGCTATCTTCCAAATTATTGGTCTGTAACAATTGTATCGTATCGCCAGTACAAATACGCAAGGAATCCCCATTTAAGATGCTGAGTACGGGGTTTACTTCCCGTAAGAAAACATAGGCTGTATCCATGCAGTTCCCTAAAGAACCTATCACGGAGGCCAAGGTGCTTTCCGTAGGCGTCGCAAAAACAGTTGCCTCGAAGGGGTTGTCGAAAATCTCGGCAGGCGACCAAACATAATTTAATGCACCCGTAGCACCTAAACCAATGCCTTCCCCTACGCAGTAGATCACCGTATCTCTTCCGGCATTGATCTCTACTTGTAGTTGATCTCGTAATGGTACCGTGAGAGAGGATACGATCGAAGCACCACAGCCAAAGTCGATCAATAAATTGATGATAATTTCTTCCTCTCCCTCGTTTAGCAGATCACTTAGAACAGTGACGGGAAAGCGAAACTCATTTTCGCCAGGTTGAAACGCCAAGGTATCTGGCAAGCCTTCAATAATGTAATCTTCGTTAGGCGTAGCCGTGCCTAGCACCTGCACCTGATAACGGATAACCGAATCCTGATTGTTGAACAGATTGATCACTAAAGTATCTGCCACATTTACACAGTCTTCCACTAGATAGTCGATGCCACTCGCAAAATCTACAAAAACATCCGGCGCACCGCCCTTAATATCACTGATAAACACCCCTGAGTCCCAAACTGCATCCTGACGATCCGCCACGGCTAGCTTCAAGCGGTAGGTGTTGCAGGGTAGGACGCTTGCCCGTGCCGTTAGGCTTTTCTTACGCCCTAAAAAATCGCTTGTGAGGCCGTCGTATTCAATAGACTGACCTAGCTCATTATTGCGATAATACTGGTAGTTAAAGCCATTGTTTACACTATCGATCTGTACAATTGTGCTGTTTTCATTCGGTAGCACGGCAATGTTAAGCTGATTATTAAGCGCAGGCTCTCCCACAATACCAGGGCCACTGATGAGGAAGGCAAAAATGTCGTTGAACGAATTAACAAACTCAGGATACTCCTCCGATCCGAAGACGTACTCAAAAACGAGCTCATCGGTATTCGCAAATACATCCAACTCTAAGACGCAAGCGTCAAATGACAGGCTGCCATCCCCGAATAGCACCGAGAGGCTGTCTAAATCAGCATCACCCGGACCACCAAAGCCGCCGCCATCAGCTCCGGCACTCGTATTGGGGCCAATGGCATTGTCCGCGTCTCCACTGGAAAGAATAATACCGCGGCCAAGCCCTAAATCAGAATTGTCGGCCGTGAAAATGCCGATACCGCCTTGCGGGCAGTCGATATTCACCACCGATAGGGTGGTCTCCGCCGACCGAATGGCATTGGCTATATCATCCGGCGTAACGTCTAAATCAACACTGATAGGCTGCACCTCTTCACAGGGGAAAACAGAACAAGCCCAACTGGCCTCAAAGCCCTCCATATTCACCGAAGCATCCGATTGAAAACGGATCGTAATACAACCGCTAGAAGCAGCCGTCTCGAAGCAGACGGCTCCACCGTCGCCAGTGTTAAAGCCACCAATTTCTGCTAGAATAGGCGTACCGGGGTTCGCGTTATCTCCATCAAAAATAGTGATAATTTCACCGCCTTGATACTCCAAATTGTAGAAATTGAAGCTAAAGTTGATACAGTTATTCGGCTGATCGGGGCAAATTACATAGGTGAAATCTTCGTTATCCCCGTAATTACCCTCTGGGCCGCCGCTATCGTACAATAAGCCGCTGCATTGAGTAGAGCCTCCTTCGCTCACTAAATTGATCGGCGGCCGCTGCTCGACACATACATTGAAACCTCCCGCATTGGGCGTGGCCGTAGGAGAGGTATCGCTCACCCGAAGATAGTAAGTAACCCCAAGCGTTAGCTGGAATAAATCCACCCGTACCTCACTCTCATTGCTGATCGTCTCCGCACAAATGAGCTCCGCCAAACCGTTGGGAATACACAAACCCCGATATACCGTTAGTTGCGGATTCACAATGGCTGCTTGCCCATTACTGTTCCCCGTGATGGTAATGCGATAGTCGGTAATCGTATCCGAAGGGGTAAACGAAAACCAAACGTCTCGATTCACCACCCCATTGCTGTAGCAACTTGGCACGTTGAAATCCCCTATGCTACTATCCGTAGCATCGAGGTTGGAAAAAATCGTAGCGTCGTCACAAAAAGGAGCCACTCCGAGGTCAATAGCTGTGGAACATTCATCGTTAGCAGGTGCCTGTGCAAGCAAGCCGCTACTCAAGAAAAAGCTGAAAATCAGTGTAATGCAGTACTTCATACTGATGGGCGAAAATGTTAATGTTAAAATCTCCCGACAAAGTACACATTTTACCAAGTATGCAGCGCATTTTTAGCATAAAAATATTCTTTTAGCCGCTAGAATGACCAAAAAGAGCTACTTTTTAAACCCAAGTAGCACTTCTTTTTCACTGTTGCGCTACCAAGAAAGCCTTGCCCCTGCGTTAGCCAAAAGTCTTAACCAACCGCCTCAAGGACAAGCCTCCAAGGCCTGGCGAACCGCTGCTACTGTAATAAGCCCGTAATCGTTGCCCCAAGCATGGTTGATGTAATTGACGATATTCACGATCTGAAACTCCGAGATGCCCTCCACCCCGGGCATGAGCTGGTTATAAGTCGTATCATTCACCACGATGGGCCCCTCCATCCCGTTTTTAATCAGGCAAGCGAGTTGGTTTTGATTGGCCGCCAGCCAGTCGGACGCAGCTAAAGGCGGGATCAGTGCGCCTAAGCCTTTACCACTCTCCATGTGGCAGTTGGCACAGTGCTGCACATACAGTGCTTGCCCTTGGCGGTACTGTGTTTTACCACATGCAGCTACTAACAAAACAAGCATAAAAGAAACTACTGAAAGCCATTTCAAGGAGGTCATCGGAGCAAATTTTGGTGGGGTATCGTTGGTGTTTTCAAGGTCTGCCAATAGGTGTTTAAGTTTGGCTAAAGCAGGGGCAAAGGCAGCTTTTTTGCGCAAGACGATTAGATGCCCCCCCTTAAACCAGATTAACTAAGGGGGCCTTTGCCCATAGCTATTGCCAATTACCTTTCCAGCGGCGCTGAGCTTTTTTCTCGCTTAACTGCCTTTTAAGTTGCTCCTTGTGCTGCTGGTTGGCCACAAAAGGCCGAGCCTTTCGAGGTGGAGGAATAGGCCGCAAATTGGCTGCAATCAGCTCGCGCAAGGCTGCCATCGCTCGTTGGCGGTTCTGCTGCTGGCTGCGTCCGCTTTGATTAACCACCAAAAGCACGCCTTGTTTAGTAAGGCGATGTTTTAAGTGATAGGCTATCCGTTTTTTCTCATTCTCATCTAAGCCGTGGCTTTTTAAGGGCTGCCAGGAAAGAATAACTTTCGTTTCCACCTTATTAACATGCTGCCCACCGGCTCCACTCGATCGGGCAGTATCCACCGCTACCTCCTTTTCTATTAGCTCCCAGTTCATACAGTTGGATTTTTAGCGGCCATCGAGCGGCGAATGGCTCCTAGTGGCATATCCTCATTGCGGAAAAAATGGAAAGTACGGTCATCGAGATCAAAGACTGCTAAATGGCCGTAGCCTTCTCGGTGGAAAAAACAGCCCGCGTCAATATTAAAGACGGGTAATTTATGTATTTTGGTATCCGCTTGGCGACTAACAGCCGATTTAGGCATCGGTGTATGACCGTGTATAATAGCTTTCCCCTCTAGCCGGCTGGCGTCTAAATCCCCATACCAATGGCGGATAAATAGCATGGCGTTATAATCCATCAAAAAGTCGGGCGCTCGGAAGTTGAAGCCTGCATGTACTAGCCAATAATCTTCGAGTTCGATCAAGGCGGGTAGGCTGCGCATCCATTCTATATGTTGGTCTAAGTCTGGGTGAAAGTTCTTGGCCTCAGCGCCTTGTGTATAATTGGGGAAAGTGGTATCGCCTCCTGCTTTCAACCATTGGAAAAAATCCGTTTCTAGGCTTTGTGCTTCCAAGGCTCGGAGCATATACAGCTCGTGGTTGCCTAGTAGGCAATTGATTTGGTATCCATCAGCCTGCAAGGCTTGGATATGGTTGATTAACTGCCGGCTATCGGGGCCTTTATCGACATAGTCGCCTAGCAGGAAGAGCGTATCGTTGGGGGCTAGTTGTAGATGATCTAGCGCGCGTAGGAACGTTCGGTAATTACCGTGAATATCGGATATGGCGTAGCGTTTATTCATGCCTTTTTAACAGCGAAAAATAGGGATAAGTTCCCGCCTGTCAACTGATGGCTAGCGTTGGCGCGCGCCTCCAACGCTAGCGATCGTTTAAGCTGTTTAAATTCCCATTTCAGCGCGAGCGGCATCGAGGATTTGGCGCACCTCGGCGGCATCTTTACCTTGTGCATAAACGCGCAGCACGGGCTCGGTGCCACTAGGGCGAAGCATGACGAAGCGATCATGGCTGCCGAGGTAGCACTTGGTGCCGTCGAGATGTTGGTATTCTGTAATGGGGAATTGGCCAAACTGCTGGAAGCTTTCGTTTTTGGCAGCGTCCACGAGTGCCCATTTGCGGTCGTTTTCCACGTGCACATCGTCTCGATCGCAGTTGAAGCTACCAACTTTGTCATATACCTCCTGAACTAATTGGACGAGGCTTTTACCGGTTTTAGCCATGAACTCCGCAATCATCATACCGATCCAGATGCCATCCCGCTCTGGAATATGGCCTTTCACGGCAAGGCCGCCACTTTCTTCTCCTCCCACAATAACGTCTTCCTCGGCCATGATCTCAGCGATGTATTTAAAGCCGATTTGGGTCACTTCATAAGGCAAGCCATATATTTGTGCCAGCTTTTTGAGTTTGTCGGTTACGGAGAAAGTGAGTACCACTTTACCGCTGTGGATATTTTTGTATTCGTATTGATACATCAAGAGCAGCAACAAGATGTGGTGAGAGTCCACGAACTGGCCGTTTTCGTCGAAGAGCCCGATGCGGTCTCCGTCGCCATCATTAGCGATGCCTAGCTGTAGGGAAGGATCATTTTTCAGCAGCTCGCTCAGTTCCATCAAGTTTCGGCCAATGGGTTCGGGTGCTTGGCCATGAAAGCCTGGGTTAAACTCGCTGTGTAGGTGAATAGCATTAGGTAGTAGTTCGCGCATAGCCGTTTGGCTAGCACCATACATAGCATCGAAAGCGATACCTATACCTGCGTTTCGGATCAGGCCGAGATCAAAGTTGTTATAAACGTGATCGAGGTAAAGCCGCTCAAAGTCGTGGTATTCTACCAAGCCAGCTGCTTCGAGAGCTGCTAGAGCGGGTTCGCCGGAGGGTACTTCATCGGGGATAAGATGCTCCACGGCAGCGATATCTTCCGGAGAAGAGGGCCCCCCAAGTGCTGATTTGAGTTTGAAGCCATTATAAGCAGGCGGGTTGTGGCTTGCTGTGATCACTACGCCCAAATCAGCTCCTACTTTGATCACGCCATAGCTGACCATTGGCGTAGAGATGAAATTTTTAGCCATCAAGCTCTTGATGCCATGTTTGCCTAGCACCCGAGCCGTTGTTTCGGCAAAAAGCGGGCTAGCAAAGCGGCAATCGTAGCCAATAACCACTTGTTTGCCACCATTTTTCTTCAGCCAAAGTGCCGTACCTTCTGCTACGCGCTTGACGTTATCAACAGTATATTCCTGTGCAATGATAGCGCGCCAGCCATCCGTTCCGAATTTAATTTTTACGGGTGTCATAAATTAATAGATAAAATTTTCGTGCGGTAAATGTAGCTAAATTCTCTCGGAATATCCTTGCTACTGGTCGAAATAGTACCTTTATTTGTCGGATCGCTAGGATTTTTTAGGCGGATCGGCTTACCTTCGTGCTGTGGAAAGCTTAAAAATCATCGCCTACGGCCTATTTACCGCGAGCATGGGTATTAGTTTACCGGGCATGGTCAACATGACGGCCGTTTCCGTTTGCATCCGTCGGGGGAAGCAGGCAGGTGTTCAGTTTGCCATGGGTGCCTCGTTAGCTACGGCTATTCAAGTATCGCTTTGTTTATTCTTCACCGATGTGTTACAGCGGCACAATGATTGGATGCACTTTATGCAGCAAGCTGGTATCTGGGTGTTTTTCCTGCTTTCGCTAGTCTTTTTTTGGCAAGGCCGGAAAGCACAAGTAGCCAAAGCCGCCAAACCGAGCGGCCGCAAGATCATCTCCTTTGGTTTTGGTTTAGCCATCGCTAATTTGTTGGCGATTCCTTATTTCTTAGGTATATGTTCTTGGTTGGTAGCCACCAATAGGCTGGAGCAAGGGATTGAAGTAGTTTCGCTTACGGCCGTAGGTGCTTTTCTGGGTTCCTTTGGCTGGTTCATGGGCTATGTACTGTCGGCTAATTGGATTATTAAACACGCCGAGTGGGTTACGCGCAACTTGATGTATTTGATGTCGGCTTTCTGTTTAGCCCTAGCTTTCCTCCAACTATACTGGCTAATGACCGAAGATTAGTGGCGAAGCGGGCTGCAGATGCTTAGCCCGTCTTGCGCTACCAAGCCAAGCCTTGCCCCTGCAAGCTTGCCATAAACATTCACTTCGTGTTGCCGTTTGCAGCCGTTTGATGGCTCGCCGAATAAGTTTAATAAGGTGCCCCCCCTACAAAATATTCGCAACTTACCCTCAAATAAAGTTGCAGATATGCGCGAAACAAGTATTTTTGTCGCTTAATTATTTCAGCATTGGCAAACAAGTACGCAGACCTCATCGACCAGACCTTCTTTTTCCCACAAGAAGGCTTTGATATAGAGAATAATTACCTCACCTTCCACGATATTCCGCTCATTCACCTTATCGAGAAGTATGGGACGCCGCTCAAAATTACTTACTTACCGAAAATAGGTAAGCAGATCAAGAAGGCGAGAAACCTGTTTAATCGTGCTATGCGCTCCGCAGGCTATGCGGGCCAGTATCAGTATTGCTACTGTACGAAAAGCAGCCACTTTGCGCATGTAATCAATGAGGTTTTGAGCGAGAAGGCACAGTTGGAAATCAGCTCCTTTTATGATATCTTCTTGATCCAGCGGCTCTTTGAGCAAGGAAAAATAGATAAAGACATCATTATCGTTTGTAATGGTTTCAAGCCAGACGACTACCTCGATGGAATTGTTAGCCTCATCAACGATGGCTTCACCAACGTGATTGCAGTGGTGGACAATACGCATGAGCTCGACTACTACGAAAGCCATGTTACCGCTGAATCCATGCACCTAGGCTTTCGGGTAGCCACCGAGGAAGAGCCCAACTTTGAGTTCTACACCAGCCGACTAGGGCTGCGAAGCGCCGAAGTAGTGCCGCTTTTCAAGCAGCGCATCCTCAATAACCCAAAGTTTAAGATGCGCATGTTGCACTTTTTCGTGGATACAGGCGTGAAAGATTCACTCTACTATTGGGGCGAACTACGCAAAGCCGTACAGTTATATTGTGAGCTCAAGCGCGAAAGCGATGATCTGCACGCCCTCAATATCGGCGGCGGAATGCCTATACGGAATAGCTTAGGTTTCGAGTTCGACTACAAATACATGGTACGAGAAATCGTCAATAACGTGCTAAAAACTTGTGAAGAAATGGATGTTCCAGAACCAGACATTTTCACAGAGTTCGGTAAATACACGGTTGGCGAAAGCGGAGCCACCATCTTTAGTGTGCTAGCACAGAAGCAACAAAACGATAGTGAGTTGTGGTATATGATTGACAACTCTCTGATGACTACCCTGCCCGATGCTTGGGGTATCGGAGAGCGCTTCATTTTACTGCCGATCAACAAGTGGCACAATAACTATCGCCGAGTCAACATCGGTGGGCTCACTTGCGATAATAGCGATTACTACAATAGCGAAATTCACGAAAGCCAAGTGTATCTACCCGTTTTCAAAGATGACGACAAAGAACCACTTTACCTTGGTTTTTTCCACACCGGCGCTTACCAAGACAGCATCAGCGGCTATGGTGGTATCAAACACTGCCTCATACCCAGTCCACAGCATATTATCATCGATATAGACGAGAAGGGTAATTTAGTGGACAAATTGCTACATCCCAAGCAAACAGCTGATGCGATGTTGGACATTCTAGGATATTAGGATTTTTTCGCTACCTTCACCGCAGAGAAAAAACAAGCATGCTAAAGGATTGGTTAAAAAGGCTTTTTGGCAACCGAGCGGTTGTGAAACCAAAAGTGGAAAATAGCTCAGCAGCGCGCACCACTGCGGCTGTTCCCTCTAAGCCGATCCCAGCTACTACCGCGCCTAGCCGCCCCCTTATAATTCCCGTTGCTATGTTGAACACGATTACACTTTCCTCCGATCAAAGACAGTTATTCCTTATTGATGGCGGCAAATTGCTAGCCTTTCCACTGTTTAAAGGCGGTGGCGTCAGTATTGGCCTCTTAGATGGGCAACTCGCGGTAGTAAGTGCACGCGGAGACGAAGAAGCAGCGGCAGAGAGTAGCCTCGACCTCGAAGCAGAAGCCATCTTATTCAAAACTTCAGCCGAAGCAAGCAATTCAAAAGCAGGGGCAAGCAAAACCCTCCGCTTGCCCCTTAAAGCGAATACCCAATACACCTTAGGCTACAATGCAGCCAACCAAGCAATGGGCATCATTGGTGCTACGGATATCATTAGTACGATAACCGTACCAGACCACAGTGGTGAAGGGCCAACGGCCGGCTGCCAAGTCCATCTTTTCGATTTAAGCAAGCACAACCTGCATCTTCAATTGGTGAAAGACGAACTCCTTGTAACCGCTAAGTTGCGCTAGCCTTAGCTTTAGAACGCTTGCGCTCTTAGTCGTAGTAACTGTTGGCAAAACGGATAAAACACCTATCTTTGCGGGATATTATGAAGACAAAAACGCTCCGACCCGACAAGGTCAATGTTATTACGCTAGGCTGCTCCAAAAATTTGGTAGATAGCGAGAACCTCATCACGCAGTTGCAAGCGAATGACTACGAAGTAGTGCACGATAGCAACGACGACGACGCCAACGTGGTAGTAGTAAACACCTGTGGGTTCATCGACTTAGCCAAGGAAGAATCGGTCAATACCATCTTAACACAAGCCGAGCGCAAGAATAAGGGAGAGATCGATAAACTCTTCGTTACAGGTTGTTTGAGCCAACGATACAAAGACCAGCTAGAGGAAGAAATTCCGGAAGTAGATGGCTACTTTGGCACAATGGAGCTCAAAGGCTTACTCAATCGTTTTGATGTTGATTATAGGCACGAGCTGATCGGAGAACGGGTAATCACGACCCCACTCCACTATGCTTACCTGAAAATTAGTGAAGGCTGTAACCGTACCTGCTCCTTCTGTGCCATCCCGCTCATGCGAGGCAAGCACCTTAGCCGATCGATAGAAGACTTAGTCAAGGAAGCAAAGCACTTGGCTAAAAACGGTGTTAAGGAACTGATGCTCATCGCGCAAGAACTCACGTATTATGGTCTCGACCTGTATAAAGAGCGCCGCCTTGCAGACTTACTACATGCCCTAGCCGACGTGGACGGCATTGAGTGGATTCGCTTGCACTATGCCTACCCTAGCAAATTTCCTAGGGAAATTTTCGATGTCATGGCCGAACGGAAGGAAATTTGCAACTACCTGGATATCCCCTTACAACATGGTAGCAACAGCATGTTGCAGCGGATGCGCCGCCAAATTACAGTAGAAGAAACCGAAGACCTCATCCGCTACGCTCGGCAACGCGTACCAGGCATTGCCATTCGCACCACCATGCTAGTTGGGCATCCGGGCGAGACAGCGGAAGAGTTCCAAGAGCTATGCGACTTCGTAGCTAATATGCGCTTTGAGCGTTTAGGCGTATTTCAGTACAGCCACGAAGAAGACACCCCTGCGTATCAAGCTGCCGATGATGTGAGCCCTGAGCTAAAAGCCGAACGTGCGAATCGCCTGATGGAAATACAGCAAGCAATCAGCTTTGAGCTCAACCAAGCTAGAATCGGCCAAACAGCCCGCGTACTTATCGATAGAAAAGAAGGTGCCTACTTCGTGGGGCGCACCGAGTTCGATAGCCCAGAAGTGGACAACGAAGTGCTGCTACCTGCCGAAGACCACTATCTGCGGGTAGGTGATTTCGTGCAAGCCCGTATCACCGAAGCGGATGACTATGATATTTATGGCGTTTTAGTGTAAGAATAAAGTTTTTATATTATCTTTGTCTCGCTAAAATAACCAACAAGATTTCACCGCTCATATCTCAGATCAGTCCTGCAAGGTTTGGCTCACGCCGGAGCAGAAAACACTTGTTAGAGCCCTATTTATAGCTAAAAAATTTGCAATAATACAACAAAGGCCTAGGAAAAATGCCCTAGCCTTAGCCAAAAAATTGCTCATCTCAATCTGATTATTAACTTGTTAAAAGCATTCTTTATGCCCAAACTACTCTTTTTTATAGCCTTGGCGCTGTTATCCACCTTCGGCCTACAAGGCCAGAAGATCAGCGAAGTCCGCTTCAACATCCCCTACAATTATTTACCCGCTAGAGGCCTCGACGCGCAATTAACTACCTACACCAAACGAGTGCAAGACCCTTACCGCATAATAAGCCGAAGCGGTATGTCGAAAATGGCCATACTGGAATCACTGAATCTTCGGAATTTCGTGGCGGTTTCCTCAGGTGGCCATTTACTCGTGGAATACAAAATTGGATACTTCTCCACATCCAATGTAAAAACAGAATCGAAAGTAACCGAAACAAAGGATAAAGAGGGCAAGGTAGTCAAATCAACTTCCTACCGAATTGAAGGTACATACACCTTCCCAATTAGCCTTGAAGTTATTAGCCACGATGGCGAGCTCGTCTTCGAAACCACCCTTGGGTACGACGAGGTAGCCTTCTTCTACCCACAGAAAGGCTGGGAGCCTACCGCCTCTAGCTTGCAACAAAAATGGAGCAAAGAGAGGAATAACGTAATAAGAGGTTTGCAGTACAACCACTTGAATAACTCCCTTAATTCCCTCAATAGAATGTTAAGGGACGAAATTGATATTCAAGAATTCAAAGAGACCTACTACTTCGAAACACCAAAAGGAAAGAAAGACGAAAACGTAGAGGAATGGAAGGCCTCCGTAGCGGCTGCGATCGAAACCTTGGGTTCCATAACAGCAACCGAGCCTATCAACACGACTGCCATGAGAGAGGCTTTAAAGCCTCAGACAGATTTCTGGTCGGCTCAGCTAAAAGCTTACGATCCGGGAGATAAAAAAGTACAAAAGTATTACCATGCTGCGGCTCTAAACTTGGCCACTACAGAATTAGTCCTAGAGAACACGGGGGCAGCCATCAAAATGGCCACCAGCCTAGAAAGCGATGTAAAATGGGGTGGATATAGAAGTAAAGCCTTAAAAGACAATGCGAATAAAGTGGCCACCGCGCTACCAGACTACCCAGACGGCAGCAGACACTTTCCTCTCCGCGATCTTTCTCAGGCCATGCCGCTAGAGAATCCACTTTACGGTAGAGAAGCGCCAACGGTTATACTCTACGACACGCTACAAGCTTATGTTCTAAAGGGCGGTAATAAAATTGAGGGTACCATTATTATTCCCGAAAATACTGCCCTGCGCCTCGCAGGCAAGCCTAATGCAACTTTCAAAGATCAAAGTGATAACAAGGTCTTCTTAGACCCCACTATCTTGGAAGGTTTCGGGATGGGCGACTATCACTACACAGTCGTGTATTTCGACGACAATGCCAAGCTAAAGAAACGACCCAATTTTATGCGTATTGTCGAAGATGGGCCAAAAATGAAGTTCCTACAATCTCTAGGTTCCTACAGCGATAGCACGCCTGGTTCTACTGACTTTTTGCAAGACGCAAAAGGCGAAACTTATTCACTCGATGCCTATAATCCACGGTGGCTGAACTGGAAAAAGGCCTTCTCGAAGCTATTCGAGGACTGTCCTGCTTTGAGTAATAGTATTCTAGCTGGTGATTATGGCCGAAATACCGAAGATATACGAGCAACTGTTCGCGCCTACAATAAGGGTGAGTGTGAAAGCAGTGAGGAAGACGATGACAATGATTAACAGAAAGGCCGCCAGCAGTTGCTGGCGGCCTTTCTGTTTTGATAGAAGGAAAAATCCACACGGCCCGGGAAGTGGTTGGATTCCCGAAAAAACATGGTTAGAGCCGCTGGTTCGGTTTCGGTAATCCCCTTGTTGCTACAATAAAGCGCAAAGCACCGACAAGTCAAAGTGCCTGAAGCCCGCCCTAGAAGAACACAAAGTCATGCTCTAATATAAAAAGATGTAGAACCAACCATAGTTTGGGGCACGTGTGGACTGCTCTAACAGCCCGCCAAGATGGAATGTTTAGCGTACCAAAAAAAAGTGGAATAAGTTTGGCATTCTAAAAAAGGTGCAGTACCTTTGCGCTCCTTAAAATCAGGTAGTATGCCAAAGATGAAAACGCACAGTAGTGCAAAAAAGCGCTTCAAAATTACCGGCAGCGGTAAAGTAAAGCGTTTCCAGGCTTTTACTTCGCACATGATGCGTAATAAAAGTAACAAAGCTAAGCTTCGCCTTCGCGATTCGGCTCTTGTTAGCGTTGCTGACGAGAAACGTATCTTGCGTTTGCTTTGCAAATAAGCTTTTTTTTCTTCCATTTTTCACGAGAGCACAGGCAAAAGAACTATTTAGCGTTTGCTAGTCCCTGTGTTGAACAAAAAATGAACTATGCCACGTTCAGTTAATGCGGTTGCCAGCAGAGCCCGCCGCAAAAAAATCCTTAAAGCCGCCAAAGGTTACTTCGGCGCTCGCAGCAAAGTATATACCGTTGCGAAAAACACCCTAGAAAAGGGTATGCAGTACGCTTATCGCGACCGCAGAAACAAAAAACGTGCTTTCCGTCGCTTATGGATTGCGCGCATCAATGCGGCGGCTCGCATGAATGGTACTACCTACAGCCGCCTCATCCATGCGCTGAGCACGAAAGAAATTGATCTCAATCGCAAAGTGCTAGCCGATCTGGCAATGAATCACCCCGAGGCTTTTGCTGCCGTGGTGAAACAAGCATTCTAAATATAGTGCACGAGGGTAACCTCTGCTCAACAATGTTGAAATTTCGTTCGAGCCGTCTTCATTCGTGGAGGCGGCTCTGTTTTTTATCCAGAATCACAGCACCTTACAAAACGTTAATGTATTCCAAAATAGCATAGTATTGTTGTGTATGCCGTAAAAAGAACTGACCTTTGTTGACAAGATTAATTTGGCAGCTACTTTAGCATCGCCCACCAGAAAGTTTTATAGATTTCAATACTCCCATACTCATGAAAATTAAAACGACTAACAAACTATCACGCTGCTGCTGGCTGCCCTTGCTAGCCGCTACCCTCCTCTTCACCGCCTGTGAAACAGACGATGATATGATGCAAAGTGAGCTCGATCAAAGGCTCACTGCCGTTTTAGCAGCGGCAGCTCCCGAGGGCAAAGCCGCTTTTTTACTGCCGGAATCCAATGATTATGCCAATATTCCACAGGATCCAAATAACCCGATTAGTGGTATAAAAGTAGTATTAGGCAAGCTGCTGTTCCACGAAACAGGTATCGCCCTAAGTCCTATGGACCTAGGCAATATGGGTAAGTTTTCTTGTGCTAGTTGCCATTTTGCAGAAGCCGGATTCCAAGCAGCCCGTTTCCAAGGAATCGGAGAAGGCGGGGATGGCTTCTTCCGCCGAGAAGTAGCCAACGGCTTCCCTACCAACCTACTGGATGTACAACCCATTCGAACACCCTCAGCCATGAACGTCGCTTACCAAGATGTGATGCTCTGGAACGGGCAGTTCGGTGCTACGGGCACGAATGCCGGCACGGAAACTGGCTGGACAGAAGGCACCCCTAAGTTCAATAACTACCTCGGCTTTCAAGGCGTTGAAACCCAAGCAATTGCCGGTTTAGGTGTACATCGGCTAGTCATTGATCGGGCTTTTATGGACGAAAAAGGCTATACCCCGCTATTTGAAGCAGCCTTCCCTGAGCTGCCCGATGCGGAGAAAGTAAGCACCGTCACAGGGGCACTAGCTATTGCAGCCTACGAGCGCACTTTGCTGGCCAATCAATCCCCTTGGCAGCGATGGCTCCGAGGGCAAAGCAGTCAAATGAGCGAAGACGAAAAACTAGGTGCTATTCTCTTCTTCGGTAAGGCCGGCTGTGTAAGCTGCCACAGTGGCCCTTCACTTGCTTCGATGAGCTTTCATGCTATCGGGATGGAAGATCTGGATCTTTGTCCAGAACCAACTTTCGGTACCAACCCCACTAATACAGAACATCTTGGTAGAGGTGGTTTCACAGGCAACCCCTCTGAATACTATCGCTTCAAAACACCCCAACTCTATAACCTGACAGATTCGCCCTTCTTCGGCCATGGCGCTAGCTTCCGTTCTGTAAAGGAGGTGATTCGCTATAAAAATGCAGCCGTCGCCGAAAATAATCGCGTACCCGCACCGGCTCTTAGCCCACTCTTCACTCCTCTCAACCTCAGCGAAGTGGAAATCGAACAACTCACCCTTTTCTTAGAAAGAAGCTTGCACGATAACCAGCTAAGCCGCTACGTTCCCGCTGCTATTCTGAGCGGCAATTGCTTCCCAAATAATGATTTAGGTAGCCGACAAGACATCGGCTGCAACTAATTCAATCGGTAGCTAACCAAAAGTCGAAAGCAACTTATTCTTCCTCCAAGCTACTAGCCTGAAATACTAAAGTACAAAGTGGTGGTAAGGTGAACTCAAGGTGGTTGGCACGGCCATTCCACTCTGCGGCTACGCTCTCTTGTGCCTTCGTAAAAGTAAAGGATCCCGAACCGCCATATACCAAATCATCGCTATTGAGCAGGCAAGTATAGCTACCTTTTTGGGGTACGCCTAGGCGAAACTTAGGTCGAGGTAGCGGAGTGAAATTATTGACTATTATCAGATGATCGCTGGCAGCTTTTCCTTTTCGGATATAGGACAAGGAACTACCGTGATGGTCGCCGTGGTCAATCCACTCAAAGCCTCGTGCATCAAACTGTTGTTCATACAGCGCACGATGGCTCCGATATAATGCATTGAGCGTCTTAACCCAAGTCTGTAAGCCTTGGTGGGGGGCATACTTTGTGAGCGACCAAGGGAGGCCTGTTTCGATGCTCCACTCCGTCGTTTGACCAAACTCACCACCCATAAATAGCAGCTTCGCGCCTGGGTGCGTAAACATATAACCATATAAGGCTCGCATATTGGCAAAACGCTGCCAATCATCCCCTGGCATCCGATCGATTAAGGGCCCCTTGCCATGTACTACCTCATCATGACTGAGCGGTAGCATGAAGTTCTCCGTAAAAGCATACACCATGGAAAAGGTGATCTCCCCGTGGTGATAAGCACGATGAATCGGATCGTTCTTAAAGTAATTGAGTGTATCGTGCATCCAACCCATCATCCACTTCATCCCAAAGCCCAAGCCACCCGCATATACCGGCCGACTCACCCCCGACCAAGCAGTAGATTCTTCTGCAATCGTCATCGTATCGGGGTATTCAGCATAAACCATCTGGTTAAACTCTCTCAACAAGGAGATAGCTTCCAAATTTTCATTGCCGCCGTAGCGATTTGGAATCCATTCGCCGGCCTTTCGACTGTAATCTAAGTAAAGCATACTCGCCACTGCATCCACCCGAAGCCCGTCAATATGATAACGATCCAGCCAAAACAAAGCATTACTAATCAAGAAAGAACGCACCTCGTTTCGGCCGTAATTGAAAATAGCCGATTTCCAGTCGGGGTGAAAACCTAAACGTGGATCTGCGTGGTCATATAGATGCGTGCCATCAAAATCTGCTAATCCGTGGGCATCGTTTGGAAAGTGGGAAGGAACCCAATCCAAAATAACGCCAATACCCGCCTGATGAAATGCTTGTACTAAGTACATGAAGTCTTGCGGCCCGCCAAAGCGGCTGCTAGGTGCAAAGTAGCCCGTAATCTGGTAACCCCAACTCGGAAAGTAAGGATGCTCCATCACCGGTAAAAACTCGATGTGCGTGAAACCCATTTCTTGTACGTAGCTTACCAATTCAGTGGCTAGCTCCCGATAACTGAGGCTCTCATGGCCACTCTTTTTCATCCAAGAACCTAAGTGCACTTCATACACGCTGTAAGGGCGATCAATCCCGTTATGGTTCTTGCGTTTGGCCATCCAATCGGCATCGTCCCATTCAAACCAAGTATCCCAAACAATACTTGCCGTTTTAGGCGGCATCTCCCATAAACGAGCGTAAGGGTCACCCTTCTCTAAACGGCGGCCATCCTGCGCTTGAATGCCATACTTATAAATCGTGCCATTTGCTAAACCAGGAATGAAACCTTCCCAAATACCCGAACTATCCCAGCGAGCTGCTAAAGGGTGCATTCCATGCGTCCACTCGTTGAAATCACCTACTACACAAACTGAAACAGCACTCGGCGCCCAAACAGCAAAATAAACACCGCTCTCGCCCGCTACTTCTATCACTTGGCTTCCTAGCTTGTCGTAGATACGAAAGTGCCTGCCAGAGCGGAATAAATTAATGTCGTAATCGGTGAATAAGGAGTGGTTCTTAACCAGAGATGATGGCATATTGAAAATAGATTACTTTATTGGGGCAAGGTAAAGCAATTTTTACAATTATTGCAATTCTATCCCCGCTATTTATAGTTCTTAAACCGAAAACGATCTTCCCGCCCTAAAAAACACTAGGGAACATGGCACAAGCATGTTCCCTAGTAAATAGGCTCCGAATGCCTCGAAGCCGAGGCCATACCTAATAGTGTGGTTCGGCAGTTCATCAAACGGCTGCAAGTGGCACCACAAAGTAGCCGCGTAGCGAAATTTTATACGGCACTTCGTTAAAAAGCCTCGCCGCAGCCCCACTGCGCCTACGTTTTGCTTCGCAGCTAGTTCGCTTCGCGGCTGCCTTCGGCGGTCGTGGTTTTGCCTCGTTCAGTATAAAATTTGCTACACGCTCGCTCGTTCATGACCCGCCGAACAGCTCTAATATTTAGAAGCCGGCAAAGCCTATTTACGGATGCCGCCTTTGAGTTCGTCTTGTAGTTGCTTTAACTCCTCTACTTTGCCAGCAGCCGCTAGTTTAGCTTGCTCCTGCCAAGTATCTGGCTTCGCCAAACGGAAACGTGCACCCGCCTTTTCCAAAATCGAAGCTAACTGCTTTTTCGGTGCTTTTGCCAAGGCCGCGAAAGTAGTAATCCCGTCGGCTGCTAGCAAATCCTCAATTTTAGGACCAATTCCCTCAATTTTCTTCAGATCATCAACAGCCGTTTGCGCTGCTGCTACAACCGTTGCTTTAGAAGCCGTTGCCTTCGCTTTCGGAGCCGCTACTTTCTCTGCTTTCGCTACTTTCTCTGCTTTCGGTTCAGCCGCTTTTTTGCTTGCTTTCGCAGGTGCAGCCTCCTCGCTAGGTACGGTTTCTAGCTCAAAAACACAGTTGGTTGTACCGTGAATATTAGGCAAATAGCCATCCGCTTGAGGATCATTCATCCACTGGCTGCCGTCCACTAAATAGCGGAATTGGTAATGGGCAGGAAGCGCAGGTAGTTCTACACTGCCGCTGTATTGGCTTTTAGTGGCTTTTAGTTGCACACCCTCGATCCAACTCCAGTTGTTGAAATCAGCTAGTACACGCACATCGCGCTTTTCACCTACTTGCTCCGTAGGAAGGGTAAAGGTAACCGTACAGTTGCCCTTTTTACTCGAATACTTTTTGGTAATCATAGTCTCTTTTTTTGCCTCGCTAAGTGTATGAGATACACTAAGCTCGATTCGCGGCACAAAGATAAGAGTTATACTGTTGATTTTCAATAGCTAACTACTTTTTTGGCTCGCGCAGGGGCAAAGTTATAGCCCTGTAGCGCAAGACTTCCTAATCAAAACCCAACAATCATTCGGCTAAGAGCCAAGCCTTGACACACTGTTGTTGAAAGCACTGATAATCACCAAATTAAAAGTAAAATCGTAAAAAGTGATTTTTTCTCAACTTTTTTCACTTTTATATCCTACTTCTGCGCCACCTAGCTACACTTGCCCCTGCATCTATGCCCAACTTCATACGAGCCGTTTCGACAAAGCTGCCGCTACGCAAAACCGCTCCTTGCTAATAGAGAGGTTCGGCTGGTCATCAAACGGCTGCAAGTGGCAGCACAAAGTAGCCGCATAGCGAAATTCCATACTGCACTTCGTTAAAAAGCCTCGTCGCAGCCGCACTGCGCCTACGTTTTGCTTCGCAGCTAGTTCGCTACGCGGCTGCCTTCGGCGGTCGTGGTTTTGGCTCGTTCCGTATAAAATTTGCTGCACGATCGCTCGTTCATGACCCGCCGAACAACTCTGATGATGACTGCCTAGCTAAAACTAGTAGAAATGAGCTTCAGGAACTCGTTGCGCGTTTGAACCCGCTCAAAAGCACCGGTGAAAGCCGAAGTGGTGGTAACGCTATTTTGCTTTTGCACCCCGCGCATCATCATACACATGTGGCTAGCTTCGATTACCACCGCTGTGCCAAGTGGCTGCAAGGTATTTTCAATGGCTTGTAGTATTTGATCCGTTAACCTTTCTTGCACTTGCAAGCGCCGAGCGAACACATCGATCACTCTTGGTATTTTGCTCAGGCCCACGATACGGCCGTTGGGGATGTAAGCCACGTGGGCTTTGCCAAAAAAGGGCAGCATGTGGTGCTCACACATACTGTATAGCTCGATACTTTTAACAATTACCATTTCGCTATAGTCCTCGGTGAACATAGCCGAGCGCAAAATTTCCTCCGCATCTTGGTCATAACCTTGGGTAAGGAATTGCATTGCCTTAGCGGCTCTTTCAGGGGTTTTTAGCAATCCTTCGCGAGCAGGGTCTTCTCCAATTTGGGAGAGAATGGTATGGTAGGCATCGCTAATGGATCGCGTAACAGCCTCGTCATAGGCTTCTGTGATTTGGTAGGCCATAATTTATTTTGATAAAGATACCGAAAGGGAATGGCCTATCCAATTAGCTAGGGTCATTCCCCGTAGTACTCGGCAAATATATTTTCTGTTTCTAGCAGCTTGATGCAATGCAGTTCACAGCCTGTTATATGGGGGCTTAATCGTTCCCAAAACAGGATAACCAAATTTTCGGTAGTTGGTTGTATATTTTTTGGAATCCAAGGTACATCTAAGTTCAGGTTGCAGTGATCCACCTGATCGGTGATTTCGCGGCAAATCACATCCTTGAGCACTTTGGCATCCATAATAAAGCCTGTTGTAGGGTCAGGCTTTCCTTTAACCGTTACAAAGAGATCGTAATTATGGCCATGCCAATTGCGGTTAGCGCACCTGCCAAAGACGGCGAAGTTTTGCTCGTCAGACCAATCATCTACCCAAAGTTTGTGTGCGGCATTGAAGCGTTCACGGCGCGTGAGATAAACCATATATTGCTTTTTACTGACCTAACCGAGTTTGCCTAAGCTAGCCTCCCATTGGCGAATACTAGCATTTGCGGCCGCAAAGGTACGCTTTATCTCTTTGATTTTTGTGTCACAGCTTCGTACATTTTTCGAATGCTGGCCTCGTCGGCAATACGCCCCATAGCGTTTTGTAGGATGATTTCTTTGTCTCCCATATAAACGATATAGCGAAAGCCGAAAGTAGTCGTGGAATCAATTTTATTTTCAAAAATAAAGCTATAGGGCGTTTCCTCCACTATTCTCTCAAAATAAGGGTTGGCTCTCACCAAGTCAAGTTGATCGGCTTTGAGTTTGGCTATATCTTGGGTATAGGCTTGGCTACTGAATATCTGGAGGTAAAAATTATTGGCCACATCGCTGACGGTTACATCCCGCATCACGCCCGAAACTTCCGAGCTAAGCACCCGGGCACTATCAGGTGCTTGTATGCTTAGTGGAATGTTGTAACGCATCAAATTGAGTTCTTGCCAGCCATCCGGCAAGTCTTTACCACAACTGCTAAGCAAAAGTAGTAGCACCAAGCCACCCAGCGACAGCCAATATTTCAAAAAAGTAGGGATCAACATAAGCTCGTAGTATTTACATTCGCACAAACGTAGCGATTATTTGTAAAATTACAGCTTCTTCCTGCTCTCCGAATAGAAAACTTTTACACTTTTGCAAAATGAGCTATCTATTTCAAATTATTTCAATACTTTTGCACGGCCAACAAATGTTTGAAAAACAGCAGCGCGCAAGCCCAGCAAGTCCGCATTAAACCATCAGCCTACAAAACAGCCTCCGTATGATTAAGCGGCTACAAATTAGCAACTACGCAATCATTGAAGCCTTAGACTTAGCCTTTTCTCCCGGCCTCACCATCATCACCGGCGAGACAGGAGCCGGTAAGTCTATCCTGCTAGGCGCACTAGGCCTTATACTAGGTGGTAGAGCCGACACGAAGAGCCTTTTCAAGGCAGATGAAAAATGTATCATTGAGGCTCAGTTCGACATCAAAGCTTACCAATTGCAAGGCTTTTTTGAAACCTACGACCTCGACTACGAAGAAGAGCTCATCGTGCGTCGCGAACTCACCCCTGCTGGTAAAAGCCGTGCTTTCGTGAACGATACCCCCGTGACCCAAAAAGCACTGCAAGAGTTGGGTGCTTCCCTGATCGATCTGCACCAGCAATTCGATACGCTCTACGTCAATAACGAAGATTTTCAACTACAGCTCCTCGACGCCTTGGCGCAGCATCCGGTTTTACTTAGCCGGTACCAAACAGCCTTCCAAGCGCTGCAAGCTGCCAAAAAACGCCTGCGCGATCTACAAGCGCTCAGTAGCCAAGCTTTGCGCGAACAGGAGTTTATCCAGTTTCAACACAATGAGCTATACGAAGCCTTTCTAGTAGCCGACGAGCAAGAAAAACTAGAAACCGAGCAAAGCCGCCTCACCAATGCCGATGAAATACAGCAAGTCTGCGCCGCTATCTTTCGCTTAGTTGCCGAAGACGAGCTAGCCATCAGCGATCAGTTGCTACAAATCATACAGTCGCTCAGCCCCCTGGCCCGAACCGATGAGGAGATTCGCTCCATCAAAGAGCGCTTTGGTAGCTTACAACTAGAACTAGAAGCCCTCGGCGAAGAAGTCGCTAAAATGGGCGAACAAACCGAAAGCGATCCCGAAAGACTGCTCAATGTTAATCAACGCCTCGATCAACTGTATCGCCTCCAAACCAAGCATTCCGTCAATAGTGTGCAAGCATTAATTGATCTACAAAATGAGCTCGGCCGCCAGCTGTTGGCTTTTGCCGACCTGAGCGAGGAGACCCAAGCCCTAGAAGCCCAAATCGAAACACTTACCCAACAGCTCCTAGCCCTCGGCGAAGAGCTCCGCCAGGGCCGTCAAAAGCTTGCTCCTGGTTTTACTAAAGCCGCCGAAGCCTTGCTCGCAGAACTAGCAATGCCAAATGCCAAGTTGGTAGTAGATTTTCGGCCACTCCCCCAGCCTTCGGCCAATGGCCTCGATGAAATTGAATTCCTTTTCAGTGCCAATAAAGGCGGTCGCTTACAAGCCATTAAAGATGCCGCCTCAGGCGGGGAAATGTCGCGCATAGCACTCGTAACTAAAAGCTTGGTAGCCTCTGCCATGGCACTGCCTACCCTCATTTTTGACGAAATTGATAGCGGCGTCAGCGGTGATGTAGCACTCAAAATGGGAGCCATCCTCAGTCGCTTGAGTGAGCATCACCAACTAGTGGTCATCACGCATTCACCACAAGTTGCTAGCCGCGCCCAAAAGCATTTCCATATTTACAAAACCGATAAAGGCCCCGAAAACCGAACCGTTACGAAACTCAAACAACTCAACGAAGAGGAAAGTGTGCGCGCTATCGCTACTATGCTTAGCCAAAGCCCACCCTCCGCTTCCGCACTAGAAAATGCGCGTGAACTCATCGCCTTGGGCGGAAAAAGGTAGCCCCGGCTCTCCCCCACTCTTGCGCTACCATTCAACCCTTGCCCCTGCATTTATGCCCGCCTGCCCGTACTGGGTACTAGGTACTGGATCTGGATACTCATGCCAGCACAACTGTCTTCAAAAAGCGCATCCTTTGTGTTAAATGAGGCGCAAAGCTCGCATTATAACGAATTCCTGCTATTCGGCTCAACTTATCCTTGCTTTTAATCATTATAGTTACAGAAAGCCTACCACAATTCATCCCTAGGCTACAAACACTATGCCAAAACCAGCCGACAAGGCGGAAAGAGAAAGGCTGCTACCAGTTCTTTGGGCACTTTTTGTGTTTAAAATTGATCGGGAATGGCCGCAAAAATATAGCGCTCTAGGCATCAATAGGGCTAGCACGGGCTTGCAAGAACTAGCGGCTGCCATACAAAGAGATATGCAGCAGGTCTTGAGAAAGGATCTTCGTGTTCCGCTGGAGCAGTACCTCAAAAACGATAACTACCCCAACTCGATAGCTGCCAAAGAGCTAGCTCATTTCACACGCTACTTAGGTTTCCCTAGCTGGATTGCCTTCCAAGCAGCCTGCGATGCAGACCAACTGCCGCCAATCGGCTCTGTGAACAACCCTAAGAAACCCAGAAAAGGCGACGATCCTTGGTTTTATATTGGCCCGATTCTGCTCTTCTTGATGTACTGCCCTTGAGACTGCACTACTCCTCTGAGCGTGCTTTGAAGGTGTTGTAATCCATCTTCTCAAAATGGTTGCCTGCGATGAATTTGAGCTCCGTCAAGAAGCTATCGGCTGGTTTAAAACCGGGGCTGATGGCAATGCGCGTTTGTTTTTCGTCTAAATAAACCAAGCTAGGATAAGATAGATTACCGTCTAGCAGGGCAAAAGCTAAGGTATGAACCCCGTTGCGCCCCCGCGTTTGATCGTAGGTAAAAGTGTGGCCTTTATACAGCAGATCGCCAGACTTTTCAGCATTGAACTTCACGGCGTAGAAATGCTCCTTGATGTAGTCGATCACCCAAGGATCGCTGAAGGTTTCTCGATCCATTTTCTTGCAATAGCCGCACCAATCGGTATAAAGATCCACCAATAGCTTCTTAGGTTTTTTATCGCTTTCCATTCGCTGGATGGCCTCCGTCCAGGTGAGCCATTCCAGCTTCGATGCTGCGGCGATATCACGGCCGCTCGTAGTGGGTTGGCTTGCAGTGGGTTGGGCCGTGGCCATTATTTTCGGATTCGATTGGCCAAAGGCGGGGGCAAGTGCACTAGTGAGCGCAAGGGTGAGGAGAAAAAAACTTCGGAGAAAAAAGGAAATTTGCATGGAATATGTTTTTTACGATTAGAATTTAGGGCAAAGCACCGCATCGAGCTCTTCTTGCTTGCCGAGGTACGCTACACTCAACTCAAAAGCACCTCGGTGACGATAGTTAGCTTGAACAGGGTCGATGCCAATATCATAGCTCATTCCCAGCAAAAAGCCTCCTTTTTCTAGGCCAAAAAAAGCGATGCCCGAGTCCATGATAAAGCCATCTACTCCTCTTGTGGGCCGAGCCCAACCACCAATATGAACAGCGGTGCTATTGTTCGCGTCGAGGAGGAAACGCAAATTAGCACCTGTATTAAACGACAAATGCGGCCCTTGTGAATAGACCAAAGCCCGCGGGCTGAGCTGCAATATTTTACTAATAGGCAAGCGAAAATTCACATACGCGCTATACTTACGATGGAGGATATTGGTTACTTGGAAGTCATCGTCTTGCGTAGCTTCAAAGTAGAAGCTCTGCTCTGGTTCCCCCACGTGGTGCATCGCAGCCCCTGCATAAATCGCTAGCCCCGTACGGGGTACATAGGCGTAATTGAGACCAATTTGGTAATCGCCGAAGGCGAAATTATTTTCCGGTAGTCGCTCGCCGGTGCTGCCCACATTATAGCCGGTGCTGCCATTAAATTCATCCTCGAAAGTGAGTTGGTCATAGCTAATGTTCCGCTGTGCGATCCCGAATTGTAGGCCTAAGCTCAGTGTTTGCTCGTTATTTTTACTCAACGACTTATGATAGGCCCCAGAAAACATGATCTGGTTGGTGCTAAAATTAATCTCCGTTACGCGGTCAGAGTAGAAAAGCACCCCTACACCGAAAGCATCTTTATAGGCTCGTTTACGCGGATTGACGTAATAGCGGAAGTCGGCCGCCCCTGAAAAAGTAGAATAGGGGTTATCTAAACTTTTTCTCCACTGATCCCGATAAATAAACGACATACGGTAGCGACCTTCATACAAGCCCGTCAAAGCAGGATTCAAGGTTAGCGGAGAGGCAAAATACTGACTAAAGTGCTGATCTTGAGCAGCTAAGCTCCCCATAAACAAGCAAAAAACAAACAAGAATAAGCTAGATTTCATACTATATATCAATTCAGCAACAACAAAGGTAGCTTGGTTTTTAAGACCAGCCCAATTTTTCCTACCCTAGAACGAACGGAAAATTAAGAAACCTTAGTATCTTGCCCCCTCATGTATAACCATTACGCCATACCTCACTTCACGGCTGCGGCCTTACGCGCCCGCGCTAAGGACAATAGCGAACTACTCAGCCAAGTACTCTTCGGCGAGCCGCTTCGCATATTGGAACAAGGCCGCCAATGGACGCTGGTGCAATGTGCCGAAGATGGCTTCGAGGGCTACGTTAAAAGCAACCAGATCAGCCCTGTCGATGAGCTTACCTTCCTACAACAAAAGAACAATCCTGCTTTTGCCTTGGATGTTTTCACCCCCATATTAGGCGAGCAGTTCGGAATGCCCATCACCTTGGGTAGCCGCCTCCCTGGTTTCGATGGGCTTCACCTGCACCTCAATGGCAAACGTTTCTCCTACTCCGGTCAAGCAGTGATGAGCCAAGATATTCAAAGCGAAGCTGATTTGATGATCAAACTCGCTAGGCGACTCCTCTTCTCCCCACAACTAAGCGGCGGAAGAACCCCCACCGGCATTGATTCAGCAGCCTTGGTGCAACTCGTAGCTCGCGTCATCCACCTACAGCTGCCGCGCACGGCTGAAACACAGGTGCAGTATGGCCGAACCGTAGATTTCGTCATCCAATGCCAACCCGGCGACCTCGCTTTCTTCGAAGACCCACGAGGAAATATCGACCATGTAGGCATTTTACTCCCCGAAAGCCGTATTCTACACGTCTATGATCGTGTTCGGATCGACGCCATCGACCACTTCGGCATCTACAACTATGAATTACAAAAATACACCCACCGCCTGCGCATCGTCAAAAGATTGCTAGCCGATACCGATACGCCTATCATCCTGCAAGAAAAAAGAGAACGCCAGCCAAAAGACGAGCGCCAGATCGTTCTCTTTTAATCGGTATAACACAGATGCCTACAACCCAATGGCGCATATTTTCGTTTACGCTCTAACTATCCTCCCGACTACAGTATGCGTTTACTACTATCCTTTGCCTGCCTCTTGACCCTCAGTAACTGCACCTTTGTGCAAGAACGTTACCCCGCCCTACCCCCAGGGCCTTACAGAGCGGTCTTGAAACTAGAAGACAATTTCGCCAGTCCCAATCCGAAAGGGCAGCCGCTTCCAGAAAAAATAGACCTTGAGTTTGAGGAAGTGACGGATGGAGAACTCCCCTTTACCTTTCAAGTAGCCTACGAAAACGATTCTAGCTTCTACCTCACCATCCAAAATGGCGAAGAACAAATTTTAGTACCTAGCGAGCATATCTACTATGGCCGAGATCTGGTACAAGGACGCGACACGGTTCGGATCGATTTTCCTATCTTTGATAGCTACATCACCGCCTATCACGAAGCAGGCGTGATCGAAGGCGTATGGGTGGTTAATTACCGCGACCAATATCGCATCCCTTTTGTAGCACAGTTTGGTAAGAACCACCGTTTCACCCAACTCCAAAAAAAGCCAGCCGCTGATCTAAGTGGCCAATGGGCCATGACTTTTGTGGATACCGAAAGTAGCTATCCGGGTTTAGCAGAGCTCTCCCAAACGGGCAATCACCTCACGGGAACCATACGTACCGAATTAGGTGATTACCGCTACCTAGAAGGCACGGTGCAGGCCAATAAGCTTTATCTCAGCGTCTTCGATGGCAGCCATGCTTTCCTTTTTGAAGGCCTTATCAAAGACGATGGCACTTTGAGCGGTAGCTTCAGAAGCGGCCGCCACTATCTATCGGCCTTCACTGCTCGGCGAGATGCCAATTTTCAATTGACGCATCCCGATAGCTTAACAACACTTACCACTTCAGCACCCCTGCAATTCTCCTTCCCCGATGCAAATGGCCAGCTAGTTTCTCTTAATGATCCGGCCTTTGAGGGCAAAGCAAAGATCGTTCAGATTATGGGCACTTGGTGCCCCAACTGCTACGATGAAACCGCTTTCCTTAAAGCCTACCGAGCTGCACACCCGCAGCAGCCACTAGCTTTCATCAGCTTAGCCTTCGAACGCTATGGTAGTAGCGATGAACGAAGCCGCGAGGCTATACGGCTTTACCACCAGAAAATGGATGTCGATTGGCCCATCCTCTTAGCAGGTAGCAGCGATAAAAAAGCAGCTAGCCAAGCGCTCCCCATGCTGAGCGAAATTCTTAGTTTCCCTACCCTACTCTTGTTAGATAAAAACAACCAAATCGTGCACATCCACACAGGTTTCAACGGCCCTGCTACTAGTGTGTACGATGAGTTTGTAGCCGATTTTTCCAAAAAAATTGAGGCACTACTAGCGCGCTAAGTGGCTACGGTAGTCATTAGGCTTCTTCGGCAGTTCGCACAGGTGGCTACAAGCGGCAAACCAGCCTAGGGGCGGCTAGCCACCACACAAACGGTATCTCCCACACGGATATGTGCAGCGCCTTGGCCCTCCCAAAGCGCATTCATACCGAAAAGCACTTTCTGCCCCTCCTTTCTGAAAGCAGCGAGGCCCCTTAGAATGCGCTTGTCTTGTTCGCCACTCTGCTGGTTGATCGTAACAACTTGGCAGCGCGCGCAAGGCTTCGGTAAGCGAAAAGGCTGCCCACCGATTAGAAGCTGTTGCCACTGATCTTCTACCCAAGGCGACTGGCTCTCCACCACGATATTAGGCCGAAAGCGACTCATGGCTACTTCGCGGCCGAGGCGCTGCGAAAAATCAGCTAAACTAGCCGTATTCGTAATTAAAAAAGGAAAGCCATCTGCAAAGCTTACCGTATCCCCCGAGCCAGCATAGCGCGGATCAACTGGCCGCACTGCCGCTTCATCCATATATACTAAGCGAGCATCAGGCAAACCCATCGCCGAAACCAAAGCCTTCGTCGGTACCTCCTCCCCTACCACGGCCGCTGAGAAAATATCGTCCCAAACTTGTACGCGTATTCGCTCGCGAACACTTTTTATACCTGAAATATAGAAAACGTCGCCTCTTAATCGATGCGTAAAAACTAAGGCCGCCTCCTTAGCCCCTTCTTCGTAGGCCACAGCTGCCTGCCAATGCACCAAACTAGGGAAATTGCGCTGGCTAATGAACTGTCCGGTCGCATCCACGAGCATCCAGCGGCGGTCGTTTTCTAAGCCTCGCTTATCTAAGTGTGCAACCGTCAGCTCCACCCCACCCAGTGCTTTTACCGGATAGCAATACAAGGAATGAAGTCGTAAAGAGGAAAGGGGCATAGCTTATTTTATAGGGAAATCGAGCAAAATCTGCTCCCCAGCTTTCGTCTGTATAAAGCCTTCTAAGCGATCGCCGATCTGTACGGGGCCTACACCGCTGGGCGTGCCGGTGTAGATCAGATCGTTCATCTGCAAGCGGAAAAACTGCGACACGTAAACAATCAGCTCCTCGAGCTGGAAAAGCATATCCGCTGTGTTGCCCGACTGCACAAGCTGGCCGTTTTTTCGGAGGCCAAAAGCAATTGCATTGATATTTTCCACGCTTTCTAGCGGTAGCATTTCGGATATTGGCGCCGAATGATCGAAAGCTTTGGCTATTTCCCAAGGCTGGCCTTTGGCTTTACAAACATCCTGTAGATCACGAGCCGTAAAATCGATCCCCAGGCCAATAGCGCCTATATAATCGCGGGCAAATTCCGGCTGAACATGGCGGCCGTTTTTAGCAATTTTCACCACTACTTCCACTTCATGATGTAGATTTTGAGTAAAATCAGGGTAATAAAAAGGCTTGTTATTTACGAGTAGCGCCGAAGGGGGCTTCATGAACACCACCGGCTCGTTGGGGCGCTCTGCTTTCATTTCGGCCGCATGGGCTGCATAGTTTCTGCCAATACAAATAATCTTCATAGACTTACTTATCTGAATAGCTGGTAAAAGTACAGCCTTTTTTGAAATTTCTCCTAACCCCAAGAAAGGGCTACTGCCAACGGCGTCTTCGCAAGGAGTAGAAGTGCCCTCCATTTTCATAGTAGCTGGCACTTTGTGCAGGGGCAGGTGTAGCCTCGAGTAGAGGAGCGGTGAAAGGTGTCTTGCGCTACAAAGGAACACTTGCCCCTGCATTTATGCCCGCCTGCCCGTACTGGGTACTGGTACTGGGTCTGGGCGAGAGCAACGAGTCCGTACCTGTCCGTATGGATGGACACAGCGTGCCCTCCTAAATACAATCCGTACTTGGTCATTTGCGGATAAAACCTATATTTGCCCTATAAATATAGATGTATGCCCCTCAAGTTGACAGATATAGAGATAACCGAAATTGCCACTGCCATCCGGCGCGGGATGGATGCTTTTGTACATAAGGAGCATGGTCGCATACTGATTGCCGACGACCCAGAGCGAAATGTGCGAGCGGATCCGGAGGTTTTCGAGATTGTGATGCAAACCGTTTCTACGGATCCTGAGCACTACTACCAAATCGAAAGGCTGAGTGCCCAGCAAGGGATCGACATTATGAAGGCTTTCGTGGATAGAATTCGCGATCAGGTGCTTTGGCAAACACTTTCTTACGCCCTCAAGCGACCTCGGCCCTTCCAGACCTTCAAAGCAGAGCTAGAAAATTATCCCAAAGCCTATGAAAAGTGGCGGGAGTTTCGGCAGCGGCAGTATGAAAAATATGTGCTGGAGCAGCTGGATAAATTAAGTAAAGCCGACGTATGAAAAAACCCTCCGAGCCATACGCTCGGAGGGTTTAAAAAATAAATGTTGTTCATACTGTACCGACTTAGCTCCCTATCGAAGGATGAGTCTGTGTGTTTCTGTAAATTCAGCTTGTCTTAGCCGCACGAGATACAAACCGCTTGGCTGGTTGTTGAATAGATCTAGTTGTATGCGACTACGGCCAAAACCAATTTCTTGAAGGCTGATAGTGCGGCCGGTAGCATCGTAAATTTCTAGTTGTATCGGTTGGTCAAGATCATAGCCCTCCATTAACGCTAATACCACTAGCGTATGTAGGCTAGCAGGGTTGGGATAGAGAGCGGAGCGTGGGCTAGTTACGGCCAACTCACCCAGATAGCCAGCGGCAACAGTACTACGGCTAGTCGTAGGCGCGGCTAAGCCATTGAAGCAGTTGTCTTGGTTAGCCGAAACGCTTACCGCTTGCTGCGTGGTAGCTGTACAGCTATTTTCCGTAACACTAAGCTGAACACTGACCTGACCGAAAGAAGCCCAACGAACCGTGATCCTATTGGCTGTTTGGGAAAGCACCACCGGAGTATTGCCGTTGAAAGTCCAGTTGACGCTCGCTGCCGCCGTGGCACCCACTGCCGTGAAGGTTACGGTTTCTTGCGTACAAACCAAAGCAGGGCCGTCGATAACAGCCACGGCATCGTCACCTACGGTTACTTCGATGAAGTTAGACTCAATGAAAGGGCAGTTATCAATTCGTACACAACGAGCAAAATAGGTCGTTTCGCTCAAGGGCCCCGGCTGATAATTGAGCGTATTGGAGTTAGGGATGGGCGTCCAGTTGTTAATAGGCGTATCCATCGGGTCGCCTGTTTTTCTCATCCACATATATTCAATCACGCCATTAACCGTACCGGTGATAGGACTAGTTTCTATCAAAAGATCCGGTATGTTACCTGGGCCGCAAATTTCTTGGCCGAATCCGATGGTACCAGCCCCCGTAAGTCCAGGGTTACATGGATCGTAAAAACCTGCATCTACATTGTAGTTATTCTCAAAAGCCACCAGGCTAACAACATCGGTAGTCGAGGTAGTTGGATTAATATCGCTATCTAGCGCATCATCACCACCTTGATTTTGCGGAGAGGCTACTAAGCCACTTGGGCGACTAAAGCTTAGCCAATAATCGCCTGGTAATACGCGGAATTCGTAGCGGCCAAGTGCGTCTGTTTGCTGCGACTCAACGAAAGAGCCATCCGTAGCTGTAATCATTACAGTAGCGCCTGCTATACCGCCTTCCCCAATATCTTGTATGCCATCTCGGTTCATATCAAAGAACACAAAATCGCCTACCCCTGCGTAAGCGCGAAGCGTAGCAGAGCAAGTAGAAGTGCAGCCATTAGCATCCGTTACCGTAAAGGTATAAGTGCCAGGCACCAAGTCACTTAAACTACTAGTGGTAGCACCATTACTCCATAGGAAAGTATAGGGAGCTACGCCACCGCCAACGGTAGCCGCTAGTGCACCATCATTATTATTGCGTGCTTCCTGTGTGATGGCTACGGAACAAGTTAGTAAGCTAGGTTCTGTAACCACAATCCCATCAAGCGTGCTAACACAGTTATTAGCATCCGTTACAACTACCGCATAAGTGCCTGCAGCTACGCCAGCTAAGCTTTCGGTAGCAGCACCATTGCTCCAAAGATAGGTGTAGGGGCTAGTGCCGCCTGCCACACTTAAGGCGATGACACCGCTGCTTTCACCATTACAAGTTACGTCAGTTACACTAGCACTTAGCAGCAGTGCCGCTGCTTCGCCCACGACGGTGCCTCCGCTAGCAGAACAAGCGTTCACATCTGTAACCGTTAGTGTATAAATACCTGCCACAAGGCCAGTAATATCTTCGGTCGTAGCACCTGTTGACCAAATAAAGCTAGCAGGTGGTGTGCCGCCAGCAACACTGACATCAATGCTACCACTGGCCTCGCCAGCACAGCTTGCGTCGGTTACGTCGAAGGTAATGAGCAGTGCCGCCGGCTCGGTAATTGTGAAAGTTTCTTCAAGCGTACAAGCATTTTCATCCGTCACTACCACACTATAAATACCTGCTGCGAGGCCATTGCGATCGGCCTCGGTACTAGCATCTGACCACAAGAAACTATAGCTTCCCGTGCCACCAAACGCACTGAGGCTAATACTGCCGCTTTCGTTACCATTACAGCTGAGGTTTTGTACAACTGCATCTAATCCAAGTGCTGTGGGGGTAGTAATTTCTACACTAGCCGTAGCAGAACAGTTGCCTGCATCCGTAACAACTACGCTGTAAGTGCCTGCTTCTAATCCACTCAAGTCTTCGGTATCAGCACCATTGCTCCAAACGAAGGAGTAAGGCGTTTGCCCACCTTCAACACTCAAATCGATGGTGCCATTGGCCTCGCCAAAGCAAGCTACATTAGTTGCGACGGTAGTGAGTAGTAATTCCGTGGGTTGGCTAATCGTAGCGGCTAGTTCTATAGTACAGCCATTGACATCCGTAATGATGAGCGAATAGTCGCCTGGAGCTAGCTCACTGATGTCTTCGGTAGTTGCACCGTTGCTCCAAGCAAAAGTGTAAGGGCTCGTATTACCGCTTACAGTCACATTGAGAGCACCCGTATTGCCAGAATCGCCACACAAAATATTCGTAATCTCAACACTAGCTTCTAGTGGAGCCGGGGTTTCAATCGTAAAGCTTCGCTCGGCTATACAAGCATTGGCATCTGTTACACTGATACTATAAATGCCTGCCGCTAAACCGTCAATACTTTCCCCAACCGCTTGATTGCTCCATAGGATGCCATAGGGTGCCGTACCGCCACTGATGGCAACTGAAAGCGCGCCGTTTAGATCGCCCGCACAAAGGATATTTGTTTGGCTGAGCAACTCAATTTGTATCGCTTCTGGCGAAGTGATTGTAATACTTCCTTGGGCTGCATTACCATTTGCATCCGTCACAACAACGGTATAACCCCCCGGGGTAAGACTGTTGATGGTAGCCGTGGTATCGCCATTGCTCCAAGCATAAGTGTAAGGTGCTGTACCGTTAGAAGCTTCTACCGTAGCACTACCGTTAGCCGCACCCGCACAATCCACATTCGTGCTCGTGAAAGCTAAATCAACGGTAACAGCCGTATTGACGTTGAGTGTTCCGGTTTCTGTACAACCGTAAGCATCCGTCACGGTTAGTTCATAAACCGTATTGGTCATGGCTGCGGTAACAGTGGGGTTGGGGCAATCGGTACAGCTTAGCGCACCGTCGTTGGGCGTCCAAGTATATGTAAGCGGGTTACTGTGATTAAAGCTGATACTCCAATCCAGCACTTCGCCTAGTGGCGTGCCGATACCAACGTGATAGACGATCAAAGTCCAGTTTCCATTAATAGGCGTACCGACGAGGTTATTCAGGTTGCCTTCCGGCAGGAAACTACCTGTAAAGGGAGGAGTAGCCGTTGTAATAGAAGCGGCGGCAGAAGGGCTGAAACAAGTATTGGTATAATTGACACCCATACCACCATTCGCCGTGGACAATTCAAAAAATGCACCATTGGGCGGCATCACAAATAAGCGAATACCACCTACATTCTGTGTATTAATGTTAACACAAATAGCCTCTAACTGCGCAATATCCGTTATTGTAGCTGGCGCAATACTATTGACATTGATAACATTACGATAAGCATTGCCCAAAGAAGGGTATAATGAATTGCCAAAGGGTACTGCCGGATTAGCCAGGAACAAAATAGCCGTATCCAACGAAGATTGGCTAGCTAGTGTAGTGGGTGCTATTGTGCCAGGAGTTGTGTTAACGACTTGTTGGCTATTATCTAGCATCGGCTGGCAATCGTAGCAATCAGGATGACTGAAAGGAAGCACTTCTACTAGGAGCGTAGTATCATGCACACAGCCGAATTCGTCGGTTACAACATACGTATAATTAGCCGAGCCGGCTGCCGAAGGAGCAGCGGTAATGAACTGCTCGGAGTAAGTTAGCAAATCGGCTGATGGTTGCCAAGCCGCTTCTTGAAAACCAACGGTGAAGCGTTCCAAATCAGGGAAAAGATAATCAGCAAAAGATACGCCCCAGCTAAAAATCCAGCCATTGTCGATAGAAAGGTTGTCGCGTACGTGAATAGTCCACTCCCCATTTAACGGACAACCAATTAAGCCAGTCATGTCATCTTCAGGGCGGTAATCGCCAGCCGGAATAGATTGGCCAGACAAAATAGGCGTTTGAGCAACGGCTTCGTCCCATGTTTGAGCAGCTGCTGCTGTCCAACAGTAATCATAACCAACGCCCTGCTGTAGGTCGTCTAAATCAATGGGTTCTCCTACGAACTGGCCGAAAAGGTCGCCAAAACGAACGAAGAACACTTCCTGACCGTTAGGGCACTCAATCCAGATGTCTAAGTCGCCTGCATAACTATGCTCCATGTTTAAGCAAACAGCCTCTACATCGGAAACATTGCTCACCACTTGGCCGGGTTGGAAATTATTAAATTCAAGTGAAGTGGTATATTCCACGCCACTACCATCGGGCAAGAAGGTGGTGTCGGCTAATATCTGCCGGGCCGCAAAACTTTGCTCGCTTGTGTTAATAAATAGATTAGAACTAGGATCTGGGTTGAACTGCGTACTAGCACTTAAGCTCAGCGTGTCGCCAGCACAAACTACCGTTGGTATATCCGCCTGCGGATTAAAATTAGGTCTAGGTGCTACTCTCACTCTTTGACTGATCTGGTTGTTGTTCGAGCAGCCGTTTTGGTCAGTGATCGTTAATTGAACCGTGTAACCGCCCGCCTCTGTATAGGCATGGCTTACTGTGCTTCCTTGTGCGCTAGCCCCATCGGCGAAGGTCCACCTAAAGGTTGAGTTCTCGTCGCTCTGCTCGTAAATAAAGCCACTTTCTGGGTAGATACCCGCTCCGGTAAAGCTGATCGCTTCGCCAATACAAACATCGATGTAACCTGTATCAACGGGCATTAGTGCCGGATCACTAGCCGCGAGAGAGGCAATGACCGGCTGGCAGGCTCTGACGCAGGAAATGAGAGCTTGCCAACCAGGAGCGGCCCCTCCAGCTGTATAGACAAGCGTCAAACAACCACTAGCATTCGTCGCTGATGCCTCCAACACAGGATTGGTGTTGTTCGATGCCTCCTCTAGTGTGTTTACTAAAGTGGCTGGATCCACAGAGGAACCATTATAGACCTCTAGAGCGCCTGAAATCACAAACTCGGTGAAAGTAAGCCGAATGTGGCTCGCATTGGTAGCACTACTGTTAGAACAGATAGTGATCGTATCACTAGCTGCGGGGCTATGATCTCCCTCTACACCGCCATCATCCGTAAAAATACCACTACAGGTACTGATACTATTGGAGGCATTAATGGGGTAAACCGTTTGGGCTTGAAGTGCCGTACTCGTAGCGAGTAGCGCGAATAGTAGGGTTAGCAAGGGACCCTTACTAAAGGAAAAACTTGTAAAAAAACGCATAGGAAGGCTATTAAGAAATGAACCAATGTGTTGGTATGGAGATAGCTAATTTCTGGTTGCCCTTCTTAAAACTGGCACCAAGATACGAAGATTTTTCATGCTCGCAAATAATTCACAAAAAAAACGTCTTTTCTGTCTTCGTTTTCTGTAAAAAGACTAACAAAAGTAGCTTTTCCCGTCCTCCCTCTTTTGCGCTACAAAGTATCCCCTGCCCCTGCCCTACGGGCTACTATACTTGAGCCGACGGAGCAGCCAACCAAGCTAAAATTCGGAGCGTATCAAGAAAAAGACCCCGACATCTAGGATGCCGGGGCGTAGCTCCCTGCGGGAGCAGAGCTGATTTAACCGTCTTAAATATCTTTTAGAATTAGCTATAAGCCTAGCCAATTAGGATAATGGGGACAAGACGGCCATTTTGCTCAGCAGCTGGGTTTAACCAGCAGATTTAACCGTACGAATGATTTGAGCGGCTACCTTATAGGGGTCGGCAGCACTATTGGGTCGGCGGTCTTCCAACCAGCCTTTCCAGCCGCGCTCAACTGTGGCGATAGGGATACGGATGGAAGCGCCGCGGTCGGATACCCCATAGCTAAACTGAGTGATGCTCTGGGTTTCGTGTTTACCGGTCAAGCGCAGGTGGTTATCGGGGCCATATACATCAATGTGAGCCTTAATAACGGCAGGCGAAACGCCGAAGGCCTCGCAAATGCGGTCGTAGTCGGCTTTTTTACCACTGTTACGTAGGATGCTGTTGGAGAAATTGGCGTGCATACCAGAACCGTTCCAATCGCTATCGCCCAAAGGCTTACAGTGCCAATTAATACCAACACCATAGCCCTCGCCAACGCGCTCCAGCAGGTAGCGAGCCACCCAAATCTGGTCTCCCGCCTCAGCTGCGCCCTTGGCGAAGATTTGAAATTCCCACTGGCCAGTAGCGACCTCGGCGTTGATGCCTTCCACATTCAGGCCAGCATCTAGGCAAAGGTCTAGGTGTTCCTCCACAATTTCCCGACCATAGGCGTTCTGGGCACCAACGCTACAGTAGTAGGGGCCTTGTCCGCGCTTGGGAAAACCAACTTCCGGGAAGCCTAGTGGCTGGTTAGTGTCGTAGTCCCAAAGGAAGTACTCCTGCTCGAAACCGAACCAGAAGTCATCGTCCCGATCGTCGATGGAAGCCCGCCCATTCGTAGAATGAGGGGAACCATCAGCGTTGAGCACCTCGGTCATTACGAGATAGCCGTTGCGGCGGCCCGGATCGGGGTAGATCGCCACGGGCTTGAGCAGGCAGTCGGAGCTTCCACCTTCGGCCTGTCCAGTAGAGGAACCGTCGAAAGACCACATGGGGCAGTCTTCCAATTTGCCACTAAAGTTGGCTTCGATGCGGGTTTTGGAGCGAAGGCCCTGCATACCTTCTTGGCCATCGAGCCAAATATACTCCAGTTTTGATTTAGTAGCCATAAAGCAAAATCAGTTAAATCAGTTAAAACAGTTAAAACAGTTATGAAATGAGCCTCCTCCCTACGACGGGAGGAGGCAGAACATTTATTTTACGGCTTAGCCCTAGGCTATGTAAACACTAAAAGCTATAGACCGCTGCGAGAATGAAACTAGCGGCAGCTTTGTCTTCCAAGCTATCGCCGAATAGGAAGCCATTGTTACCTGAATCGAATCGAATCTCGGGAATGATCCGAAGATCACCTATATGAAAATTACCGCTAGCCGTGAAAGAGAATACGCTCGGTTGATCTGCGGTATCTCCTTCGGCAGCCGTGAGGTTGAACACCTCTGCCCGTAGCCCTAAGTCGAAGCCTTCGCTTAGCCCAATGGTGCTGTATAGAGCGGTTCCAAAGAAGCCCCCAGCCGAACGACCATCGAGCGTAGTCGTGTAGCGGCTAGCATTCAAGCCAAGGGCGAAGCTTTCACTCACTTCATACACGGCCGTAAGGTCTATTTGCGATTCAAACAGATCGTCGGAAGTAGCACTAGGGTCTTCGCCTTCTTCCTCTTTTCCTGTGATGAAGTTTAAGTAAGCAGAAAGGCTTCCAACTTCCGTACTTAACTGCGCGCCGTAGTGCTTGCCTGAAATAGCATCGATCTTACTATCTGTATCGTTAAAAACGCCTAGCATCGCACCAAACTTTTCACCCAAAGCAATATCCGCCTTCAAGCCCGTATGATAGAAAGGGCCATTGCTGAACAAATAACTAGTGCTATAATTCACATTCGCGGCTGCGTCAATCACTTCGTAGCCCACAAAGGTACCAAAATTACCCAATGTAAAAGTGAGCCAGTCGCTAGGCGCATAAGTTACAAAGAGTTGCTGAATAGTACTCGCGAAGTTATCCCCTACGCCTAGAAAGACATCGCCATTAGAATCGCTATTAGCGGCTACGGCTCTAGGGCCGAAGCCCACTTGCCCTGTAAAGGCGACTTTCCCCATTTCCTTGGTCGCTAACAAGCTCATTTGCCCGATAGCAAATTGGTTCGCCTGCCCCGTGAAGCTAGTAGGGAAAGCGAGTGGACTATCATCCTCTCCCTTGATCAGGTTACCTTGATAATAGGCATCTACCATACCGCTTAATACAAAGCTTGGCTTCTCTTCTTCCTCCGCTTTGGCCTCTTTGGTTGGCTCAGTAGCCAAAGGAAGCATAGGAGTAGGATAGTTAGCATCCTGCGCCTGTAGTGAAGTAGCAAACAGCAGCATAGCCGCCATGATTAGTAAATTTACGTTTTTCATAAAATTGTGTATTGAAAAGTTGTGGATAAAAAAGCCCCAACCGTGGTCAATACACACCTACTTGTAGATATGGCTATCTACTCGTATATTTGCAGTTCCTCAACTGTTAGCGGTGTATATTGCCGTTGGCGGTGGCCCGTTTCCGTTGCCGCGGAAGCGGGTTTTTGTTTATTCAGAGGTTAATTGGAAGATTCCGTCTTCTTTCAGGCTGTAAGCGTGCATGTCATGCTCGCCAATATCTAAGCCTTTCATCTCTTCCTCTACATCGACTCGGATGCCCATCGTTACTTTGAGTATGCCCATGATCGTGAAGGAAGCTAAAAAGGCAAAGGCTCCAATAGATAGTGTGCCGATGAGCTGCGTCAAGAAGCTATGATCGGGGTTGGTAGAAAATATGCCTACCGCCAATGTGCCCCAAATACCGCAAATGCCATGTACAGAGATAGCACCCACTGGGTCGTCGATCTTCATTTTATCGAAAAAGACCACACTCAACGGAATGATGATGCCAGCAATGAAACCAATTAGAATGGCCGATAGGCCCGTGAAACTATCTGCCCCTGCTGTGATGCCCACCAAACCTGCCAAAATGCCGTTCAAAACCATAGAAAGGTCGTAGGTCTTGGTCAGTAAATAGGAACAAAGAAAAGCACCTATAGCACCTGCGGCTGCGGCGAGCGAAGTGGTTACAAACACCAAACCTACTGCATTTGGCGAAGCACTCAGTACCGATCCCCCGTTGAACCCAAACCAGCCAAACCAGAGTAAGAAGACCCCCATGGCTGCTAATGGCATGCTGTGCCCAGGAATGACGTTCATACCGCCATCTTTACGATATTTATCATGGCGAGCACCTAGCAAAATAACGGCCGCCAAGGCAGCAAAACCTCCTGCTGCATGCACTAAGGAAGAGCCTGCGAAATCATAGAAGCCCATCGCTGAAAGCCAGCCACCACCCCACTGCCACATCCCTGTGATCGGATACGCAAGCGCAACGAAAAAAGTGGAAAAAATCAGGAAGGGCATTAACTTAATGCGCTCCGCCACCGCACCTGATACAATGGTAGCACAGGTGGCCGCAAACATGGCTTGAAAAATAAAATCGGTATAACCACTCATAGCAGCCTCCGCACTAGCTTCATCCGAAACAACCGCTGCGGCCCAGTCCATTGGCGCAAAACGACCCATGAAACCACCAGCAAAATCACTGCCAGGATACATCAGGTTGTAACCAACTAGGTAATAAGTCAATAGACCGATTGCAATGATCATACAGTTTTTAAAGAGGATATTTACAACGTTTTTCCTCTGCACAAAACCCGCTTCTAGCGTGGCAAAACCTAAGTGCATAATGAACACCAATACCGTAGCAATGAGTATCCATAAATTATTTACAGTAAACATAGTATCCATACTCGATGACAATGTTTAGGGTGTTTCCACCCGGGTGAAAATTGAGTGAATTGATCAATCTGAAAATAGCCAGAACGAATACCTTGGTGTAGCTTTAGCTTACCATCCTATACCGCTTTCCCTCTCTATAAATGCAAGAACCCTAAGGATAAGGATACTTCCGTTTTTTTGCCCGTAGGGCAGGGGCAAGGGTAAATTAGCAAGAAGGGCTACACAAGAGGCAACTTGGCGACATAGCTCCCGGAGCCTTCGCTACCTTGGCTTTCAATTGACATAAAAAGTGGTCTTATTTGGAAAGGATGAGGATTCCTTGTTTCTTGGAAAGCTGCCTACAATATGACTAAATGGCACTTTCGTCCTCTTCGCCTGTACGAATGCGTACGATACGATCCACATCATAGACGCTGATCTTACCGTCTCCTACCTTGCCCGTTCGGCCAGCCGAGGTAATGGCATCAATGATAGGATCTACCTTAGCCGTATCGCAAAGAATGGTGAGTTGTAAACGGGCAATGTAATCAGCGTCGTAAACACTGCCTCGGTAAGTTAGCTTTTCACCACGTTGTAAGCCAAAACCTTTAACCTCTACTAAGGTAAAGAAACGCACATCAATCAATGCAAGCGCGTCGCGTACTGCTTCAAATCGGGAGAGCCGAATAATAGCTTCGATCTTTTTCATTCCAGTGAATTATGAATGAGTAATGGTTGAATTCAGCATCCTTACTGAGTGGGATGATGAATGAACTCGGCTTTATTCAGTTAGTGTGGTGTGGCTGTGGGGTTGCTACGTAGCGTTAAGTCCTTAACTGCTGCAAATATGTAGCTTACAATAGGCCTCTAACTAATTCTATTCCAAATGAATCTGTTATACCCAAAATGACCTATATTTGAGGCTTCAACGCCTATCTATATTATAAATAACTGATTAACAACATCAATATACTTCCCATAAGCCATCTATCAAGGGGAATATCCTAACCACTCTGTAATGCCTATTTCATATTTCAATGTAAAATAAAATGGATAATGCGGTAAAAGATCAGTTAAGAAGGCTCATTCGGTCGATGGATAAGTCGGAAAAACGAAATTTCAAACTCTATGCAACCCGTCTCGAAAGTAATGCCGATAGCAAATTCGTTCAACTCTTCGATTTAATTGACAACCAAGAGGAGCCTGATGATGCCGCCCTCTTACAACTAGTGGCCGACGGCCAAGCAGGTAAACTAAGCAACCTCAAACGACACTTGTATCAGCAGCTACTCATCAGCCTACGGCTACTATATTTTCATAAGGAGCTTGATATTGAGATTCGTCAACAAATCGACTTCGCCCGTATCCTCTACGGTAAAGGTCACTATTTGGATGCGCTGCGCTTACTGGAAAAGACACGGTTGATCGCACATGAGAATAACTTCCATTTGCTACTTTTAGAAGTCTTGGAATTCCAAAAAATGATTGAAGCCCGCCACGTTACGCTCTCTAGGCAAATGCAAGGGAGAATGGATCAGTTGGTGACAGACTCCAAAAACCAGTCGTTTATCAATTTATATACTAGCCTACAATCTAATCTTAATATCCAAATTCAAGGCTACTATATCTTACATGGCCACGCTAGAAGCCCCGAACAATCCGCTCAATTTAATGAATTTTGGCGCGTAGAAGAGGAATACCTCTGCGCTATCCCCGATCTGAGCGGAGAAGGAAACCACTTCTTTGAGCGTATCCACGCAGCGCAGGCAAGAATGTGGCGCTATTATATCCTACTCGATTTCCATGCAGCGCTGGAGGTGGCCCTAGAGGCTTACAACAACTTCGCGCTCGATCCTAAGATGCGCCTGCATGACCCAGATCTGTATATGCGTATTCTATACTATATCAACTCTTTCGCCTTTCTGCAAGGCGACAAAAAAGCCGTAGCACTCGCCAGCGACCGCATGGATGCTTTCATCGAAGAACGGAAAAACAATTTTTCAGCCAACAGCCAACTGGTAGCCTTGGTGTATCGGCAGCTCTGCCAGCTCAATTTACTAATTACCCACCAAGATTGGGATAGTGCCAAATACGAAGGTAGAGTACTGAGAAATAAAGAACAAAACACCTTCCTACAACTACCAAGCCACCGGCTAAACCTATTTCGCTACAAGTTTGCAGCTATCGAAGTGGCTCGCCGCGATTACGCCCGCGCTCTCGATCACTTAAGAGAAATAATCGACTCGCCCTTCAAACAGCTTCGCGATGATCTACTAATCAACACTAAGCTCCTACAAATCATCTGCCACCTAGAACTGAACGAACTATTTCTAGCCGACTATGAAATTACGAACCTCAGCAGAATGCTTCGGCGTAATCGCTATGCCGCCAAAGTACACACTCTAGCCATTAGCTCCTTCCGACAGCTGCTTCGCGAAGACCGCAAACAGTGGCCGCTCATACTCGCGGAACTCAATCAACATGTGCAAACACAAGCCCGCCTCGATCGGTACGACGCTAAGACACTCAAATTTTTAGATTTACCAACCTGGATTCGAACCCGTTTGTAAACAACGGTTGCGCTACCAATTCGCCCTTGCCCCTGCTTTAGCCAAACTAATCACCTTATGCTATTGCCCCGAGCTGTTGCAAATCTCTCACTAAAATACGACCACGATTGCAATAAATCAAGTTCTCTTTCTTTAGTTCATTGAGCACTAAAGTGACAGTTTGGCGGCTCGTACAAGTGATGTTGGCAATATCCTGATGGGTAAGGCTGTGCTTGAGTAAGGTCTCTAAACCCACCTGGTGCCCTCTGGTCTGCGCCACCTCATGGATGAAGTCAATAATACGACCGCGAGCATCCTTGAAAATAAGATTTTCTAGCTTATCTTCCGCTGCCATCAAGCGACTACCAAAAAGCTGCAACAACGCAGCCCCCAAACCTGGGCTAGAAAACAGCAACTGCTGAAAAGCAGCACGCGGCACGCTATAATACGTAACGGGGTCTTTGAGCGACTGAGCCGACTCGTGGCGAACGTCCTCCCCTACTAGCGCCCGCTCGCCAAAAAGAGCTTCCGGATGAATAAGCCGCTTGATCACTTCTTTGCCATCTTTGTTATGCGTCGCAATTTTGACGGCTCCTTTTACCAAAAAATAAATGTGGGTGGAGGCCTCTCCCGAACTATAGATATACGTATAGCGAGCTTGCGTATGCAGTTCCATCAAAGCGGCTAGCTGTTGCTGATCAGCTGGGCATAAGGTAGCAAGTAGCGGGAAATTTTTAATCAAAGATAGTTTAGCAGCTTGATTCATCTGTACATTCATTTTACTAGTTATTTGGCCAAACAGGTCTAAAACCATTCCTTGCTCGGCCTTCTTATATGAATGACACAGAAAAGCAATGCTTCCCCCTAAACTATCAGAAAAAAGTAGTGCGCTGCTAAAAAGAAAGTAGTTTCAGCGAATCGGAAGAACTAGCATAACCAGCAAAAATGCCAATACCGTTTTCCACATTAGTTTGGATAACACTAGTGGGCGTGAGCCCAGAACCAATGGTGGCACCGCCTTGTTGCGCGATACTCCGCTGGTAGTAATAATACTCTGGCGATACCGTGCGCAGCTCCGCATATACTTGATCGATCTTCTCCTTGTGGCGATCAATCTGTGTTTCATACTGAATACGCAATGGCGCATCATTGGGGCGATCTTGCAACAAGATACCTCCACCGTTACCTAGGCGCTTATAGAAGCCTTGCGGCGAATCCGTAAAACTAATCGGATTGAGTGAGTAGCTCGTGTAAATGGTATCCCCGTTATAGGCTACAACGAAATTTCTCGTCCGCTGAATAAGCCGTAGGTTGTAAAAATTCACCTCCCCCACCGGATCGCTGTAATCTAATTGCAAATTGACCTTATAAATATCATACGCATCCTCCGACCGTTTGCGGATGCTATCCAAATGAAAATGCTCAATGAGCGTAGGCGGCGGAATGGATGAAATGGCCGTGACCGGATCAAAGCCAGCGGCAGTAATATGAATGGTGTATAGCACACCAACGGCTGGGCGAAGCGTTTGCGTGGTGTAGTAAGGCACACTGCTGCTATCCACATACACTAATTCTTCTAACAACTGATTGCCCGAAAACAAAGTGACCACTGCATTAGAGACGGATACAGCACGCTCGGCATCCAACACATTAAAAGTGGACGTGAGCCCAAGGCGAACCGGCTGGTCAGGAAAGAAAGTAGAAGATAAAACCAGCTGCGCCCGAGGAATCATGAGATCCTGATCGATTGGCTCTTCGCAAGCAAAGAGAAGCAGCCCAAGCAGCGAAAGGTATAGTTGCTTCAAAAGTAGTATGGTATTATCCTTAATCTGGCATCAAATATAAGGGCATTTCCACAAAAGCACCAACAAATGCAGAAAAAATGTTAACAAAGCAATATATTTCATAGCAAGCTATGCCTAAGAGCCCTTCCAATATCTAATAAATTCGTTTGGCCTAGTGCCCAAGGGAGCCACTTTTATCGATTAGTTCGTACTTTTTTGCCCGCAGGGCAGGGGCAAGGGACAATTAGTAGCGCAAGCCTTGCCTAAACACCGCCCCCACCTTGGCTTACTTCCCCTTGAAGTGCATCTCATAGGAAAAAATGGGTAGTAGCGGTGCAATATAAATTTGCACGAAGCTTCGATCGGCAATCAGTTCTCCTCTACCGCTACGGTAGTTGGTTCTGAGTTCGTAGTAAATGGGGTTATGGCGATCATAGGCATTATAAAGTCCTAGATCAAAAGTGTGGCTAACACGGCTGTCTGGTTTGCGCTTGAGTTCAAAGCGGTAGTTGACATCTAAGCGATGATTGGCCGGTAAGCGGTAATTATTTTTTGCGCTCACTAAAGCAAGTTGCAGTGCTGGATCATCAAATTCCTCCCCTACACTTGGCAATTGGTAACTTTCAAGACTAAAGCTGTAAGCAGCCCCACTACCATGACGCCAGTTAAGATTGAGTGTGGCACGCGCCCCGACCTGCCAAGTGATAAATGCAGTAGCGGCATGGCGATAATCGAAGCGATAAGGAAAGCTCCTACCCAAATTAATGGCCGCATCAAAAGTACGGTTGGTTTTCCCGTAGGTGTAGGACAGCCAGCCGCGTAGTTTACCTTGGCGTTTATGCAGGGAGCTCTCTATGCCATACGCCTCTCCCATTCCTTGGCTCATACGGCTTTCCCATTCGCCATTAAGGTTGCTGCCGCCTTGGTAGAGAAGTAAATCTTCCATTCTTTTCACATAAGCACTTACCTCCAATTCCCAGTCAGATAGGAGCCGGTAACGCAAGCTACTGCTCAGCTGATAAGATTTGGAGGGAGCCAAATTGTGCGTACTAGGCACCCAAATATCTGTTGGCACCTCTATGGCAGCACTCCCTAGTAGATGTACTGGCTGCGCAGTTGCATCGAAGGTGTTTTGCCAGCTCCACTTAGTACCTAAGCGCCGATGGTAAAATAGCCGAGGTAGTAAGTTGAAATAAACACCGCCCTGATCCGTACGCCAAGCATGTGCCCGCAGGCCCGCTCTAAACTGCATCCCTGGTTGGCGGAGCACATATTCGGTATAAGCGACCCCCTCTTTAGGCTGGTAGCGAGTATATTGCTGTTCTGTATTTAGAGCAATTCGTTCCGTACTACTTGTAAGGATAACCGGACTAAAATCGTGGGCGTTGGCTTGCAGGCCGAAACGCCACTCGCGCCCAGCCGCCGGATGCCACTGCCCGTCGAAAGCAAGCCCTAATTGCCGAATATCGGAATTAAAAATACCCGCCGCATAAGTACTACTAGCGCTATTAAAGAATATCTCTTGCAAACTCTCCTCCCGAGCAAAATTGGAGCGCAACCGCAAACTAGAATAGGTGAGGCTAAGGTTGCCAAAAAAGCGATCGTTGAAAAGATGATTCCAACGCAAAGCCCCCACGCCATTGCCCCAGCTAATATCCGTCTCTTCGATTTGCTGAATTGCATAGCGAAAAACAGTTCCAGCATCTCCTAAAGTAGTGATCGTATCTTGGCGAAAAGAAGCGTTTGAGAGTTGATCTAAGCCGCTATAAAAGGAAAAATAAAGGCGGTCGTTCAAGCCAATTTGATGATTTAGTTTAAAATTAAGGTCGTAGAGTTGGTAATCTGCTGCTCCCTCGCGCCCTAGGGTGGCCTTGTAATTGCGGCTCCATTGCGGCAAAAAGTTAGTGGCCCAAAAGTAGCGGCCTGAGACCAGATAAGAGCTTTCCCCTTTAAGTAAGGGCCCTTCGGCTGTAAATCGAGAGGCCAACAGGCTAGTGCTCAGTTGTAGCTCGTTATGATAGAGGTTGCCATCGCGCGTATGCACGTCTATCACCCCAGAAAGGCGCCCACCAAAGCGGCTCGGTAAGCCATTTTTATACAAATCAATGCGCTTAATCGCTTGCGGATTAAAAATACTAAACAGGCCGGCAGCATGATTGAGATTATAGACAGGTACCCCATCTAAGAGGATCAGATTGTGAGAAGATTCACCGCCACGAATGCTTAAACCGCCTAAGCCGTCGGCACCCGATACGATACCTGGCAACAAACTTGCTAGCCGGATGGGGTCGGCTTCTCCTCCTGGGCCACTCATTTGTTTGGTTTCTGTGATACCTAACTGTATGCCTCCTGCTTCGGGCGATACCCCAATTAGGGAATCGGCTAGGGCCGTCACCACAATCGGGCTAAGTGCTAAGGCAGGCTTAAGCTGTACGTAAAGAAGCGTATCGCGGCGCAAGACAAAGTCGATTACTTTTTCCTCATAGCCTACGTAGGTAAAGCGAACGCTCAGCTGCCCCCCATTGGCTTGCAGCGAGTAGAACCCATATTCGTTGGCACTTACGCCTTTTTGTTGCTTGGGAATGAAGACATTCGCCTGAATTAAGCGCTCACCACTTTGGCGATCCGTTATTAGACCAGCTATGTTGAAACGCCCCTCCAGCAGTACGGGGTCGCGAAAAATCAATACCCGCTGCCCATCGGTTGAAAGCTCGTAGGTTAAATCCGTTTCTGCCAACAAGCTCTTTAACCAAGCTGCTAAAGGTTGCGTCGCGGCAGCAAGCACCAAGCGCTGCTCCCCTAAGTGGTCATTGCGATAAGCAAAAGAGGCACCCTGCTCGCTGAGGTCTTTCAATACCGCCTCCCGGTTGCTGTAAGTGCCGCCGCGTAGTGAAAAGTTGCGCTCTAGCAAACTAGCTTGCGCCTGTAAGCTGGGCTGCCCAGCACCCCAAAGAAAAAGCAGATAACCCACAAAGAGGAAAAGCAATCGAAGCATAGTCTTTAGATGGTCTTGCGCCACTAAGCCTCCCTTGCCCCCGCGATAGCCAGCCCATTTGTATAGACATCTATCGCCCGCCCATTGATGAACTGGTGTAGGGGTGGTCTTAGCATCGAATACCGGCAAACGGCCTTTCTTTAAAGGCACCAATCGGTTATACGGTAGGTATGCTCGTTGGCTAACTTCTCGAAACGGCCATTCGTGAAGCGGGATAGTTCCTCTAGTAAATCGGTGAGTGCGATCTGATCAAAAGAAGCTGTCAAGGGGAAATCACAGCGCGCCAAATCTGTTGGATCGGCTAAAATTTGTACATCGTAGGCCCTACCGACCATCTCTAGCACCACGCTTAATGGTTCTGCTTCAAACTGCAGCGTTTTCGTGCGCCAAGCCTGCCGGTTGAGATGCTCCACGGCTTGTTGCTGTAGTCCTTTACTGGGTTCATAGCGCCCCACTTCAAAGGCTTTTACGGCGATCGTATCTTGGTAAGTCGCTAAGAGCACTTTTCCGCTAGCAACCTCTACCTCCATCAGGCCAGAAGAAGCCTCACAGACTAGATTAAAACTAGTGCCTACTACCTCTAGGGTGGTTTGTCCATCCCGCAAACGTAGTGGTAATGCGGCATTAGGCACAACGTCAAAGAAAGCCTCGCCTTGAAGACGTAGCTCTCTGTTGACCGCTCCATACCCAGCTGCTAGCGATAGCTCACTACCTTTTTTGAGGCTTACTTTCGTGCCATCCGCTAGGCTTACAAAAAGTGTTTCATGGGTAGCAAGGTAGTGTTGTTCCTTATCACTAGTCAAGGCGAAATAAAGGGCAGTCGCCCCTAGCAAAAATAAAAAAGAGGCAGCTATGGCATACCAACCCGACCTCGGCTGTGGTGGTTTGGAAACCGAAAGCATAGGCTGTTCTTTGGCCAGCATAGCCGCTTGGAGCCGCTGCCAAGATTGCTCTGTAGCCGGCTGATAGTCTTCCTTGTATCGTTTCGTTAGCTGCTCTAACGCGTTCTTTTCTTGTTCCGTCATAGTTCTCAAATACACCTAACCTGTAATCATTTCCATTGAAAGCCCCCCCTTAAAATACGCCTAATACGCTTCATAATGAATGCAAAAATACAGCGTTTAGTTGGATGACACCAAAAAACACGGCTAGCCCCTACGAATCGATTAAGAAGCTAGCTTTTGGTCATTTGGCCGACTGTTTGAAGAAGTGATCTCGTAAAAGCTTATAAGCTCTAGCCATTTGGTTTTCTACTGTTTTCGGGCTGATATCGAGCTGTTCGGCGATCTCTTTATAAGTCATCTCTTCAAATTGTTTTAGTACAAAGACCAATCGACATCGTTCGGGTAGTGCATCGATTGCTTGATCTACTTTGTTTTGCAACTCGGCTAGTTCAAGTTCCACAGCGGCGGAATTGTCGGTAAGAGGCAAATCAGGGAAATCATCTTCTCCCTGTGGTATCCGTTGTTGGTCGCGCAAATAATTCAGGCTTCTATTGCGAACGCTGCGCTTGAGGTAGGCTTCTACTTGGTCTATTTCGCTGATATTACTATGTTTTTGCCAGAGCTGCAAAAAAAAATCTTGCACAATATCTTCAGCTGCAAGCGGATCATTTACAATGCGAAGTGCCGTTCGACAAAGCGTCGTGTGATAGCATCGAAACAGTGCCTCCAAGCCAGCTGCTTGCCCTAGCCTAAGCTGTGCTAACCAATCTTTGGCCTGTTCATTATTAGAAAGCTCCATAGGACTAGCAAGGTAAGCGATTTTTCGAGAAATACTAGTTCATCTTGGCAAAAAAAGGTTAATCGCCAAAAAAAATTTGGTAGAAGCTCACAAAAGCAATACCTTGGGTCGCGAAAAACCATACAATATCGATATGTTGAAAAAAATTTCATCCTTAGCGGCCCTTGTATTTCTCACTTCTCCCCTGCTTGCACAGGCATCTAACGCGAGTAGTATAGACCAAAAAATCAACGAAATCTTTGCGCCGATTACGGCTGCGGTAGAAGCCGTGGTATTTGTTCCCGTAACGATTGCTGGCTTCACCATCCCTTTTGTACTTATTTGGTTAGTTATTGGTGCACTCGTTTTCACGGTGTACAATGGTTTTATTCAATTTCGCGCCTTTGGCCATGCTTTAGACGTGGTGAGGGGCAAGTTTGACAACCCCAACGATAGTGGGGAAGTAAGTCACTTTCAAGCTCTCACAGCAGCACTTTCTGGCACGGTGGGAGTAGGAAATATAGCAGGGGTAGCTTTTGCAGTAGCTATCGGCGGGCCAGGTGCTACCTTTTGGATGATCCTAGCTGGCATCTTGGGCATGGCCTCCAAATTTGTGGAATGTACCCTAGGCCTGATGTATAGAAATGTAAATGCCGACGGTAGCGTATCTGGCGGCCCGATGTATTACTTGGATAAAGGACTGGCAGAAAAAGGGCCCATTTGGGGTAAATTTGGAAAGGTTTTAGCCGTACTATTTGCGATTGCTTGCGTTGGCGGTAGTTTTGGTGGCGGCAATATGGTGCAAATTAACCAAGCGACCATCCAATTGGCCGCCATCACGGGTGGTGAGGACAGTATTTTCTTTAACAATGGCTGGATTTTTGGCAGCCTCATGGCTGTTGTGGTAGGTATTGTAATCATTGGTGGTATTAAGTCCATTGCTAAGGTAACCGATAAGATCGTTCCATTTATGGTAGGTATCTATGTGCTGGGTGCCTTAATTGTTCTAGGTTATCATTTTGCTGATATTCCGGCAGCCTTTGGCACCATCCTTTCGAGTGCCTTTAACGGCGATGCTTTGTATGGAGGTATCATTGGTGTCTTGATTCAGGGTTTCCGCCGTGCAGCCTTTTCGAATGAAGCAGGCGTCGGTTCTGCTTCTATTGCTCACGCGGCCGCCAAAACCAACGAACCCGTCAGTGAGGGCATTGTTGCCCTGTTAGAGCCTTTCATTGATACCGTAATAATCTGTACGATGACGGCACTAGTAATCGTTATCACCAACTACGGTGGTGCAGGTGCGGAAGCCTCCTTCCATGGCCGCGCAACGGTAGGCGATATTGGCTTAACCTCTAATTCCTTTGCCTCCGTAATCTCTTGGTTTCCTACTGTCTTAGGTGTTGCGGTAATTCTCTTCGCCCTTTCTACCATGATTTCTTGGTCTTACTACGGCCTAAAAGCTTGGACCTACCTCTTCGGAGAAAGCAAAACGAATGAAGTTATCTACAAAACGATCTTTTGCTTATTTGTGGTCGTAGGCTCTGCGATCTCGGCAAAGGCTGTTTTCGACTTTGGGGATGCCATGATTTTCGCCATGTGTTTCCCGAATGTATTTGGTCTTTACTTCCTAATGCCTAAGGTAAAAGCGGCCTTCAATGACTATATGTCTCGCGTTAAGAGTGGAGAAATAGCCAAACATAGCTAAATTTACAGGAATTTAACTCCGCTCAGGGAGTTTTTACGAAAGCTTAATATTCGCTTAGTCTGTGCTTGATAGCTGTTGTAAATCTTTGCAGCATCTTATTCAGCAGCTATGCGACTATTGCTCCCCGCCTTTCTGTTCATTGCTTACCAAGGCTGCATCCACCAGCCCCAAGTAGCCCAGCAGCAGCTCGGCATCGTCGGCTCTTTACCCGCCTTTCTGCTTCCTCAGCCCCAACCAACTGCTTTTCCCTATGGCATTGCCTCTGGTGATCCGCTGCCCGATGCCATTATCCTTTGGACGATGCTATCCGAAGCAGCCGCAGCGCAAGACAGCCTAGTTTACTGGGAGCTCAGCCAGTTCCCCAACTTCCTCACTACTTCCGCTAGCGGACTTCTCGCGGCCAAGGCCGATCGTCACTACCGCGTTAAAATTGATGTTCGCAACCTAAGCCCCAACACCATTTTTTACTATCGTTTCAGAAATGGCTCCAATAATTGGAGCACCGTAGGCCGTACTAAAACAGCGCCCCTCCCTAGCTCGCAGGAGCCTGTCCAGCTCGCCATTGTTAGTTGCAATGCGCTAGAATGGGTCTACTTCAACGCCTTCGAACAATTAGCCACCTATAGCGACTTAGCCGCCGTGGTGCATCTAGGCGACTATATCTACGAATACGCCAGCGGTGAATACGGCGACACAACGCTGGGTCGTATCCACCAGCCTATGCACGAAGTCGTGAGCGAACAAGACTATCACCAACGCTACGCCCAATATCGCAGCGACCCCCAACTACAAGCCGCGCATGCCGCTCATCCTTTCATCTGTGTCTGGGACGATCACGAGGTCGCCAACAATAGCCACCTCTACGGTGCCGAAAACCACCAAGAAGAAGAAGGCGACTATTTACATCGAATGACTGCGGCCAAACAAGTTTACTACGATTGGATGCCCGTGCGCGAAGATAGTAGCGGCCAGCTTTACCGATCTTTTCAGTTCGGCGAAATCGCTAATCTTCACATGCTCGATGAAAGACTCGCTGGCAGAACGGCGCCAGCAAAGAGTTTTCACCCCGATGACCTAGCCGACACCAGCCTTCATATCCTCGGCGAGCAACAACTCAACTGGCTCTGCTCTCAGCTCAAACAATCAACTACTAAATGGCAACTCTTGGGAAATCAAGTGCTCTTCGCTCAGCTCGATTTGGCAAACATTCTTCCCCAATACGCCGTCAATATCGACGCTTGGGATGGGTTTCGCTATGAAAAGCAACGGCTGCTTGATACTATCCAATCACAAAGACTCCAAAACATCCTCTTCCTTACCGGCGATACTCATTGCAGTTGGTATTTCAAAATACCCTTAACTACTGCCGATGGTAACACGCAATGGCTACACGAGTTTGGCACCCCAAGCGTCAGTAGCGCTAACTACGATGAGTTCATCAGTGGTTGGGATACCCTAGCGGTGGCTCGCTATAGACTGTTTCGCGATAATCCCAGTCTCGAATATACCAACTTGGTCGATCATGGCTACCTGCTGCTTCAGCTGAGCCCAACGGCTGCTAAAGTGGAGTTCCACTACCTTAAAACTATTCGGCAACGAAGCAATAAAGAAAAAGCTGTCACATCTTATACGGTTCCTTATGTCTCAAAACATCCAAGCTAAGCAAATACTGCTCGTTCATACTAGCAGTTCCAATCCATCCGCTAAAAGCCGAAAGGCTTACCCCCTACTCGATCTACAGCGCCCGCTCCGAGACTGGTTCTTCGAGCGGGTTCATGGTAATAAGCTGGTATATAATACCTGCTGGGAAGACCCGCGTGCAGATCGCCACATCCTAGGCATTCAAGCTGATAGCGAAGTGGTAATGATTACCAGCGCAGGTTGCAATGCTCTTTCCTACTTGCTCGATCAGCCTAAAAAAATACACTGCATTGACGTAAATCCTAGACAAAACGCCTTGCTAGAGCTCAAGATAGCCGCAATTAAGACCCTCGACTGGAGCGCTTTATTTGCCCTATTCGGCAAAGGTAGCACGCCCGAAGCAAAGGTGATTTACCAGCAAGTCCGCCCCTTACTAAGTGGTTTCGCAGCGGCCTATTGGGATCAAAAGATTCGCTACTTCCTGCCCAAAAAAAAGCGAAACAGTTTTTATTACCGAGGTAGCGCTGGCTACTTTGCTTGGTTTGCGAAACAGTACCTCGCTCGTAAAAAGAAATTATTCACCGGCCTTCAAACACTGCTCAACGCAAAGAATATGGCCGCCCAAAGAGAGGCCTACTACGCCATAGAAGAGAAACTGCTCAATACGCTAATAGGTGGCAAACTACGGCAAAGTATCAGCCTAAGCCTAGTAGGTGTGCCCGATGCACAAAGACAGTTGATTCAAGCCAACAGCGAAGGGCTACGAGCCTATGTGCAAAAATCTTTCCAACACATTTTCACCCAGCTTCCTATCCAAGATAACTACTTCTATCGCGTTTATTTGGAAGGAGCCTACAGCCCCGATTGTTGCCCCGACTACTTAAGAGCCGATCATTTAAATAGCCTGCGAAGCCACGTAGATAAGCTTCAACTTCATACCACCACGATAGCCGATTTCCTGCTCAACAACCCAGGAGCTTACTCGCATTTCGTATTACTAGACCACCAAGATTGGCTAGCCGCCAATGCCCCCGCAGCCCTAGTAGAAGAATGGGAGCTCATTCTTGCCAATAGTCGCCCCGGAACCAAAATCCTCATCCGGTCGGCCTCCCCCAACCCGGATGTAGTGCCGCCTTTTGTGAAAGAAAAAGTAAAGTTCCATACCCATCTTAGCGACCTTTCCCAACAAATGGATCGAGTAGGCACCTATGCTGGTACCTTCCTACTAGAAGTTTGCTAAGTACTAACTCCTCCTTCTCCTCCCGAAAAGCTATTATGTTGAAAAACAATTCGCCCACCACCACCGACCAGCATAGCCAAAAAATGCAGCGCTATTATCAATTTCAGTCTCGTATCTATGATGCTACACGCTGGGCTTTCCTCTTTGGCCGTAGGCGCATCTTAAAGAATCTGCCTTTCCAAGAAGAGGACGATATGACGATTCTGGAAGTAGGCTGCGGAACGGGTAGCAACCTGTTGCGCCTTGCCAACCGCTTTCCCAACGCTACTTTGATTGGCATCGATGTATCGCCCGATATGCTAGCCATTACCGAAAAAAAACTGATCGGAGAGGAAGAAAGACTCACCCTACTACAAGGTTACTACGGCAAAATACCCATCCTACAGCGACCCGATATCATTCTTTTCAGCTACTGCCTCACGATGGTGAACCCCGGCTGGGATCTTTTGCTCCGAGAAGCAGCCAACGACCTCAAACCTGGCGGACATATCCTAGTGGCTGATTTTCACGACTCCGCAATGCCTGCTTTTAAAAGACACATGCGCCAACACCACGTCCGGATGGATGGCCATTTACTGCCTTTACTACAAGAATTGTTCGTAACGAATCAGGTAGAAATCAAGAAAGCCTATGGAGGCATCTGGCGTTTTGTCTGCTTCAGCGGCCTACTTCGCCCCGCTAAACGCATAGAGGAGGAAGAGTAGGTCTTACGGAGCTATCAATAAATTACAGCCTCGGGTGTCGCTGGCGTCCATCCGGCCTAATACCTCAAAACTATGATCGGGATACACCCGCCCCAGATCGTCGGTTGCGATGAAAGCAATGGTATCGAGGTTTGCTAAGTCAATGATATTCAGGGCGCCCGTTTGGCTGTCGTGCCGAATCTGCAAGGGGTCACTTAACTCTCTGCTGAGCAGTCGCATCGCAGGCGCTGGTAGGAAGATCCCATCCTTGGGCGCATAGGCTTGGCTGAGTAATTCCGTCATACCATACTCACTGTGAATGTGTGCCAAACCAAAAGCCTCCTTAAGCTGAGTATGCAACTCTTGCCGTGTCAGCTCTCGCCGGCGGCCTTTCATGCCGCCTGTTTCCATTATAACTACTTGTTCGCTAAGCGGCTGCGGAAACTGCTCCGCTAAATCCAATAAGGCGAAACTGACACCCAATAGTAAAACCTGCTGCCCCCTAGCCATCTCCTCCTGTAAAACTTCGGATAGCTTCGCCAAATCTGCCAAATAAAAACCACTCGCCGCAGAACGGCTCTGCCGAATAAAAGCTTCTGCCATAAAAACTAAGCTACTACCGGTCCGCTCCAAATAAGCTGGCAGCAATGCTAGTACCGTCCACGAGGATAAATCGCCATATAAGCGCTCAAAAGCACGGCTAGCTAGCTCGATATACCAAGCCTCAGAACGTAATAAATGCTGGCTCGTTTGCGCACCCGTGGTGCCGCTACTCTTGAAAATCCGCGCCGCCTGCCAATGCCCACTTTGTAAATCGTAGTGCTTGAATAAAGCAATCGGAAGGAACGGAAGGTCGGCTAGCTGCCGAATAGAATACGGCTCTGAACGCAACAATTTCAAGTATTGCGCGTAAATAGGATTAGCAATCGCTTGGTAACGAAATACCGCTAGCGCCACTTCCTCGAAGTCTTCACCGGCTAAATTCGCTACACGCGCTGCTAAACGGTCTCTGTCTTGCTTCAAACTAAAGAAAATAAGTCTATGCTATACAAGTGGAAATCTTTTTGGTTGATCGCCCTAGTGCTTTTTCTGGCCCATTGCGGTGAGGCTCCTCAGTACCCGCTCGAACCCGTCATCACCTATGAAGGAATCAATAAAAACCGCGTCTTCCAGTTCACCAACGGCCCGCAAGATACGCTTATTATTAATTTCTCCTTTACCGATGGCGACGGCGACCTTAGCCTGCTGAGTTCCGATAGTGCTGATATTTTCCTCACCGATAGCCGCCTCCCCACACTACCCACCAACTACCGCTTTCCGCTCATCGACGAGGAAGGCGTCCAAAATGGGATCAGCGGCCGAGCCAGCGTTACGATCCCCAACACCGGCAACATTTGCTGCATCTTCAATAGCCGCATCTGCGCCGAAGACCCCTCCTACCCCATCGACACTTTTTCCTTCGCCATCCAAATTCGCGATCGCGCTGGCAATCTAAGCAACCTGGTTCGCACCGAACGAATTGAAATCATTTGCTTACAATAGTGTCCGTACTTGCATTTTTTTCCTATCTTGCCTCCCGTTTTGCACGCAAATTCGAGTTGCCCCTCCCACAAACAGTCCTTCGCTAGCTAGCAAGCTGGTCTTACGTGCTGGCTAACGCAGGGGCAAGTGTATTGCTAAGCGCAAAACTTTCCTCAAGTTCCTTCCAAGGTAGCTTCCTCCCGACCAAACCAGAACAAATTATCGATATGCACCCGATTTTTCTCACCACACTTACCTCTTTAGCCCCCGCATTTGAACTACTGCTAAGCGGTATGCTCACGGTCGCACTCGTACTCAGCTTAGTGGTCTCATTTGGCTATTTGCTCATCCATCTCGTCAATCGCTACGCTAGCGTCGCCCCCAATACAGCCGTACTGGCCCCCGCCGAGGCTAAGCCCTCCGGCTTCCCCGCCGAGGCTAAGCCCTCCGGCTTCCCCCCCGAGGTGCTAGCCGTATTGGCTGCCTCCGTAGAAGTGGCTACCAATGGCCAAGGCCAAATCAGTAGCATAGAAAAGCTTTAGCGCGCCTACCAACTGCCTTTTTACGCTGCCTTTTCATCTTATCTTGCCCAAACCAATACCTTCATGGCCAAAGAAATTCAACTCTGCCTCGTCTATCGCGATATGTGGCAATCCTCCGGCAAATACATGCCCCGCGTAGAACAACTCGAACAGGTAGCACAAGCTATCCTGCGTATGAACTGCTTCCAGCGCGTGGAAACCAACGGCGGTGGCTTCGAACAAATCCAACTCCTCGCCGGCCAAAACCCCAATGTGGCCGTCCGCCGCTGGACGCAAGCTTTCAATGACGCCGGCGTGCAAACCCAAATGCTCGAAAGGGGTATCAATGCCCTGAGCATGAGCGCCGTAGGCGCAGACGTGCGCCAATTGCTCTTCCGGGTAAAGAAAAAACAAGGTACCGATATTTCCCGTTCTTTCGATGGCCTCAATAACCCGCAAAATCTGGCGCTTTCCTTCCAGTATGCTCGCGAAGGTGGCATGATCGCTCAAGGAGCCCTATCCATCACCCACTCGCCTTTGCATACAGTGGACTATTACCTCCAACTAGCCGACCAATACATCGAGTTAGGGGCGCAAGAAATTTGTATCAAAGATATGGCTGGCGTAGGCCGCCCCACTTCCATTGGTAAAATCGTGCGAGGCATCC
>DAINNZ010000003.1:33731-72658 GCA_036735605.1 Lewinella sp. | reverse complement strand
CAAGTGTGGAAACAGCCGACCCCTTCGCGGCCCTATTCTTCTGCCTAAGCCGCTGGGAAGAATACCAAGCAGGGCCGCGAGATACCCACGGCCGCTTTACGGCAAAACAAAGCCATGCTTACCGCCATCACTACCTGGAGCAGCCCGTTGTCAATATCATTTTGTGTAGCCTCGAAAAGGCACTACAAGCGCTGTTTCCCGCTTTGCAATCCGCAAAAGATCGGCAAGTTCAGCTGCTGCCTACCTATGATGTCGATATCCCTTATGCCTACCGGCAGCGCGCTTGGCGGGGCTTAGCGGCTGGTTTACGCGATCTGCTGACAGGTCGCTTTGGCCGAAGCTGGGCGCGCTGCCAAAGCTTGTTGCTAGGCCGAGCAGACCCCTTTGACACCTTTGCTTTCTTACAAGACCTACACCAGCGCCAGGGGCTTCCGGCGCATTTCTTCTGGCTGCTTGCACAGCGGCCAAGCCGTTTAGACCCCAACCCAGCGCCTAGCAATAAAGCCTACCGCGCCTTGATACAAGCCACCAGCCAATGGGCCAAAATGGGTATTCACCCTTCCTACTACAGCCAGGAACAAGCCACTTTAGTAAGCGAAGAAAGGCAGTTCTTAGCCGAACTAATTGGCCAACCAGTGGCCTATAGCCGCCAGCACTTTCTACGCTTTTGCTTACCTAGCACCTACCGGCAGCTTTTGTTAGCGGGTATCACGCAAGACTTTTCTATGGGCTATGCAGATGCAGCAGGCTGGCGAGCAAGCACTAATTTGCCCTTCCGTTGGTATGATTTAGAAGCCGAAGAAGCTAGCGGACTATGGGTGCATCCATTCGCGGCGATGGACGTGACCTTGCGCCAATATGAAACCCTTGCCCCTGCGGCAGCCAAACAAAAGATAATCGACCTATACGAAAGCATCCGGCCGCTAGGAGGGCCCTTTATTTTGCTTTGGCACAACAGCAGTTTTGCCCCCCACTACGGCTGGGCGGGCTGGAAGGCGATGTATGCAAACCTCTTGCAAGTGCTAGCAGCTACTAGCCCAACTACTCAACAAAAAGATCTTTGAAAGGCTCTACGCCTGGGGTCACGAGGTAGGGTGTAAAGTCTGTAACGCCGGCAGCGCGCAAAACATCCTCATCGATAAAGAACTGCCCAGTTGCACTGCTCTTAAAGATTTCATAGGCTGCATCAGCCACAATGGCAGGGGTTCTACTCTGCCGCATCAACGCTTCGCCACCGAGTAGGTTATTCACGGCGGCAGTAGCAATGGTGGTTTGCGGCCAAAGCGCGTTGACTTTGATACCGTGGCGTTTTAGTTCTTCCGCCAGCCCTAGCACCGTCATGCTCATCCCGTATTTACTCATCGTATAAGCCAAATGGGCACCAAACCATTCCGCTTTTAGGTTCAGCGGCGGCGAGAGTGTGAGAATATGGGCTACTTCCGATTTTTTCAGGTAGGGAATGGCCAAACGACTACAAAGGAAAGTGCCCCGTACGTTCACGCCAAACATTAGATCGAAGCGCTTCATACTCGTTTGCTCCGTAGGCGTGAGGGTGATGGCACTAGCGTTGTTGATCAATAGGTCGATACCGCCAAAATGTGCAGCGGCTTGTTCCATAGCAGCACTCACCTGCTCCTCGTCTAGTACATTCATGGGAATGGCGAGTGCTTGGCCACCGGCCGCTTCTATTTCCTCGGCTGCGCTATAGATCGTGCCGGGTAGTTTTTCGTGGGCCTCGGTGGTTTTGCCCGTTACGATGATATTGGCGCCAGCGGCAGCCATTTTTTTACCAATCGCTAGGCCGATTCCTCGGCTAGCACCACTAATGAAAACAGTTTTTCCTTGAAAGGCAGTCATGCTCGAATTGCTTTTGGCTGCCAAGATAGCGAATTTTCGCTAATTGGCAATATTTTTTATCCACGCCCCCATTGTTGGCACTTGAGCCGATCTTACTGGCTATTAGTCGAATAATCCGTTTGTTCCTTGTGAGACAGGCATAGCTTTGTGGCACAATTCGATTTTTTGCCTTTAAGGCCAAGCTTTTACTCAATACCCCCAATGTTAAAAACCAGTATGAAAAATATTGTACTCACTTGTTTGGCCATGCTTGCGAGCCACGCTTTATTAGCCCAAGGCAGCAGCATTAAAGGGCAGTTGCAGGCGAGTGATGGCACTGCGGTGCCCTATGCGAACGTAGCGCTTTATGCCAGTGATAGTAGTTTAGTGAAGGTAGAAACCACCGACGAAGCTGGTATTTTCCAGCTCAAAGAGGTAGCTGCTGCCACCTACCGACTTGTAGCCACCTATTTGGGGATGCCTGATTTACAAATTGAGTCGTTGGTAGTAAAAGAGAATATGCTCGTTGATGTAGGCGTACTCGCTTTCCAACCGGCGGGTGTAGAGCTAGCCACGGCCACCGTTTCTACCACACGAGCGTTGGTAGAAGTGAAACCAGATCGCACGGTCTTCAACGTGCAGGGCACTATTAATGCCGTGGGCGATAATGGCCTCGATCTACTCCGAAAAGCCCCTGGTGTAACAGTAGATAATAACGACAATATCAACGTACTAAGCCGCAGCGGTGTGCTTGTTTATGTGGACGGCAAACGACTCCCTTTGGGTGGCGAAGACCTTAGCAACTATCTGCGCAACCTCACGGCTGAGCAAATTGACCGCATTGATATCATCACCAACCCGGGAGCCAAATATGAGGCCGAGGGAAATGCAGGCATTATTGACATTCGCTTAAAAAAGAACGAAGGCGAAGGCACCAATGGCACCTTCTCTACCACCTATAGCCAAGGAAGATACCACCGTGCGAGTGCCAACTTAGGAGGCAACTATCGCAACAGCAGCATGAATATTTTTGGCACCCTAGCCCACAGTATCAATAATAATTGGAATGATATGGCTTTTGAAAGCTTCCAAAATGGCCTCTACTTAGATGAGACCAACCGAAGCACCAACCAGCAGACCAATCCTAGCTTTCGGTTAGGTGCTGACTTCTTCCTGTCGGAAAAACACACCCTAGGCTTCCTCATCAATGGCCAAGCTACTAGCGGCACAAGTACTAGTGTAAATAATATCGGCATCTACACCATCCCCAATGCCGGTATCCGAGCAGACAGTTTACTTCGAGCAGCCAACCTATCGGACTTTAATCGGGAACAACAAACCTACAATATCAATTATCGCTACGACATAGGAAAAGGGAAGAGCCTAAATATTGATTTCGACTACGGCCATTTTTACAACCAACAAACCCGCGACCAGCCTAACCGCTATTTTAGCCCAGATGGGAGCACCCTCGTTTCAGAGGTAATCAATTATTTTGATACGCCTATTGGAATTGATATTTTCACCGCTAAAACCGATTATGAAAGCCCCTTAGGCAAAGGAGTACTAAGTAGCGGATTGAAGTTCAGCAAAGTACAAACCGACAATACCTTCCAATTTTTTGATGTGATTGGGAGCGAAAGACAGATCAACGAGCAGCGATCCAACCAATTTAATTACGATGAAAACGTATATGCTGCTTACCTCGGTTATGCTGGCCAGCTCAATACCCTATGGAGCTATTCACTAGGTTTGAGAAGCGAAATAACCGATGCTACCGGCTTATTGACCACGCTTCGAGCCGATTTGGGGCAAGACCCTGTGCTGCTCAATTATATCAGTTTTTTCCCCTCTGCTGGCCTCACATATCAACTAAATGCAACCAAGGGGAACAGCCTCGCAGTAAATTATGGCCGGCGGATCAACCGACCAGATTACAACATCCTCAACCCTTTCCGCAACCAGATGAGCGAATTGAGCTACGAGCGCGGCAATCCATTTTTGAACCCTGAGATTGTGGACAATATCGAGTTGGGCTACACCTTGGCTTATCGCTATAATTTCAAGCTCGCCTTTAGCCGTACTAGCAACCAAATTACGCGCTTGATTGGCCCAGATGATTTAGACCCTAGAGCAGGATTCATCTCATGGGATAACCTAGCCACTCAAACCAACTATAGCTTTAATGCTAGCCTACCCTTTAGCATCTCCAAAAAATGGAATGCCTTTTTCAATATTTCGGCAGGATACATTGACAACCAAGCCGATTATGGCGACGGGGCGGTGATTGATCTACAAGCCTTCACCTACACGCTCTTTAGCCAGCAAACCTTCAATCTGCCATGGGCGCTCACAGGCGAGCTATCGGGCTATTTTTCAGGCCCCGGCATCTGGGGTGGAGTTTTTAAATATGAAACTAGCGGCGCCTTCAATGTAGGATTACAAAAACGCTTCTTCAAAGAGCAGTTGAATGTAAAAATAAGCGGCAACGACCTCTTCTTCACCTCGGGTTGGCGCGGCAACTCGGTTTTCAACGGCTTAGAAAGCCGCGGCCGAGGCAACTGGGATAGCCGCCGCGCAACCATCAGTTTGAGCTACAATTTCGGCAACCAAAACGTGAAAAGCCGCAACCGAAAAACAGGTTTAGAAGGCGAGGCAAATAGAGTAGGCGGAAATTAAAACTTGCTACAAAAGGCAGCCAACAAGCGGTTTTTTTTTACCTTCGCGGCATGTCTAATATCGCTATTGAAAACCGCCTCAACGAACTATTCAAGCAATGGGCCGGCACAGCTGCTACGCTTTTGTTACCCATGGCTCCTTCGGGGTCGAAACGCCTCTATTATCGTCTGCAAGCAGGGGATAAAATAGCCATTGGTGCTTACCATACCGAAGCGAAGGAAAACGCTGCTTTTGTGGCCTTTTCTCAGCACTTTCACGCCTTAGGTCTGCCTGTACCGGCTATTTATGCTACCGACTTTGAGCACCACATCTACCTACAAGAAGATTTAGGCAGCACCACGCTCTACAGTTACCTCCTCCAGAGAGGAGATTATTGGCCCGATTACCTCACCAATATCTACAAAAAAGTGGTTGAGCAGCTAGCCAAATTGCAAATACTTGGTGGCAAAGACTTAGACTATTCCTACTGCACCCCACGCGAGGCTTTCGATCGGCAAAGCATACAATGGGATTTTAACTACTTCAAATACTACTTTCTCAAGCTCGCTAATATCGACTTTGACGAAGGGCTGCTGGAAACGGACGCTGACCGCCTTGCCGATTACTTGCTAGAGGCCGATGGTCACTACTTCATGTTTCGCGATTTCCAAACCCGCAACATCATGATCAAGGCCGGCGAACCCCTCTTCATCGACTATCAAGGCGGCCGCCGAGGAGCCCTACAATACGACCTCGCTAGCTTGCTATTCCAAGCCAAAGCCAATTTACCAGAAGATATACGAGATGAATTGCTCGATCACTACCTCGATCACGCCACTGAGCTGATTAGCCTCGATCGTGCGGCCTTCATCGAGCAGTTTTATGGCTTCGTTTTCATTCGGTCTCTCCAAGTACTAGGAGCCTACGGGTTTCGAGGTCTATACGAGCGTAAGGAACATTTCCTGCAATCCATTCCCTTCGCACTACGAAATATAAAGTGGTTGCTCGACAACCAAAAGATCAGCCTTCCTTTACCCGAATTGAACCGCGTTTTGCGGCAACTAATCAGCAGTAAACAGTTCGAGCCTTTCGATAAAATTAAAGCAAGCTCTAGCCTGCTAGCCGTGCAAGTACAAAGTTTCAGCTATAAAAAAGGAGGCATCCCCCCCGACGAAAGCGGCAATGGCGGCGGCTTCGTATTCGATTGCCGCTTCCTACATAACCCCGGCCGCTACGAACCTTACAAGAAGCAAACAGGCCGAGACGAGGCGGTCATCAACTTCTTGCAGCACCACAGTGAAATGCCCAACTTCCTACAAGATGTTTTCCGTATCGTAGATGCCGCCGTGGAGGACTACATCGAACGGAGCTTCACCAATCTGCAAATTGCTTTCGGCTGCACCGGCGGCCAGCATCGCAGCGTCTATGCAGCCGATCAGCTCGCTAAACACCTACAAGAAAAATACGGCCTTCGCGTGCAATTGCAGCACTTGGAACAAGAAAAGAAAGCTTGGAAAAATGACTAGAGGGCCAAGCACCAAATAGTCGCTTAACGCCTCGCGTAGTGTGCGTAACGCCTTCGTCATTTGGTTTTCAACCGTTTTAATAGAGATGTCGAGCTGTTCGGCAATTTCGCGATTGCTTAACTCTTCGTAGCGGCTGAGTTCAAAAATAAGCCGGCAGCGGTCTGGCAAACTAGCCACCACCCTTTGTATTCTCTGCTGTAGCTCCTGAGAATCTAGCGATTCATCGGCTGCCGTTGCCACCAAATTTGGTAAGTGAATAGGTAACTCGTCTGCTAAAAAACGTGTTTTTTTGCGCAAATGTGCCAAGGCTTCATTCACGGCCATCCGGCGCAGATAAGCAGCCAAGTTAGAGGTGATTTGCAGTTGCTCCCGCTTCTGCCATAAACGAATGAAGACCTCCTGCGCCAAATCTTCTGCCAAGCCCTGATCCCCTAAATAGCGATAAGTAACCGCACACACCTTAGGGTAGTGAGCCGTAAATATGGCTTTAAAGGCAGCTCGGTTCCCTTCAAAAAATTGAGCAAGTAGTGCTTCTTCTTGGCTGGATACAGACATAAATTGATTCTACTCAGGACACTGGCTATCTGCACTTCCACTCACTAGTTTCTCGATGCGCATCAGGTAAGGGCGGCCTTCGGGCTCTGGGTTTTTCACCATGCTGGCATCCACTACCATGTAGGCCGCTTCTCCACCCGATTTTCCATAACGGCTATAAGCTTTTTCGCAGGCGAGATAAGCACCGCCCCCAATTTCCACTGAATACAGCTGGCCATCTTCGCAATCTTTAAACACCGCTGCATCCGCAAAATAGGTAAATAAGCCTTTGTAGCGCTTCGCACTAGCTGGTTTAGTCATTGGGTCTGTTACCGCTGCACTGCCCGTATCTTTGGTTTCCTGTAGCGGCTCGTAGAAAAAGGTTCCTGCTCTGGCCGTTAGGCTCAGCAGCTCCTTCGTCTGTGCCACTGCTGCCCCCTGACGAAGCGCCGTGAAAATAGCGTTTTCTTGCTCGGCAGCTTCCTCACAATAGCGTTTAGTAGAAAAAGGATTGCCCATTAAGCGGTCTCCCTCTAAGGTATAATCGCCCCCGAAGGCATTGCAGCCGCTATTACCTCCTAATTTATTCCCTGCCTCGAAGGTAAGCGTCGCTTTTTCGGGTGCTAGCGGCATCATCTGGCCACTGCCATTCTTCCAGCTTTTTAGCTGCCAGCTAGTGCCCGGCAAAGAAGCTTTCTCCATGTTTTTAGTAGGTTTACAAGCCGCTAGCAGCAAGCTGCTTAGCAAGAGAGAAAAAAATAATAAATTTCGCATTGTTTACAGTATTTTACTTTGTCCCAAGAAATTTACGCTTTAAAAATTGCCCGTACTAATTGCCCGTACTACCTAGTATAACGCTTGAACACCGCCACTATTCCCTCCGGATAGACTAGGCGGCAGTAGCAGTTTGGCCGAAGGCAGGGGCAAGGCTTGCTAGATAGCGCAGGCGTTTTTGCTAGATAGCACAGGCGCTTTCAGCTAGCCCTAACGGACTAAGGCTCTACTAAGCCAGCGAGTGCGCTATTGGCTTTCTCGAAAGAAAAACCACCTAGCACAGCAGCCAGCTTTTGGCGAATGGCCTCGGTTGCTAAATTCCCTAAGCTTCCTAGATGCGTATGCGCTATGCGATCAGGCGGTACAAAATTGCCCGTTGCGATGGCTTGCCCCACTTGCGTGTAGGCATCTCGGAAAGGCGTTCCTTCCAAAACAAGTGCATTCACTACCTCTACGCTGTAAAGATAGCGATACCGTTCGTCATTTTGCAAATCTTGCCCAAAAACTACCATACGGGGTAAAGCATAGCGCACAATCGCTACCACTTCCTCTAGTTGTTCTAAGGCAGGAAAGATAACTTCCTTAAGTAGCTGAAAATCCCGATGATACCCACTAGGCTGCCCGCCAAGCAACTGACTGATCTGCCCTGGCGTGCTCATCAATAAATTACAGCGCCCTCTCACTAGCTCAAAAACATCCGGATTTTTCTTATGTGGCATAATGGAAGAACCCGTCGTGAGTTCATCCGGTAATTGCAAAAAGCCAAAATTTTGACTAGAATACAAGCAAACATCGGTGGCCAACTTACCAATCGTTTGCGCCAAACTGCTGATACCGAAAGCCAAGAAGAGTTCAGTTTTGCCTCTCCCCATTTGTGCATGTACCACATTGTAGGCCAATTCGCTGAAACCTAGCAAGGCTGTCGTTCGCTGCCGATCTAATGGAAAAGAAGAACCATAGCCCGCCGCAGAGCCCAATGGATTTTGATCCACATTCGCATAAATCGACTGCCAAAGGCGTAGGTCATCAATCAGGCTTTCACCATAAGCACCAAACCATAGACCGAAACTGCTTACCATCGCTACCTGTAAATGAGTATAACCTGGGATATACTTGTCTCGATGCGCCTCACTCAAAGTAAGTAGCTCTTCACTAAGGGCTGCGGTTGATTGCACGATTTCCTCAATTTTGTGGCGGAAGTATAAGCGTAAATCCAGCAAAACTTGGTCATTTCGGCTTCGCCCACTATGAATCTTCTTACCCGCATCCCCTACAAGCTGCGTTAGATTCAGCTCTACTTGAGAATGTACGTCCTCTACGCCCGGCGAGATGCTAAAATGCCCACTCTTAGCAACTTGATACTGCGCTATGAGCGCGGCTCTATTCTGCTTGAAGTCTTCCTCACTCAACAGGCCTACTTCTTGCAGCATCTGAATGTGCGCCAGTGAGCCGAGTATATCAAAAGGTGCTAATAGCGTATCAAAATCGGGATCCTTCCCAATGGTGAATTGCGCGATGCGCTCATCTAAGCTATAGCTTTTTTGCCAAAGTTTATCTTTCATCTTCTCTAGTGGCTACTAGCCTGTTAATACCAGACGCTGTATTCGTCCGCTTGTTTACGGTCAATATTGGGTACAGTAACGCCCTCGGCTGGATAGCCGACAGGAATGAGCAAGAACGGTCGTTCATTTTCGGGACGTTGTAAGATGTTTTGCAAAAAACTCATCGGGCTAGGTGTGTGGGTAAGGGCTGCTAACCCAGCTTGATGTATAGCCGCTAGCAAAAAACCACAAGCAATACCAACCGATTCATTCACGTAATAGTTTTTTTGTTTTTCCCCATTTGGCCCTATATCGTAAGCTTTTTTGAAGACTACTATCAAATAGGGGGCCACTTCTAAAAAAGGCTTGATGTGGTCGGTGCCTAATTTTTCTAAATCAGCTAACCATTCTGTAGTCATGCGGCCGTGGTAGTTCTCAAACTCTTCCTCCTCAGCGGCTAGCCGAATGCGCTGCTTGAGTACTGGATCGCGAACCACGCAAAAAGTCCATGGTTGTTTGTTAGCACCACTCGGCGCCGTACTAGCCGTAGCTAAGATTGTAGCAATTATCTCAGGCGCAACAGCCTCCTCACTAAAGTGGCGAATGCTTCTGCGCTTGGCCATATTGTCGTGGAAGGTATTGATCTTTTGCTGCATCTCTTTTGCCCCACACCGAGTAGGTACGTAGGGAACGAAAGCTGGTGATTTTTTTTCACTTAACATACGTCAAATAATAATAAATTTCAGAATAATAATTGTACTTTTGTTCTTAGCTAGATGATATTTTTGCTTACAGCTGCCTTTTATATCTAGTTTGTATTGTTTGTACTACAACGAGGGCTCGAGTCGTGACTATCCAAAAACCATTTGCTTGAACCTTGTCATATCACTTGAATAGCTTTTTTTTATGAGCTGAATCGTCCCTAGGCGATAGGCCACCTACTCCTTTGGAGTAGGTGGCCTTGTTGTTTAAGGATTGTTGAGTGCCACGGGTATTACTTTACCATTGAAAAATTGCCCTCCTTGCGTAAGAAACCACTTTATAAAGCCGGCCATTTCTTCGCTCCTTAGCGGTGCTTTGTATCCGGGGAAGGCCGCTGCGAGCATGTCGGTTTGAACGGCACCCAGTGCCAAACAGTTCACCTGAATCTGACGATCTTGCCATTCGGTGGCTAAGCATTCGCTGAAGGTGGCTAGTGCTCCTTTAGCAGCGCTGTAGGCCAATAAGCCAGGGAACTTGCTACTACCCTGAAAGCCGCCCATACTACCGATATTCACGATATGTGCCCCTGCTATAAATTGTTGGCTAAGTACTTGGCAGAGCCTTGCGGGCGCAAAAACGTTGATCGCGAATACTTGCTGCCAATCTGATATAGAAAGCTGCTCGAAGCTTTTATTGATCAGGTAGCCTGCATTATTTAACAGGCCATGAAGCGGGCCGCTGCCCTCGCACCAGTGTTGTAGCGGGGCTAAGTCTTCTTGCGTAAGATCAAAAGCTAGGTAAAGAAATTCCCCTTGCGCATCTTGCAGTTCGGTCGCTAGCTGTATTAGGGCTGTTTCACTTCTAGCTATGGCTAGCACGCGGTAGCCCGCTTGCACCATTGCGATAGCCGTATCTCGTCCAATTCCTTGGCTAGCACCTGTAATGATATAGGTTTTCATATAGTTTGGCTTTTACGGTCGGATAATTAGTTGAGGAATATAGCCATGGGTGCTCTCATCCAGTAGATAAGCTACGGCCTTGGCTATCTGCTCGGGAGAAAGTATATTGGCTGGCTTTTCGTCCACACCTGCCCAAGCAGCCGTTAACGTAGCACCTGGCACCAATAAGCTAGTACGCAGATTCGTAGCTTGTAATTCTTCCCTGAGTGCCTTGTGCCACCCTTCTAAAGCATACTTACTAGCCGAATAGGCTAGCATGTGAGGGGGAAAATCTAGGCTCGCTACCGATCCAATATTGATGATGTGTCCTTGCCCAGATGCTAGCATCCGAGGCACAAGCAACCGACTGAGCCGATGGGCAGCGTATAGATTGAGCGCTAGTAGATCCTCTAGTACTTCTTCTCTTTCCAATAAGCCTCCAGGCTTAAAAAGCCCTACATTATTAATCAGAACGCTTGGGGTGAGACGCTGCGCTGTAAGAAAGGCATCTACGGCTTGGCAGCCTTCAGCCGTAGCAAGATTACTCGCCAGTATGTGCAATGGATGCGAAGGGAATTGTGTGTGCCAGCTTTGTTGCATCGCCAACAGGTCGCTGTTCGTTCGAGCAATCGCCAACAGTTCGTGCCCTTGTTGGGCAAGTAGTTCACAAATAGCTCGGCCGATGCCTTTAGTGGCGCCCGTTACAACTATCATAGTGGGATATTTTCAATACGGGCACCTGTTGTGATATGTAGCCTGCCCTTTTGTTTGCCTTCGCCTTCTTGCTGAATTCCCTCCCATATATCATCACAAGCATTATGCAACCAAGCACGCGGGCCTAAGTGTAAGACACCGCCAGCTTCAATGATAATCCGACTTCTAGCCGCAAGGTGCGTGCGGGCATTAATGCGTAGTACCGCCCCTTCCTTGATTCGAATCGTTTCGCGTAGATCGCGCTCGCCCAACCAGTTGACTGTATCGGTGACAAGGATCTCTTTGCCTGGCCAAGGTTTACACCAATGCGGAATCACCCAAGCTCGAATAGGGTTTTCTACATCACTCATTCGCGCGTGCATTCGTCCAATTTGGCAAGGTGTAAGCGCATTTTGATAGCCGTTATAGTCCATCACATTGTTGCTGATGAGGGTATCGCAGCGTTCGCTTTCGTCTTTACTCCAGCAATCGTTGTTATGTGGGCGGGTATCCTCGCAGCCGTCGTTATTTAACCAAGCATGGTGCAGCCCTAGCGCATGGCCCAACTCGTGAACAAAGTTGCTCCTATGCTCCCAGGCTGGGCGGTGCTTCGGATGAAAACCCGCTAATTTGATAGCATTCCCTAGGAAAACGCCACACTGTGTATTCCCATCAAAGGTAGCAGAATGGAGGCTGTCGCGGGGGGGAGCCATGATGAAAATGTTGAGAATGTTTTTTTCATCCACGGCATACTTTTCTATCACCGTTCGGTCGGCTAAGTTTCTATGGCGTCCTTTGTGGATATAACCGTAAAGGGCTTCATCAAAGTGAAAATAAATAGCCTTCTCATTCGGTGCTTGGGATTTATTCGCTAGCTCCACATACAAGCGGGTCGGTAAGGCAGGCGTATCCATTCCTTTGGGCTGCAACCAATTTTTTTCATTCTTATTCAACAAGGAGTTGGCGTAAAAGACCAAATCTTTCGCATACTGCAAGCCTTCTTCGCCATGGTAGCGATACAGTGTATCCGCCGTATTCATAAAATGGATAGCCACCCGAATAGCTCGGTGCGGAAAATGGTCGAGATAATTTGTATCAGGAAGATACAGCCGTTCATCGTAGCGTTTGGTAGCAAAAGGGCCTGGCGGAATCGTATCCGTGTTCAGTTCCGCTGGCCATGCGATGCTCGGTTGCACCGCTTGGGCAATAGACCCACAACTTACCAGCCCCCCTTCCAACAACAACAATAGCCCTAAACTTACTGGCCCTGAAGCCTTGGCTAAATAGCAGATGATTGCAGTAAAATATCTTGAGGCCAAGAAGGGAGTGGTCATTTTGAGGTACTTTTTATTAGTTGTCAAGTAGCCGTCTGCGGAGCGGTGGGAAGCATTTTCTAGCAAGGCTCGGAAGGGCTACCACGGCATTCCAATTCCTATTTCACCTCGCCCACCTAATGCGCTTGAAGGAAGTAGGATGGTAGCTCGTTCGTTTTCTTCTCGGCTTCACTTGCGCTACAAAGCTCCCCTTGCCCCTGCCCATTTGGGCAAAAAAATAGAGCTATTAGTTGCTCGCGAATCTCTATTCCAAGCTATCTTGGTAGTGCTTTTCGCCACGCTTTGCCACGAAAATACTAATTTCATACAGAATATACAAGGGAATAGCGATCAATATTTGTGTTACCACATCTGGTGGGGTCAAGATACTGGCTACAATCAGGATTCCTACAATACTGTGGCGGCGGTAGGTTCGCATACCTTGCGCAGTCACTAAGCCAAAGCGGGAGAGGAAGTGTACCACGATAGGCAGTTCAAAAATCAAAGCTGCAGGTAGGGTGAACATCACCATGTAACTAACGAAAGAGCCTAAGGTAGAAGTGTTTTCTACGTTAGGTAAATGGAAATTGCCCAAAAAATTAACGGCAAAAGGCGTAACGACTAGATAGCCGAAAGACACCCCGAAGAAAAAGAGCAGGCTACATACAAGCACCACCCCTTTCGTTGCTTTTTGCTCTTCTTCATACAGGCCTGGTTGCACGAACGACCATATCTGGTAGAAAACATACGGAAAGGCCACTACGAAGCCCCCTAGAAAGGCATATTTGATAGAGGCAATGAATTCCTCTGCAAAGCTCATGGTGATGATTTTCAGATCGGGAGCAGTGAAGCAGAGCGTATCGCCAATACCGAGCAGGGTGGAAAAAGAGCAGAGGAATTGATAGCCTAAAAAATCGTCGTTGAGTGCTCCAAGCAGTACCCGCCGAAAGTAAAAATCGCGTAGTAAGAAAAGTACGACTCCTCCGATCGCAATTGCGATGAGTGCTCGGATAATATGCCAACGTAATTCCTCTAAATGGTCGAGGAAGGTCATTTCCTTTTCCTTAGGGAGCAGCGGTTTACCCGCTTCATCGTACTCCCATTTATCTACATCTACTTGATCAAGTGGCATGGCACAAAGGTACACTAAAGTTGAGCAATTATAAAATAGGCAAATGAGCTGCCACCGCATTTTCGCTGTATTGCCATAGTTTTTCGGCAAGTGCTACATCACAAGCTTGTTCTGCCGGTTTTTTAAGGCATTGGCATTGATCGAAGTAACGGCCGCTGACTTCGCGCACCTCGGGGCTACTTGCCAGATAAACGCTAGTATTAGCCCCTTTTTGAGGGGTTCTGGCAAAGGGTTTGTAAAGATTCCAGATCGTCTTGATCCAGAAGCTGCCATTTTTATTCGCTAGCGTGGTGGCTACTACACCTGGGTGGAGGGCGTTAGCTGTTATTTCACCGGCATATTGCTTAGCTAATGACTTCGTAAAGAGGATGTTGGCCAATTTGCTTTGAGAATAGGCCCCTGGGCCACTATAGGCAGCCTTCCCTTTCTCGCCTCTAAGGTTGTCAAAATCGATTGTACCATGTTGATGAGCGGCACTACTGACATTGATGATGCGCCCGCCTTCTTCTGGGCATTGCAAAGCAGGTAGCAACAAGCGGCTGAGCAGGAAGTGTCCGAGATGATTAACCCCAAATTGCAATTCGTAGCCGTCTTCTGTAAACTGTAGTTGGCTGCTATATACACCAGCGTTATTGATAAGCACATCTAGTTTCGGGTGCTCCGTGAGAATAAATTCAGCCGCACTAGCGATGCTTGCTAGGCTTGCTAAATCAAGCGGAATAACCACAATAGCCCGATTAGCTGTTTTGCTGCGAAGGTAGTTAGCCGCATTATGGCCCTTTCTTTCATCTCTGCACGCTAGGATGAGCTGCGAGCCCTTGGCCGCCAGCCGCTCGGCGGTGGCGAGGCCGATGCCTTCGTTTGCTCCCGTAATTAGTATAGTTTTATCCCGCATGATTCCTATTTGGGCAGCTGCTTCTCCCCGCCCATGGGGTAGCTTATCGATTACCTGGCTTATTGGTTAGTTTCTCCCAGAAAGCTTGCGCTGCTTTTTCCTGTTTGGTAGTAGTGAAAGTGTGTGGATCCAGAAATTGTTCTTCGTCTGCTTGCTGTTGCGCTATTTTTGCCGCTTTTTCTGCTTTAGCTTTTAACTCATGTTCCTCTAGTTCGCCCCTAAATAAGAAAGCAGCCACTCCTCCCATCACAAGGCCTAGTAGATGACTCTCCCAACTGATGCCTTCTTGCCCGGGCAAAATCCCTACCACCATGCTGCCATAGTAGAACAAGACGAGCAAGGAAATGACAACTGCCCGCATGTCTCGGCGAAAAAAACCACTAAATCCTAGGAACGCAGCCAGTGCATACACCACCCCACTCGCCCCGATATGGGTTACATGCCGGCCCAACAACCAAACCAAGCTACCCGTTCCCAACCAAAGCGTAGCTAGTGTACGAGGCCACAAGCGAGGATAGAAAAAAATGAGCAAGCCCAGTAAACTTAGTAACGGAAAAGTATTGCTCAGCAAATGCCCCCAACTTCCATGTAATAGCGGCGCTGTTACAATACCAATCAGGCCCGCCGTTTCACGCGTATGTAAGCCATACCAAAAAGCTAACCGACTACCCGTCAGCAAATCGAAAATAAATACCCCCCAAACGGTAGCCGTCAGTAAAAGGGTCCATCGGAGGGTTGTTTTAAATCGCTTGCTGATAGCCATGCACGCTTTGCTTTATAGCAAAACAGCGGCAAGGGCTATTGGGTTGACTGCCAGAGCTCCGCCACTTTGCCCATTCGCTTACTATTAGCGCCTAAGTCGGAGTAACCTACACGGCTCGCGCTCCGAAAGTGAATACAAGCTGCCGCTTCGTCTAGCAAAAATTCTACATCATCCACAAAGGGAATCGGCCAAGTAGTAAAGGTGAAGTGAAGATAGTTAACTTCTTCTCCCACTAGCTTGGTGCGGGGCATTGCTAACACGAGTGCTTTGAGTCGTTCCATGGCTTGCGCGGGCTGGCCCGTGAATGGCAACGGATTACGCCGCTTATCGGCTTGGCTACTTTGGCTGCTAACGCAGTTTGGGCTATCAGGACACGGGGCCAGCACTTTTTCCATAACTGAGGGGGCGACACTATAACTTTGCTGTGATTTAAGTGCCTGATTATACAAATAAAACAGACCTAAAAGGAATAGCGCGAATAGCCCGATAAAAATTTTACGCATAACGGCGACTTACTAACTTGACGAAATCGATTGCTATGACTAGTTTTTCATCCTCCATCCAATGAAACTGATCGGCCAATTCTTCTAAGTAAGGCCGAGCTGCTGCCATTTCGTTAAGTGTGTCTAAGCGGATCAACACACTGTTCATCAACTCACTATTGCCCCCGAAAAGCGTATTGGCATATTGCACCCGATTATTGATGGTCAGCGCACGCGTTAGATCTTTAACAGGTTGTAACGCTAGGCGGTCTGAAAGCTCCATAGCCGCAGGCTTCGCAAAAAGTTGTTCTACTTTTGGGTGCTTGCTCCTATACCCTAGCGGCGTAGCAAGGGCAGCTGGTCTAATAGGCGGGGGATCTGCTGCCGGAACAGGCGTTGGTGGCGACACGACTGCCGGAACAACTGCCGGAACAGCTGTTGATACCAGCCTAGGCGGAGGTGCCGGTAAAGGCACTGCCGGGGGTGCCGCTGTAGGCCAACTCGTCTCCTTGATGGGGGCTAGAACCGGCGGCTCATCGGCTATCACGGGAGTCGCTGGCGGCGTACTAAGGGCTTGAACTGTCTTGCTATCCTCTAAATACAAAGCATACAACTGCCGAAGGTAAGACAACATTAAGTCGCGCTCTATGGCACTAATGTCTTGCTCATCCCCCAACAAATGGAGGCTGCGGTGCAATGCGTTAATTCTATCGAGTACTTGGGCTGCCTTTTTACTATCCATTCGGTATTCACGTCTTTGTTCGTCCTTAAACAGACTGCTAAGGTACGTTAGATAACGCAAACAAAAGAAATTTGGTCGTTTAGTAGGCAAGAAATTTTGTTCTATACACTTTGGCTTAGCTGCTACCACGTGGTCGCTCGTACAGGATCCGCTGAACAACTCTCTTGGCTATCGCTTCGCTCGCAGGGGCAAGTCTTTTTGGGTAGCGCAAGACTTGCTCAATCTACCTTATCCGATGCTAGTAGGCCAAGCTATTTGGTGTTGTGCCCCTATCGCATTACCTTTGGTCTTAGATTAGATAAGTCCGGTTGGTGCTGAGGGTAACTATACAGTAGCGGCGAAGTCAAAGCGCAACGGATTTTGCGCTGAACGAAATCAAAACCACGATGACCGATAGCTGCCGTAAAGCGAATTAGCCTCCAAAGCACCCGAAGGTAGCGGCGAAGCTTTTTTGACGAAGTACAGCACAAAAAATCGCCACTCGTGGCTCTTGGGCACCCTCATCAACCGTCTATTATATACTTTCAGTAGTAACAATTATGTTTTTAGAACCTGATTTTAAAGGGCAACGCAGCGGCTGGATCGAAGTAATCTGCGGCTCTATGTTTTCTGGCAAAACAGAGGAACTCATTCGCCGCCTCAAACGCGCCCGAATTGCCAACCAACAAGTGGCCATCTATAAACCTAAGATTGATACCCGCTACGGCAGTGAAAAAGTAGTTTCCCACGACGATAACTTCTTACTCGCTGCCCCCATCGCCCGAGCTGCTTCCATTTTGGAAGTGGCCGACGCAATCAGTGTAGTAGGCATCGATGAGGCACAATTCTTCGATGAAGCCATCGTGGAACACGTACAAGAACTAGCGCAGCGCGGAAAACGCATCATCATCGCCGGCTTGGATATGGATTTTAGAGGAAAGCCCTTTGGCCCAATGCCACAACTCCTTGCCGTGGCAGAATACATTACAAAAGTACACGCCATTTGTAGTCATTGTGGCAACTTAGCTACCCACTCCTACCGCCTCACCACCACCGATGCCACCGTACTACTCGGCGAAAAAGATCTCTACGAGGCTCGCTGCCGTAGTTGCTACAAAATGGGCAATATCCTCGATCTGAAATAGTACCGCCGCCTGAAAAGCATATTCAATAGAGTTGTTCGGCGGGTTATGAACGAGCGAGCGTGTAGTAAATAGCCGTAGCTTACTTTTATCAAAAATACTTCCGAAAATTACACCATATCTTAAAATAAGACGTATATTTGCGGTATCAAGGCTAAAACACTTCGTCAAGAGGGAACCAAACGGTATCCCTCTTTTTGTTGTTATCGATATCACTAGTGATGCTATTGCTTGTTTGGTCTTGCGCTACAAAGTTACGCCTTGCCCCTGCGAGAGCAACGAGTCCGTACCTGTCCGTATGGATGGATATTTATGCTCAATCTTCCACCAATTCAGGGGTTAGACGGGGCTTTACTTAAAAACAGAAAGGCTTATGAAGTGGTCGTTTCAGGTTTTGTGGCCAGCTAGTTGTTAAGTTTAAAATTAAGTATTTTGGAAGAAGAACTAAAAGTACTGTTGGAGCAAATATTTGGTATGGAAGAATTCGCCGACTGTTTTTTGGTGGATATACAGCATAGCAACAAAAAGCTAGAAATCTTCCTTGACACCGACCAAGGCATCCGTTTCGATAAGTGCCAGAAGATCAGTCGGCTGATTGAGAATGAGTACCTTGATGTAGCGAAACCGCTAGGCGATCAGTACACCTTAGAAGTGAGCAGCCCAGGAGTAGGGCGGCCGCTAAAATTTTACCGGCAATATCCAAAAAATATTGGCCGCAACATGGAAATCAGCGTAGCTAGTGGGGAAACCCATACTGGCCAGCTCAAGCAGGTAAGCCCACAGGGAGTAGTGCTGAGCAGTAAAGTACGCAAAAAGGAAGGTAACCGAAACGTAACCGTAGAGGAAGAAGTGGAGATTCCCTTTCAAAATATTGTAAAATCTGTTGTTAAAATCAGTTTTTAGAGATGATTAATCTAGTAGAAACATTTGCTGAGTTCAGTCAAGGTAAAGCCATTGACCGCCCTACGATGGTAAAAGTCATGGAAGACGTATTCAGCACCCTAATCCGTAAAAAATACGGAACGGATGAAAATTTTGATATTATCGTCAATACCCAGGGCGACTTAGAGTTGTGGCGGCGGCGTGCTATTGTACCAGACGGGGAGGTGACAGACGACCTGTCGCAGATCAGTATTTCGGAGGCGCAAAGCATTGATGATGATTATGTGGTAGGGGAAGAGTGTTTCCAAAAGCTGGAGTTGGAAGAATTTGGTCGTCGTTCTATTCTAGCGGCTCGGCAGACACTGATCAGCCGGATTATGGAATTAGAAAAAGACGAGCTATATAAAGCTTATTCCACTCGGGAAGGCGAGTTGATTGTAGGCGAAATTCAGCAAATACTGCGCAACGAATTCTTGATTATCGACGATGCTACGGGCTCTGAATTGGTGATGCCAAGAGCAGAAACTATTCGCGGCGATTATTTCCGGAAAGGCGATATGGTGCGCGGCGTAGTCAAAGAAGTAGAGATGCGGAACAATACGCCCGTCGTAATTGTTTCTCGAACAGATGACCGTTTCCTAGGAAGGCTTATGGAGCAAGAAGTGCCAGAGATTGAAGACGGGCTAATCACGTTGAAAGGTATCGTACGGATGCCTGGTGAGCGAGCCAAAGTAGCTGTTGAAAGCTACGATGACCGCGTTGATCCGGTGGGTGCTTGTGTGGGGATGAAGGGTAGCCGTATTCACGGCATCGTTCGAGAATTACAGAATGAAAACATTGACGTAATTCCTTTCACGAATAACATACAGCTCTTTATTCAGCGCGCACTGACGCCGGCCAAGGTCAGCAACATCGAAGTAGATATGGAAGGCCGCCGCGCTAAAGTTTTTTTAGAGCCGGATCAAGTATCACTGGCCATTGGTAAAGGGGGTACGAACATCAAGCTAGCGAGTAAGCTCACTAATTTTGAAATCGACGTTTATCGCAACAACGAGGTTGAAATCGACGACGTGGAGATCGACGAGTTCCGCGATGTGCTAGAGCCTTGGGTAATTGACGAGTTCAAGGCCATTGGCTGCGATACGGCGCGCTCTATCCTTCAGTTAGCCGTAGAAGAATTAGTGCGCCGCACCGATTTGGAAGAGGAAACGATTCTGGAGGTAATACGTGTTTTGGAGGAAGAAATGGCAAAATAACGCCATTGTAAAATACTGTTTTAGGATGCCGAATCACGTGATTCGGCATCCTATTTATGTATAAAGATGTATAAATTTACAGGATAGTCAGCGATTATTAGTTGATTGTGCTGCTTAAGTCCTATCTTTGCGAAGCTTTTCAACACCTAGCTGGTGGTTGTAATGCGATATTTGGTTCTCGGTCAGCACGCCGCTTACAAAAGGTGCTTAAACATTCGAATGAGTAAAAAATTATTCAACGTAGCGAAAGAGTTAAACGTAGCGACCTCCACCATCGTCGATTTCCTCGGTGGTAAAGGCTTTAGTATTGAGAATAAGCCGATCGCCATCGTCACTAACGAGATGGAGTCGTTGCTGCTAAAAGAGTTTTCTAAGTCTGCATCCATCAAACAGGAAGCGGATAATTTAGTCATTGGTACGCGCCCAATTGCACCCCCTGCTGCGCCAAAACCAACTATCGCCCCACTCCCAAGGATGGCACCTCCGCCACCACCACTTCCTGTGTCCCCAAAGCCAACTGCTCCACCGCCACCGCCTACAGTAAAACCAACGGTAGAAGAGGTAAGCCAACCCGTAGCTTCTCAGCCAATAGCTTCTCAGCCGGAGTCGGTAGCAGCACCGCCTACCCCTGTGAGCCCAAAGGTCGTAGCTCCTACGCCCGCAGCACCCAGTACTACTCGCGCGGTACCGGGTCTCAAAGTAGTAGGCACCATCGACTTGGATGCCAACAAACGGCCTGCTCAAGCAGCTAAGCCAGAAGCAGCTAAGCCAGAAGCAGCTAAGCCAGAAGCAGCTAAGCCAACGGCTCCGAAACAGGAGGAACCTAAGCAAGATACAACTAGCCCTGCCATTCCGGCTGATAAGGCCTCCATAGCACCTAGTAGCCCGCCTGCCGCGCCGCCAGCTACCGGCCAAATGGCTCCTAGCGAAACGCCTACGGCTCAAACAACTGCGGCACCAACAGCTCCGCCTGCCAACAAGCCTGAAAGTGAAACGGTCAAGATGGTAGCACCCGAGCTGCGGGGACTCAAAATCTTAGGCAAAATCGACATTCAGAAGCCAGAGCGCAGAGGCGGCTCTCAAGCAGGAGGTGCTAGCAAAGGTGTAAAACCCGCTGCCACCACCGGCGACGCGGCCAACCGAAAACGCAAACGCAAAAAAGTAATTACAGGCCCCACAGAAGGTAACCAAACCTCCCCCCCCAATTCCGTAACAGGAGGCGGTAATCGTGGGCCCCAACGCCCAACGAACCAGCGGCCACCAGCAGGAAATACGGCTAACAACAGAGGTAGAACAGCTGCCCCAAACAACCGCAACGACGAGCCCAAGGAAGTCTCCAAAAAGGAAATTGAGGAGAAAATTAAAGCTACCATGGCTCGCATCCAAGGCGGAGGCGATAAGAAAAAACGACAGCGGCAACGCCGCGACAATCGCGACCGTTTGCGCGAACGCCAAGAGGAGCGAGACGCAGCAACCGAAACCACTAGATTACAAGTAACAGAGTTCATTACCGCTCAGGAAATGGCTAACATCATGGAAGTTAGTATTTCCGAAGTGATCATGACTTGTATGAACGCTGGTATCATTGTATCCATCAACCAGCGCCTCGATGCGGAAGTGATTGAGCTGCTTGCCGACGAATTTGGCCACGAAATCGAATTCATCAGTGCCGAAGATGTTGAAGAAGATACCGACGACTGGGAAGATTCCCCAGAAGATATGCAGCCAAGGCCGCCTATCGTTACGGTAATGGGGCACGTAGATCATGGTAAAACGTCCTTGCTCGACTACGTCCGTAGTGCGAATGTAATCGACGGAGAAGCAGGCGGAATCACCCAGCACATTGGTGCCTATGAAGTAACACTCGACAATGGGAAAGCCATCACTTTCCTAGACACCCCTGGCCACGAAGCCTTCACCGCTATGCGGGCAAGAGGAGCTAAAGTAACCGATATTGCGATTATTATCGTAGCAGCCGACGACGACATCATGCCCCAAACCAAAGAAGCGATCAGCCATGCTGAGGCAGCTGGGGTGCCTATCGTCTTCGCTATCAACAAAATTGATAAGCCAAATGCCAACACGGATAAAATCAAGACGGAGTTGGCTCAGATGAACTATCAAGTTGAAGAATGGGGCGGTAGATACCAATCACACGATATCTCTGCCAAACTAGGTACGGGCGTGGACGAATTGCTAGAGAAAGTCTTGCTAGAAGCCGAAATGCTAGACCTAAAGGCAAATCCTAATCGGCCAGCAGTAGGCACCGTATTAGAGGCCTCCCTTGAGAAGGGGCGGGGTTATGTATCCAAAGTATTAATACAACACGGTACGCTTAAAGTAGGTGATATTATTGTAGCGGGTGAAAACAGCGGGCGTGTGCGCGCTATGTTCAACGAACGCAACCGCAATGTTAAAGAAGCAGATCCCTCACAGCCCGTCTTGTTATTAGGCTTGGATGGTGCCCCGCAAGCAGGTGAGCTGCTCAAGGTGATGGGTAGCGAGCAAGAAGCACGACAACTCGCTGGCCGCAGGGCGCAGATCAATCGGGAACAAGCTAACCGTGCCTCCAAACGGCTTTCTCTTGATGAGATCGGCCGCCGCTTAGCACTTGGCAACTTCAGAGAATTGAACCTTATCGTAAAAGGTGATTTCGACGGTTCCGTAGAAGCCCTCTCCGACTCGCTGATAAAACTCAGCCAAGAGACGATTCAGGTCAATGTGATCCATAAAGCAGTAGGGCAAATCATAGAATCTGATGTGTTGTTAGCTACCGCTTCCGATGCCATTATCGTTGGTTTCCAAGTGCGGCCTAGCTCCGCTGCTCGTAAACTAGCCGATAAGGAAGGCGTACAGATCAAAACCTACTCTATCATCTACCAAGCTATCGAGGAAATTGGTGCTGCCATCGAAGGTATGTTGGAGCCAACGAAAGAGGAGAAAATCGTTTGCCAAGTCAACGTGCGTGAAGTCTATAAAATTTCCAAAATTGGCACCGTCGCCGGCTGTTATGTGGAAGAAGGCAAAATTACGCGCAACACTTTCGTTCGCCTCGTTCGTGATGGCATCGTGGTCTATCCGCAAAAAGAAGGAGCCAACGGAGAAATCTCCGGCCTACGCCGCTTCAAGGATGATGTGAAAGAAGTACGAGCCGGCTTCGAGTGTGGTATTTCTTTGAAAAACTACAACGATATCCGCGAAGGCGATGTCATCGAAGGATACGAAATCGTAGAAATTAAGCAAACTTTAAAATAAGGCTTGGTTCTTACCATGGCCTGTGAACGGAAATAGGTGCCCTAGGCTCTATTTCCGTTCCTTTTTCTAGCCACTGCCTCTTACCAAATATCCGCCTAATTTACCATGGGAAGAAAAAGACGAAATCGGTTTCCTGAAAAAATCGAACAAGTTACGATCACCGGCTTAGCCGATAAGGGCTTCTGCGTCGGTAAAAGTACGGATGGCCAAGTGGTCTTCGTAGAGCAAGTGGTGCCTGGCGATGTGGTGGATGTTCGCGTCTTTCGCAAAAAACAAAAAGTGCTTTTTGGTGCTCCGCTCGTTTTTCACACGTATTCAACAGAACGACAAACGCCTTTTTGCGAGCATTTCGGCGTTTGTGGTGGTTGCAAGTGGCAAAATTTCGCCTACACTGGCCAACTGCGCGAGAAAGAGCAAATCGTTCGCGATGCCTTTTATCGCCTAGCCAAAGTGCCCGTAGCACAGTGGGAACCCATCTTGGGTAGCGAAAAGACCGAATACTACCGCAACAAACTAGAATTCGGCTGCGCCAATCGGCGTTGGCTCACGGCCGAAGAAGTAAGCACCGATATCAGCAACGAAGTAAATGTAATCGGTTTTCACCGCGCAGGTGCCTACGATAAATTGATTCAAATCGATCATTGTCACCTACAACATGGCCCCAGCAACGAGATTCGAAATGGCATCAAGGCTATTGCAGAACGAATGGGCATCCCCTTTTTCGATATGCGCGAGCGCAGCGGCTTACTCCGCCAAATGATGATTCGCACCAGCACCCTTGGCCAATCGATGCTTACCCTCGCCTTTTTTGAAGATCAGCCTAGCCTTATTCAACCTTTTTTAGAAACGATTTGGGCCGAGCTCGGTGCCCATATCAGCAGCCTACACTACTGCATCAATCCGAAAGTGAATGAATACCTCATGGATCTCGATATCCACCACTTTCGTGGCACCGAAAACCTAGAAGAACAGCTCGGAGAGGTCCGCTTCAAAATTGGCCCCAAGTCCTTCTTCCAAACTAATACCCGACAAGGAGAGCAGCTCTACGCTATCGCCGCCGAGTTTGCAGGCCTCACGGGCACAGAAAATGTGTATGACCTCTACACAGGCATAGGCTCTATTGCTCTTTATCTCGCCCAAAAAGCTGGCCACGTGGTGGGTATCGAAGAAATCCCCGAAGCTATCGAAGATGCAAAAGTAAATGCTGCCCTCAACGGGATTACCAATGCCACCTTCTATGCTGGCGATGTAAAGGATATCCTCACTACCGATTTTGCAGCTCGTCATGGAAAACCTGATGTGCTCATCACCGACCCGCCCCGAGCAGGAATGCACCACAAAGTGGTCGCTATGCTACTAGCCTTAGGCGCACCAAAAATTGTGTATGTTAGCTGTAATCCGGCTACCCAAGCGCGTGATTTAGCCCTACTATCGGAGCAATACGAGGTGGCCCGCGTTCGACCTGTCGATATGTTTCCCCACACCAGCCATATCGAAAATGTAGCACTCTTGCTTAAAAAGAAAGCTTAAGTAGTCGGCCAAAGTTGATCTCTCTCCCTTTTTACGCAGCATTTTTGCTCCCAGCCAGCGTTAAAAAGCCTCGCCTAAGCCCCTCTATACTTGAACCGCGCAACCGCCCCTTCAGGACTACGAAAATTCCTTAGCGCTAGCAGCTAATCGAGCAAAGTCTTCCGGGCTTACCTGCTCCGGCCGGCGCTCAAAAAAAGCGTCTTGAGCCAGTATTTCATCCGGAAAGATGCCTTTCAAGCTATTGCGTAGCATTTTACGCCGCTGGTTGAAAGCTGCCTTGACGATCCTTTTAAATAAAGCATACTGCTCATCACTCACTAGCGGTAGCTCTCGGCGCACACAACGTATAACTGCTGATTGTACCTTAGGAGGCGGACTGAAATTGCCAGGGCCTACATTGAAACATAGGGAAGGAACGTAACGAGCCTGTAGCAGCACCCCAATCACACCATAGGTTTTTGAGCCAGCACCTGCCACCACCCTATCCGCCACTTCCTTTTGGAACATCCCTACCATTTCTGGAATTAGTTCGTAATTCTCTATCATCTTGATGAGGATTTGGCTGCTAATATTATAGGGGAAGTTGCCGATCAACCCTAGCTGTCCCTCGAATACCTTATCAAAGCGAAAGCGTAAAAAGTCCATCTCGATCACCCGTCCATGCAAGGCTGGATAATGCTGGTTGATGTAGTCGATCATATCCCGATCCGCATCTACTACCGTCAACTCAAAGTCAGCTTGTCTAGCCAGCAGGTGCTTCGTGAGCACACCCTGACCAGGGCCTACTTCTAAGACCTGCTTGTAGGTATCCGTGAGCACGAGGGCATTAGCTATATTGGCGGCATAATGCTCATTGTTGAGAAAATGCTGGCCGTATGATTTCTTTGCACGCATGGCCACAAGATAGGAATAAAGCAGCCCATCTCTGCTGCTCTCGCTGCTGCTCCAGTATTTTTTTTTCAATTTCCTATTAGTGGATGCAACTTTTGTAGCTTTCTCGTATATTTGCAGCCCAGAAGCGGGGCCTATAGCTCAGTGGTTAGAGCATCGGACTCATAATCCGCAGGTCCTAGGTTCAAATCCTAGTGGGCCCACCCTTACAAGAAAAGCCGAGTCTCCTAGGAGCTCGGCTTTTCTTTTTGTTGTCAATGGGATCAACTATTTCGGCCTTAGAAGCCTGTATCTTGGATCGGAATACCGCGAATATCTAAGATTTGTTGGTCGGCGGCCGCATCCGTTTTAATATTCTTATAGGTTACTTGTGACACCTCGCCCTTTTCGTCTTCAACGATGGCTTGAATGAGTAAGCCGTCAAATGCACCCTTGGGCTGGTGCTTAATATCAGGCATTTTGACCATTCCGCCTCCCACAACGCCCGTAAGCACTTTTAACATATCCTCCATGGAGAGGTCTAGGCTGTTCGTCACCCAGGCTGTAGTGGTACTGTTCTCCTGTGTATCGGTGATAATATATTTTTCACAACTGTAGCCTTCAATGTTTTTACGTTCGCCCGTGCGGTTAATCTTAATCCGGTGGCTATAATCCTCTGCTATCTCATCCACCGTAGATTGAGTCGTGTTATTCATATTGGGTATTCGCATGCGCACGCCTTCCTTTTTTCCCTTTTCGTTGGTCGTTACCATAGTTGTTTTACCGCTTTGGGTGTCTAAGATCATGCGCGTTTCTTCCGTTTCGCTTTCTCCGAACATTCGGAAACCAACTTTTGTCTCTGTTATCGCATAGTCAATCAAATACACTTTTCGCTCACCATTTGCTTTCGTAGTGACCATTTCTAAGCTGAAGCTAAAGCTGCGGGGGTTTGTATAGGGCTCCCATTTGCCACCCATCAGTTCAGCGAGCACCGCGCTAGCAGCCGCAAAGGTATCCTCCTCGCCATCTGGGGTGTTATCACTATCTTGGTTTTGGGTGTTTTCGTTGGCTGGTTTTGTTTTTTTCTTGCCAAAGATACTGCCGATCACATCGTCCACGGCCTTGTCAACGGTTCGGTCAACACGATTATTAACGTTTTGCTCGGCGCGGTTTTCGGCTCGTCTCTTGACTCTATCGGCCGGATTTTGAGCCAGTAAGCTGCCAGCTAAGAGGAAGCAGCAGCAAAAAACTAAAGAAGAAATGAATTTCATGATGTGGTTTTTATACTTGAGAAACAATACAATCAAACTCTGTTAAGGAGTGTTTTCATAGGCTTCATGCCTAAAAACAGGAAAGTGTTACAAAAATACGTTTTTTTTTAGGGGTTAGCTGTAGGTAGGCGCATCTATATGCAAAACCCTTGCCCCTGCATTTATGCCCGCCTGCCCGTACTAGGTGCTGAGTACTGGGTACTGGGTACTGAGCCTAGGCAAGAGCAACGAATCTGGATAGACACAAGGTGCCAGTATTAGCATAAACTAAGCGACCGTAGTAGCTGATCTCCTAGCAATGCTCGAACCAAATTTATTTATCTTCAACCACATCAACACATTATGAAATTAATAAGTGTAAACCTTACGATCAGCCTGCTCTTCCTTCTCACGCCCTCCCTATGGGGGCAACTAGTGGTGGAGCTAGCGCCTTTTGAGCACATTAAAATTTTAGGTATTTACGAAGTGGAGCTCATCGCTTCGGATAGTGAGCGGGTGGAGATTACAAGCCGAGGTATAGCACCCGAAGCCATCAATATTAGCCAGCAAAACAATCGACTAAAGCTAGGTAGCCTCAATTTGCTTACGAAAGGCGAAGTGGATGTGAAAATCCGATTATACTACCGATCGATCAGCAGCTTAGAGCTAGGCGGCGGTGTGCAGGTGCGAGCCGCAGATACGTTGTTGGTGGACGACTTTTTCCTTCGTGCTGGCTCCGGCAGCCAAGCGCACCTTACGATCATGGCCTCCGATCTCGATGCTCGAGCGGCCGAGGGGGGGATGCTCACGCTATCCGGCCACGCACAGCAGCTTCGGGTAGCCGCTAGCACCGGTGGCATCTTGGATGGCCATCGGCTACGCGGTAATGAGGTGACGGCTCGGGCGGCTACTGGCGGCGAAGTAAGCGTTTATGCGATTGATGCGCAGGATGCCCGCGCCACAGCCGGCGGCATCATTCGGCTGCTCAATCGGCCTAGTAAGTCCTATGTATCTATGGGTATTGGTGGAGAGGTGGATTATATCAAAAAGCGTTAGCGTTTGTTAGCTGGGTGAAAACTGAGGATAGTTTCGCGCAAATAGTCAGTATCTAAATGCGTGTAAATCTCCGTAGTGGTAATACTTTCGTGACCTAGCATATCCTGCACGGCTTTCAGGTCGGCTCCTCCTTCAATCAGGTGAGTAGCAAAGGCATGGCGGAAAGTGTGGGGGCTCACGTTTTGCTTTAGTCCTGCCGCTGCCGCATAGGCTTTCACGGCTGTAAAAACTGAAATACGACTCAGCCCACCGCCACGCCGGTTAAGGAAGAGGATATTTTCAGCCGCTACTTGAATGAGCGGTAAGTGCTGCCGAACAGCCGTGATATATAGCTGTATGTGTTTAAGGGCGGTCTCGCCGATCGGCACAATCCGTTCTTTATTGCCTTTGCCAACCACTCGCAGCAAGCGCTGATCCGCATAAACATGGCTGAGGCGCAAGCCCGTTAGTTCACTCACGCGTAGCCCACAAGCGTAGAGGGTCTCTAGCATAGCTCGGTCGCGTTGGCCTTGGTCGCTGCTCATATCAATGGCCGCTAGGAGCTGCTGGATCTCGTGATAAGTAAGCACCTCCGGTATTTTGCGACCTAGTTTTGGCGGCCGTAGCAGTTCGGTAGGGTCGGAGGTGATGGCTTCCTCTTCCAATAAATATTGAAAAAAAGTGCGTAGTGCCGAAATAAGCCGTGCTTGAGAACGGGCAGCGAGCCCTAGTTCTGTCAAAAAAGTTACGAAATCATCTAGATGAAGCCGCTCAATTCTAGTAGGACCTATCGCCCAACCGCGCAGCGCTAGGTATTCCGGCAACTTGCGAACATCTCGCTCATAAGCCTCCACCGTATGCTCGCTGCGCCCCCGTTCTAAGCGTAGGTAGGCTTTGAACCCTTTTATGTGATTTGCCCAGGCGGTTTCGATGATTGGCTCCTTTTAAGCGGTCAAAGATAGGGTATTTATAACGATTGAAGCAGCCACCAGCTAGGTTAGCCGAGCTATTTAGTCGGTTGTTTCTTCGGCTCTAATGCCTAAGTACGCATACACCAAAGTCATTAAGCGCGGACGAATATTAAGTGTATAGATAGCTCGGCTATTTCTGGAAGGATGAACGCGATTGCTAAGGAAGATGAAGAGCAAATCATGCTCAGGGTCAGCCCAAACGAAGGTGCCGGTGTAGCCACTATGCCCAAAGCTAGCGGCGGAAGCGGAAGCGGCAACGCTACTACTTTGCACATCGTATTGCAGCAGCGGTTTATCGAAGCCCAAGCCTCTGTGGTTGTTGTATTGTGGGAATTGTACAGTCGTGAAGGTTTTCACCGTTGCGGGCTGAAAGTAGCGGCGGCCTTGATAGCTCCCCCCGTTGAGGAGCATTTGCCATAATGTAGCGAGGTCGATGGCGTTACTGAAGAGGCCTGCGTTGGCACTGATGCCGCCCATGAGCGCAGCACCCTCATCGTGTACAATACCCTGTAGTAATTGCTGCCGGAAGAAAGTATCTTGCTCGCTAGGCACTATGCGCGAAAGTGGGAAACCTTTGTCTAAAGGCCGATAGGTGAGTGTTTGGGTGCCTAAAGGGGCATAGAACTGCTGCTGCAAATAAGCTGTATAAGCTTGTCCGGTGCTACGTTCCACATAGTCGGGCAATAGATAGAAAAGTAGGCCGGAGTATTTGTATTGCGCTTCGGTTTCCAAGGGGCTTTTCCGAATTGCTCGGTAGATATACCGCTCTCGAAAGCCTCGGTGCGCCCAGAGCGAATCGGTAAGTTGAAGGGGGTAATTGCGGTGTGGGCGCTTCCGTAGGCTTCTTTTTTTAAAGGCACCTTCGTTGATTTGTTGGCCATTCCATTTGGCTTGCCAAGGGTAGCGGGCATTACCGCGCAGGCTGCTTTGCCAATAGGGTACCCAGGGGCGCAGCCGCGCTTGGTGGGCAAGTGCTGCCCGCAGCGGAATAGCCGCCTTATTAGTCTTTTCCAGCAGCGGGAACAGGCTAGCCAGCGGCGCGTCTAAGTCTAATTTACCTTGCTCGTATTGCTGCATCAGCACGAGCAGGGCTGTGCTGGCTTTGGTGATGGATGCGAGATCGTAGATATCCGTTCGTTGCACGGCTTGCAGCCGCTCGTAGGTATGATAGCCAGCGGTGAGATGCAGCATAATTTCCCCCTTTCGCGCCACGAGCAGCTGCGCCCCAGGGAAGGCTTTAGCCGCTATGCCCTCCTCTAAAATGGCCGCCGCCGCTTGTTCCAAAACCGGATGCGGCTGGCCGTAATAGAGACTATCGTAATAGAGACTATCTTGAGCGGCAAGCCCCAAAGAACAAAAAAAGACTAGGTTGAGGTAGTAAACTGTAAGCAAGCATTTCGATTTGTTTACTTGTGGCTTTATACGGTATAAATATGGCATATCAACGGTAGCTGGATGGTTCGTTTACTGGTTTTTCTCCTACACGCTTGCGCGCTGAAAAGCTCTTGCCCCTGCGATAGCCAACAGAAGTGAAAGAAAAAACGCGTAGGTGAGCTCCTCATTTACCCCTACGAAAAGCAGGTTGGTATAGCTAGCTATACCCACGGCTAGGCAAATAGCTGGCTGTCGCTTCGCTCGCCCTGTCTAAAGCCTATACGGGCAGGCGGGCACGCTGTGCAGGGGCAAGTGTTTACTTTGTAGCGCAAGTCGCTAGAAAGCTTAACTTAGCGGCCTAAAGCTACTCTTTTTTACTTAAAATAGAGCCTCCAGGTCGTTTAGTTTACAAATTGACGTTGAGGCGACAAGCAAAAAAGGATTTAAAACGTTCAATTGCTAGCCAATTCGTATTTTTCGCTAAAGTACCTGCTTATGTATCGCCTACTATTGTTGTTTTCGCTTTCCCTACTCCCTGTATGGCTGTTGGCTACACACAACCGAGCGGGAGAAATCATCGTGGAGCACCAAGGCGATTGTGGCGGCCCCACCAACACCGTTTGTGCGACGATCATTACCTATACGGAGTTTCCTAGCGACGCGGACCGCGATAGTTTACCCATCGACTGGGGCGATGGCACGATCGAAATCATTAGCCGTACGGGTATTAGCATAGCGGCTCCGGGTATTCGGCGCAATGAATACCGTTTTTGCCACAACTATACAGGCCCGGGCACTTATTTTATACAAACGGAAGATCCGAACCGCATTGGCGGCATTTTGAACGTCAATTTCCCCAATTCGATTCAAATCCGTTTTAGTATTTTCACAGTTTATACGCTTACGAATCCCACTTTTTTTGGTTGCAACTCTTCGCCTGTATTGCAAACTTCTCCGCTCGATCAAGCTTGCGTAGGGGAAGTATGGACGCACAATCCCGGTGCTTTCGATCCGGATGGCGATAGTTTGAGTTTTGAGTTTGCCGTGCCACTAATGTCGAGGGGTATGCCCGTGCCCAACTACGTATTCCCTAATATGGTAGGGGGAACAGGGCAACTAGAAATAGACCCTTTAACGGGGCAAATACGCTGGGACTCCCCTAACATTCCGGGAGAATATAACCTAGCCTTTCTGGTGATTAGCTACCGCAACGGCCTCGTCTTAGACACGATGATCCGAGACATGCAAATCTTAGTACGCGACTGTATGAACGACCCACCAGAGATCGACTTAGCGGTGGAGGAGATCTGTGTGGTAGCGGGAGAACTAATCGAGTTTACCGTCACGGCTACTGCGCCATTAACGGATACGAACCAGCGCGTACGTCTCTCGGCCGCTGGCGGCCCTTTTATAGCCGTGGCACCACAGGCGAGCTTCTTACCGAATGGTTTAGACACTTACCAGACCGACCCCCTTACGGGCACCTTCCGTTGGCAAACGAGTTGTGAGCATATTAGCAACCAGCCCTATTTTGTAGTTTTCAGGGCGGAGGATGATTTTTTCAATGGTTCTTCGGGTCTTACCACTATCCGAACGGTCAGTATCAAAGTAGTAGCACCACCGCCAGTGGAGGTGGCTGCGCTGGAAGAACCAGGGTTAGTGACGGTTACCTGGCAGCTACCCTATTTTTGTGAAAGCTTACAAAGCCCCGAGTTCAGCGGCTTCACCGTTTGGCGCCGCGAAGGCAGCGACAATATGCCCATAGATAGCTGTGAAACGGGGATGGAAGGCCGCGGCTACACCTTACTAACCCCGCAGCCCATCCGGGAAATTGATGGGCCTAGCTACGTCTTTTTCGATCAAGACGTAGAGCGCGGCCGTACATATTGCTACCGGCTGTTAGCTATGTTTGCTCGCCGTTCACCGATCAACAACCTAATTTTTGAGGAGTTAGCCTCCATTCCTAGTATAGAAGTTTGCGTACAGCTGCCGCGCGATCTGCCGTTGCTCACGCAGGTGGACGTGGTAACAACCGATGCCACAGATGGCCAGATAAATGTTTGTTGGATCAAGCCCGATCCGCTGGCGCTCGATACCTTACTGAACCCTGGGCCTTACCGCTACGTACTATCGCGGGCGGTGGGCTTGAATCCGGCAGGAGCGGCTTTCAGCCCGATTGCTAGCTTTATAGCACCTAGCTTTAGTAGTGCGGTGGATACTTGTTGGGAAGATACTGGCCTCGCGACACTGAATACCGCTTATAGTTATCGGATTGATCTTTTTGTCAACAATGAAACTAGCCCCATTGAGGGGTCTCAAGCCGCTTCTTCGGTTTTTTTAACTAGCGCACCTACTGACCGGGCCGTCAACCTTTCCTGGGAAGCCGTAGTGCCTTGGGAGAATTTCAGCTACTCGGTTTTTCGCCGGCTACCTGCTGCGGCTACCTATGATAGCCTCACTACATTAAGCAGCAACACCTTCCGCGATACGGGCCTTATCAACGGGCAGGAATACTGCTACTTCATCCGAGCCTTTGGCAGTTATGGAGTAGAAAATATCCCCAGCCCACTCGTAAACAATAGCCAAGAAGTATGCCTTCGGCCTTTCGATAATGTAGCACCTTGCGCACCTTTGCTAGCCGTTTCCAGTGTGTGCGACCGCGGAGTAGATTGCACCATAACAGAGAACCTTTTCAACATTCTGAGCTGGCAGCCGCCGCTAGTAGTTTGCGGAGACGACGACGTGGTCGGCTACCGAATCTACTATAAGGCCGCCGCCCAAGCTGAAGGCATGCTCATCGCCACAATTGATGACGGCGAGCTCCTGCGCTTCGAACACCGCCCACCAGGTAACAGTATTCTAGGCTGCTACAGCATCACCGCAGTGGATGCCAACGGGAATGAAAGTCTAACAAGTAATGAAGTTTGCGTCACGAATTGCCCCTTCTACGAGCTACCAAACGTATTCACACCCAATGGTGACGGGCAAAACGATCTGTTTCGTCCTAGGAGCTTCTGCTTTGTGGAAACAGTAGAAATGCAAATATTCAACCGCTGGGGACAACTGGTTTTTGAAACCACCGATCCGCAACTCAATTGGGATGGTAACAACCTAAGAGGGGAGGCACTCGCTCAAGGTACCTACTACTATGTCTGCCGTGTATTTGAAAGGCAGCTAGAAGGCATTGTAGAAAGTGGTGAGCCCTTGAAGGGTTATATTGAACTCATTAGTGGGCGCTAAACCCCTTTTAAGGAAAAGGCCGACAAACTGCTGCTAGCTCCCTATTCGAGCTAGTCCGTCTGCTGCTCTGTGCGTAGTTCGGCAACTACAATATATTGGTATTCTAAGCTCGTATCATCGTGATTAACTACTTGGTAGCCAGCTTGTTGGAGTAGATTTTCTAACTCAAGTAGCGAAATTCGTTTATCCTGTTCAGGGCCGAAAGAGGTGTTTTTCTTCTTCCAATCCACGATTACCAGCCGCCCGCCGGCTTTAAAAACGGGTAAGAGCTGACGAAGATACCTCACTGGTTGATCGATCTCATACAAGGTGTTGACAAACAACACAAAATCTACCTCCTTAGGCTGTAATTTCGGATCATCAGACTTTGCTAAGCGCACATCTAAGCGCGCCCTTAAATTAGAGGGCAAGTAGCGTTGCCGCAAGGTATCACTCAGGTAATTAATCCAGCGAGGATCAATTTCTATAGCAATCACCCGATCCACTAAAGGAACGAGCTGCTGTACGAAGAAACCTTCCCCCGCACCAATATCGGCCACCACCTTCTCTTCTATGTCTCCCATGGCATCTATCACAACGCCAGGCTGCTGCCAGATAATCCGATTATTGAAAGCATAACGGTTTTCCTCAGGCTCTGGCACTTGGATGCCTTCACTACCAGAGCCGCAACTACTGCTAAGGACTAAGAGAAGTAGGGAAATATAAGAAAAGGTAGATTGCAACATAGGGGTACAAAATATAAGCAGACCGGGCAAGACGGGGCAGGAGCCGAGCCGCAGCCGATCTAGTACAAAGCAATTTATGGCGGCAGCCTTACAATAAGCCTTTTACCCTTTTGCTTCGCATAACTGCCGCATAAAGGTATAAAGCAATTCATTAATCGCTGTGCCACTAAGCGTATGATTATTCACCATCACGGAAAAAGCCAGTCTTTTACCGCTTTGGGTGATCGCATAGCCGGCAAAACAACGGACAGCATCGACCGATCCGCTCTTGGCATAAAGGCGTCCTTCTGCGGCGGTTCCTTGTAAGCGATTTTTCATACTCCCGCTTTTACCCGCTAATGGGATACTCCGCAAGAAAACGGTATCATCGGCCATTTGTTGCAAAAAAGCCGTCAGGAAAGCTGGAGAAAAGAAGTTTCTCGTGCCCAATCCGCTACCGTCTTGTAGCTGCATACCTGCCGTGCTGAGGCGCATTTCTTGCGCCAAGTAAGTAAGCAGTGATTCGGTACTATGTAAATCGGCTGGCGGCAAGCCGAGCTTTTTGTTGATATGCCGCAGTAGGGCCTCTGCGTACAGATTAACAGAACGCAAATTGGTACGCTCCACTAATGCGCCTATTGTGGGAGAAAAATGCTCATGCAGTAGCTTACCACCGCTTGTATAGGCCTGCCCATTGAAGCGGCTACTACTAGCAGGGGCTGCGATGCGAATCCCTGCCGCTTGCAAGCTTTTTGTTAGCTGCTGCGCTAGGAATAAGGCAGGATCGGGTATGGCTCCTTTAATCGTAAAAACCCCTGTGCCTGCTGGAATACTCCCTCTGATATACGCCTCATAATTGAAAGGCGCTGCATAAATATAAGCCTGATCTCCACTACCTTTTGGCCCCACCACTAGTTCGTTCTGGAAGTGTAATCCCTGTATTTCCGGCCGGCTTCGTAGCACTGAGGGCCTGCTGCCCTCCGTTTGTCTTTGGACAAAATCAAGGTAGTAGAAATTTTCATGCCAATTGAGGCCATAGACTCCTGTGCCGTAATAATTACCAATATCAGCCCATGGCCATCCACTTCCTAGACCAGCGGAGCCAAAGTAGGAGACGTCAGCTATCACCGCTCCTTCGATTGCTCGAATCCCTGCCTGCTGTAAAGCAGTAGTCCACTGCGCCAGTAGGGTGGCTGCTTCAAGACCGCCTTCTATTTGATCGGAGCCTAAGCTGGGATCGCCTTGGCCTACTAGAAACAGATTTCCCAGTAATACCCCATTGCGAATCGGGCCAGCAGCATACAGCCGTGTAGCCAACCGACTCTCGGCTCCTAATTGCCGCAAGGCCACCCCTGTAGTTACCAATTTCAACGTAGATGCCGGAATGAGTGCCCGCTGCCGATCATGCGCGGCTAGGCTTTCACCACTTTCTAGTGCTAACACATCCACGGCCACAGTAGCCTGCTGAAGGGCGGGGTGGTTTACTAGGCTTTGCACAGCTTGCTGCAAGGTGGCCTGCCCCTTGAGGTCACCGCCAACCAAACCGCAACACACCAATAAGCCAAGGAATAGGCTTGCTCGGCGGGCTATGAACAAGCAAAGGTGGTCGGAATTTTGTTTGCCTTGCCGCAATTCCTTTTGCAGGCGAGATGCCGATAGGTTGGTTCGCATAGTCGTTCAAGATTTATATTGGATGATAAAGAGTGGCAGGGCACGACGTGCAGGGGCAAGGGCTTAACTCGTAGCACAAGCCTTCCTCAAGATCGGGCTTCTTTTTCCATCGAGGCTAAGCCACCTTCTCGGTGTTTTTCTTCATGCGAAGATCGAGAAACTCTACTAACAAAGAAAAGGCAATCGCAAAGTACAAATAACCTTTCGGAATCACGCCTACTTCATTACCGAATACAACCAGATGGCCTAAGTGAGCCGCCTCAGTAATCAACATAAAACCAATTAGGATGAGGAAAGATAAGCCTAAAATTTGAATAGAAGGGTGTTTATTGACAAAATCGCCTACCGGATTCGCAAAAAGCATCATAATCACTACTGAAATAACCACAGCTACCACCATCACAATTAGGGCGTCGTTGGGGTTAGCCGTCAGGCCATTCGTCATGCCAATAGCCGTGAGGATGGAATCAAAAGAAAAAACGATGTTGATGGCTGTTATTTGCCAAATAGCACTGCTCAAGGTGCTAGAGCGGCCACTTTTCACTTCTTGAGCGCTATGCCCTTGGTGCTCTACTTTCTCGCGAATTTCTTTCGTGCTTTTATACAATAGGAAGAGGCCACCGATGAATAAAATGACCGCCTGCCCGCTGATACCTCCTTGTACCCAAGTGGTATCGATATGCCAAAAGGGGTTCTTTAGCGACGTCAGCAAAGAGATACCAAATAGTAACACAATTCGCATTACCATCGCTAAAATTAGACCGATACTCGTGGCTTTTTTCCGCTGTTCGGGCTCCAACTTACCAGCAGCAATGGAAATGAAAATGATATTGTCAATCCCTAGTACAATTTCTAAAAAAGTAAGGGTCAATAAAGCAAACCACACATCTGGATTGGAAAGAAGCTCCATCATATTACGCTTGTTTTTAGCGGCAGCCCATTGCTAGACAAACATAGCCAAGCTTCGTGAGCCAAAGCGCTGCAAATGTATTAGATTGGAGTGGATATTGTAAAATTATTTCAGGCAACCTACCCCCCATTCACTTGCCCCCCATTCATTAGAGTTGGCTAGTAAAATACCTTAAAGTACTTACTCCTTCGGCCATTGAGGTCGTGCTCCCCAGAGTCACCCGAACGTCAAGTCTTCGCAGCTAACATATCTTTTATTGCCTCCAAAGTGTTAAATTTTAGTTATCCTACCTTATGAAGGTAACATTTTTTATTTTTTAGTCATACCTTGTGTACAGATTCGTAACCCCAAGACTAATGAAGCACACTTTACTCTTTGTTTTTTTCTTTTTTGGCTGCCTCCATCTAGGAGCGCAATCGGCTTCTTATGGCCAACAAGCAGAGGATCTTCGGGTTTTTCCCAATCCAGTGATAGAGTACTTTCAGATAGGGTTTAGCGATCGTGTACAGCGTATTCAAGTAATGAATTCGATTGGTAGAAAGGTGCGTAGCTTCGATTACGCTAGCAACACAAAATATAACATCAGCGACTTACCGAGTGGTTATTATCTTGTGCAATTGATCGGCGACAAGCATACCGTAATTCGTACCCAGCGCATCTCCAAACAATAACAGCCTCCAAGCAATTAGGCTTGTTCTCCACCGCTGCTACCGAAAGCCCGCTTAACAGTACCCCACCGCCGCCCAAATTAGGATGGACAGAACCGGCCGCCGCTACCTAAGTGAGCTTAATTAGGCCGTTTGGGTTTTCGTTCTAAGGGAAAGCTTACGAAATGGCTTTAATCTTGAATGAGTTCTAATATCTGATCCACGCTCAATTGGCCTGCTTGGTTGGTTCCGCTAAGGAGTTGATCGGCTAGATCGCGCTTTTCTTTGTGGAGGGAGATGATTTTTTCTTCGATCGTAGCTTCACTAACAAATCGATAGACGGTTACAGGGCGCTGCTGCCCGATGCGGTGGGCGCGGTCGCTTGCTTGATCTTCGGCGGCAGGGTTCCACCATGGGTCGAGGTGTAAGACGTAGTCGGCCTCCGTTAAGTTCAAGCCCGTACCTCCTGCTTTCAGGCTAATGAGAAAGAGGTCGCCCTCGCCTTGTTGAAAAGCCTCCACGGCTGCTTGCCGCTTTTTGCCGGTGGTGCTGCCGTCTAAGTATTGGTAAGGAATACCTGCTTCTTTAACCCAAGCTTCCACAATTTTAAGGTGCTTCACAAACTGGCTAAAGACCAGTGCTTTATGGCCGCTTTCCCTAATTTCTTGTATGGTTTCTTGCACCAGCTCGAGTTTAGCGGAGGCAATTTTCGAGTTAGGCCGTAATAATTTAGGATGGCAAGCCGCTTGGCGCAAGCGCGTAAGCTCTGCGAGGACTCTAAATTTTCGGCTATTTTCATCAGCTTCCGCAATTTCCTTGATTGCTTGGCGGCGAATGGCTTCATAGAAAGCCGCTTCCTCAGGGCTGAGGATTACGCTGAGTACGATTTCCGTTTTGGGCGGTAATTCTTTGAGCACCTCATCTTTACGCCGACGAAGGATAAATGGTTTGATCAATTTTTGGAGCTGTTGCTGTTTCGCTTGGTCGTAATACCTAACGATTGGGGCATTGAATTTTTGGTTAAAAGCCTCCTGGCTGCCGAGTAAGCCCGGGTTAAGGAAACGGAAAAGACTCCAAAGCTCGCCAAGATTATTTTCTATGGGCGTACCGGTGGTAGCTAGTTTGAAATCGCCTTGCAACTGAAAGACCGTCTTAGCCCGCTTGGTATTTACGTTCTTAATCGCTTGCGCCTCATCGATTACAATGGTGTTAAATTCGATCGCCTGAAGCTCTTCTCCCACAAAAGGTAACAGGCCGTAGCTCACTAGCAGCAGATCACCAGGGCCCAACTCACTGAGCAGATGAGTGTCCTTACTACCCCCTAGTAAAATGGGAATGAGGCCTGGCGCAAAGGTATTGGTTTCATTCACCCAGTTGCGCGTTACGGAAGCCGGTGCTATCACGAGGGCAGGCCCCTTCGCTGCTCGGCTGCTTAGTATGGCGAGTGCTTGAATGGTTTTACCAAGCCCCATATCGTCAGCAAGGCAAGCCCCCACACCCCATTCAGCTAAACGAGCTAGCCAGTTGAAACCTTCTAACTGATAGCTACGAAGGCTGGCTCTAAAATCGGCTGGTAACTGCGGTTGGAGATTGCTCGCTTTCTGAATGCGTGCCAAGCTTTCTCGCCAAGCTTCATCGGCTTCTACGTCTTCCAGCCCATCGGCTAGCTCAGCGAAATGACC
>DAINNZ010000003.1:24379-33721 GCA_036735605.1 Lewinella sp. | reverse complement strand
GGTAGCTGCATCTTTTTTCCTCGCTTAAAAAGCATCCCCTCCATAGCTAGGATGCGATCTTTGAGCTCCTCAGTGAGGGCTAAAAAATCCCCATTGGCTAGTTGTATAAAATTACTGCTATTGTTTTTGATCTGCTCGAGCAGCAGCTCAAAGTCGATGACTCTATTCTCATCGATCCGGAGGCTACCCCCCACTTCAAACCAATCGCGCTGCCGGCCTAGCTTGAGCGATAGGTCTTGGCTACTTGCTTCCGCCACTAGTTTGAGTTTTTCACCCTTGGGGTGCTCAAGAGTGATGTGGCCCTCCTCTAACAGTTTTCTGAGTTCCAGCAGAATTTTAAGGGCATCGTAGGTGTCGTCCACTTGCCACTCGAACTGTTCATGCGGTAGCTTCTGTAGCGTAGGACATTGCTGAATAAGCGCTAAAACATTAGCTACCTCTTGATTAATATCCCGTAGGCAGACGAATTTTCCTGCCTCCCGCACTAGAATACTGCGCGGCAGTCCTTCTCCGGGTTTAAAATAGTAGGTTTCCTCAGTAAAGGGTTTAATATAAATATCCAGCTTATAGGCATCCCCAAAAGGAAGAAGATGAACGCAGGGCCTATCATCAGCCACGAGCTCTTCCAGATTAAGATCCTGCAAATCCGTAGTCGATTGAATACTCACCCTGTTACGTAAGCCCTCAAGCTGCTGCTCTAAAATAGATCGTTTTTCTTGCGGTATTTCAACGCCCCCTCGGACGGCCTTTGCCATTATGAATTGCTCCTGGGTAATATGATAGATCGCGTAGCGAGTAGGCGTTTCTTTCTTGCAGAAATAGCCTGCACGGGAAACCGGCGGATCGAATTTAAGCAGTAGGCCTTCGTTGGCCTCCATCACACTCAATTCAGCAGTAGCGCGTTTCAAGTCGAGTAGAATACGCTTTTTCTCATCCATATAGACTCTAGGATGATCGACAAGGATGTAGAGCAAATGGGCAAAATCGATTTCGATCGCATCTTCGCTTACATTACTATAGGGATATACTTTTCGGCCATAAGCCATCAGCGCATTGATTGACAGTAAGTCGGCCTCTTCATAGTGAGAGAGGTCTTTAGGGTCGATCAGATCGTTCCATTTCAATTTCCGGCCGCTCGACCAGCCTTTTTGCCCTCTTTTTTGCTCTTTAGGGTAGGCTTCTTGCGCCTCAAAATTAACGATCCAGATGGTCTGTAGCTCGCGTAAACTCTCTTCTTGCTTACTGCTCACACCTTGGGCTACGCCACCGAGCATATCGAGGGCATTTTCCCAAGCAGCCGGTGGCTCGAAGAGTGTGGCAAGCGGTTGCCAAGCCGTTTTTTGCAACAATTTAGCCGCTTTTTCCCCCGCGGAGGCTATGGTCTTATCACTGGTATAGAGCAGGCTTAGCGTGTGGGTTAGTTCGGCATTCACCCATATTGCTTGTTCGAAGCTCTTTTCCGCAAAATGAATCTCCATCATCTCTTTGACCGAGTGGGGCGGGAAAATACCTAGCCAATAATATATCCAAAGCAATAATAAGTGTTCGAGCGGGTGCGTCACCTTCGTTGCAAGCCGCTCTAACTGGTTTTCCGCTAGGCTAATTTTTCCTGTTTTTCCTAAGAAAAAAGCATATACTAGCTCATTGGTATAGGGTAAAACAGCCTCTTTTTTTCCCTCAAAGAAAGCAAGTGCTTCTTGCAAACTAGCTTGATTGTGCTTGTAATGCAGTAGCCAACTAAAGGCGGTGTAAAAGGCTGTATGGCTTTCCCCAAAGGGGTTGGAATTGACGATAGTTAGTGCCTGCGTTTCCTCCCCAACACTTAGATAATATAAGGCCTGCACAGGCTCTGGCAAAGCAGCTAGCTCCCTACCCGAGGCAGACTCCATAGAGCTGAAGTTATAGAGCAGAATATGGATGTGATGCAAAGCCAAATCTAGCAGTCCACTTTGCTCTTTTTCAGTCCAAAAATCGGCATAAAACTTTGCTTGTATATAGGCTTGTATCTCCGCAGAAGGCTGCATTTTAGCACTGCGATTGGGGCTATACAGTTGCATCTGAATGGCCAATTTCTGGAAAGAAGCATCCAAGGCTTGCCAGAAATCGGTATAAAAATTTGCAATCAGATCGGCTGCTTTTTCGCGGGCATCCGCAGCGTAGTAGGAGTAATAGCTCGAGTTTTTTTGCAGATCGTTCACTGCGGCAGTGTATTCCGAAGGTTTATTTTGTAGCAAGCGAAGCCTAGATAAGTGATAGGCATCTTCATAGGTCGCTTCGCTGTAATAGTAAAAATAACGGCTATTTCTCGACGTTAAACTACGCACACTTATGTTTGCTTCGGCCAAGTCGTGGATGGCACCCATCGCTATTGGTGCCACTTTGAAGAGCAAAAACTCAATGGCTTTTTCGACAACGATTCCTTTTTTAAGTATCTTCACCCAGCCCCGCTCGGTGAGTACCGCTAGGCTTTCCTCCACCTCGGGTTTACCCCACATTTTGCCGCCTCGAACAGGAATTTTAGCTTTCTTGAGCACCTCAATGAGCTTCGCGGAGCTAGCGGGCTCGCCATATACCAGTATGGCTACTAAAACCCAGGAAGTGTTGGGACTAAGCGACTTGAAAGTGCTGTAAATTTCTGCTTGCCTATTCTCTCGGCTTTTTGCCATGATTAGCGTATTTTTTTATTTGCTAGCTTCCAAATGAATAGCAAAGGTATGAAATATGAAAATTATCGCCGTATTTCTTCAGGATAGGATAATTACGCGATCGTCTTGCTAGGAATTCGGGAAAAGGGGGCTTTATTGCAGTCTTGCGCCATCTAACGCCCCTTGCCCCTGCGCCAGCCTGCAAAACACAGACACGAACGCTAGTGAGTCGCAGCATCTGTGGGTAAATCGTTTTTGTCATAGGTAGAACATCCCTAGGAACCCAGCCGGCAGGTCGATGACTTTCACCTTGCTTGCCCAATACGAGTAGGTGGGCACTGCGTGCGGGGGCAAAGGTTTCTTTGTAGCGCGACTGTGGTTGTGAGGCCATTGTTATTATTTAGCCTTCTCGATAAGGTTAGCCTCTAGCATGCGTTGTTCGAGCCATTTACGATCTTCTTGTATGCTGCCATTCACATACTTTTCAATCATTAAGCTAGCGATAGGAGCGGCGTAAGTACTACCGAAGCCTCCTTCTTCGATGTAAACAGAGATCGCTATTTTGGGTTCATCCTGGGGGGCGAAGGCGAAGAGAATGGAATGGTCTTCTCCTTTATTCTCGGCCGTGCCTGTTTTACCGCAGATGGATAGATTCGGCACATCGGAGCGCCGCGCCGTGCCGTTTAGGAAGGTTTGGCGCATCCCTTTCACAACAGTTTCGAAGTGCTTTTGATCGATCTCAATAGTGTGTCGGAACACTTGATGAGGAGGTGCCACTATACTATCTGGCCCCATGCGCAGGCCTCTTACTAAGTGAGGCGTGATCCAATAGCCCCTATTAGCGATGGCAGCAGCTAAGTTGGCCATTTGTAGGTTGGTGAGTTCGTATTCTCCTTGGCCGATAGCCAGGGAGCGCACCCAGATAGCGCGCCAGAACTCATCTTCGGCAAATCGGTTGGTGTAATATTCAGGCGTTGGGACGTTTCCTTGCAGCTCGCCTGGGTAATCGATCCCTGTTTTTACGCCGATCCCAAACTGATAGAGGTATTTATTGAATTCTGCTAACCCTTTATTAGGAGACAAGGTACCGTAGCGATTAATGAGCTCGAGGAAACTAGTGACGAAGTAGGTATTACAAGACTGCGCGATCGCCATTTCTACATTTTGGCAATAGGGATGACCGTGGCAACCAGTGAGCCGTTTGCCATTGCTATAAAAAGCACCCGAGCAGGCGATGCCTCTATCGGTTTGTAATATTCCTTCTTGCAGGCCAACGAGTGCTACGACCGTTTTAAAAGGGGATCCGGGCGGGTATTTACCTCCAATAGCCCGATTGAGTAGGGGTTTAAGGGAGTCCTGAGCGAGCTGTGCGTAAGCCGCTCCGCGTTGGCGCCCCATAGAAAGTAAGCGCGGATCGTAAGCAGGAGAAGAAACCATTGCTAGCACCTCCCCTGTGCTGGGTTCGATGGCAATGATACTCCCCACCTTACCTACCATGAGTTGTTCGCCGTAGGCTTGCAGGTCGAAATCAATAGTTGTGAGGAGGTCAGCTCCTGCTTGGGCTTGGGTGTTGATTTTTCCATCGAGCGCGTCGGCCACTTCGCGGCCCAACTTATCCATAATGACGAGTCTGCTACCTTTTTTTCCGCGTAGCACTTCTTCATATTGGCGTTCTAGGCCGCTCACGCCGATGTAATCGCCGGAGCGATAAAAATTGCTGGAGTCGTTTGCTATTTTTTCTGGACTAATCTCACCCATGTACCCAATGAGATGGCCTCCCCCGGCTAAAGGGTAGGCACGCAGGCTACGTAAACGGGCTTTAAAGCCTGAGAATTCGTGCAAACTCTCTTGGATCGTAGCAAATTGCTGCTGACTAATATTGCTCATAAAGACGAAAGGCTTATGCTTTGAGTATTGCACATTGCGCCAGTCTTTATTAATACCCGCTAAAAAGTCGTCTAGGCTTATATCTAATAGCCTACAAAATTTAAGGGTATCGAATCGAGCACTTTCTTTCTGAAATAGATAGTAGGTAAATTCCAGTTGGTAAGCTGCTTGGTTGAGCGTCAACAACTTTCCGCTGCGGTCGGCCATGAGCCCTCTGGAAGGGTACTGCGTAATCAGTGAGGTGCCAGCAGTATCAGCTCTAGCTTTGAATTGCCTGCTAGCGATTTGTAATTGAAAAGCTTTGCCAACTAACAATAGCGCCACTAGGATAAAAAGGATCCGAATGCTCCATACTTTAGTTAGTTGTTGTTGTTCTGCCATACCGTGCTACTAATATTTTGGGTTGAATACAAAAGCTGTGAACAGCACCGCAAAGAGGGAAGCTGGAAAGCTAAACAGTGTTTTCAACAAAATTTCGTCCCAATATACAAAAGTAAACACTTGAATGCTAAAAAAAACTATTAAATGGATGCCCAAACCATAAGCAGTATAGCGGATAAACCAAGGCCAACCAATGCTAGCTGGCGTTGGATGTGCTTTGATGTTATACTGCTCCTTGGGTTGCACCAACCGTAAAACAGCTGGGCGAATAAAGCCAGAGAAAGTAGCGGCAGCTGCATGCAACCCGAGGCTCTCATAGAACAAGTCAATCGTAAGCCCTAGTAAAAAGCCGAGCATAATAACGGCAACCTTCGGCAACTGCAAGGGCAATAAGAAAATAAAAAGCGGGTAGAGGAAAATAAAAAGATAATCTTTTCCTCCAAAGCCCCAGCTAATTTGCTTGAGTAAGAATATTTGCAATACCGCCAATAGGATAAAGCGGACCGCACTGTTTAAGATAGCTCCTTCGTTCATTGGCTCTGGTCATATAAGCGTGCTAAGTCTTCTTTATACAGGTCTTGTACTAAATAGACATATCGTTCTCGCAATGGCTCATTTAATAGTTGAATAGATAAGCGCCAGTTGCCCTCCGCAATAGCTCGATTTTTTTCTACTACGATTCCAATGGATAGATCGGTAGGGAAAACACTAGAAAAAGAAGTGGTAAAAACGGTATCTTTAGGCTCAACCTTCGCATAATCTTTCATATCGTCTAGAATCATATACCGAGGGTCGTTTCCATCCCAGCTCAAAGTTCCGAAGAAGCCACTGCGCAAACCAGCACTAATACGTAAATCGCGGTGTAGAACACTCATCGCTCTGGCGTGATACTGGCTTACATTGGTTACGATACCCAGGATACCTTTTTCACTGATAACACCTTGGCCTCTGTAAACACTATCTATTGCCCCTTTATTGATGATGAAAGTATTATTGAGCCCATAGGGAGACCTATTAACAATTTGTGCTGGCACGTAAACGAAGCGCTGCCGTAGGCTATCATCCCGCACACTATCTGTTTGCGTATCTATTGCATAGTAAGAAGAAGGCAACTGAGCACGCAGAGCAGCCATTTGCGTCTGCAATTCATCGACCTGCTGCCGGAGGCCGAGGTAGGAATTGAGTTCGTCCACTTGCTCGGTCATACTGCCTGTATAAACACTGAAGGTTTCGAGGTAGATGGATCGTTGCTGGCTATTAAAGTTAACAATTAGGTAGAAACAGAACATCTCCAGTATCACGAAGGTGAAAAAGCTACTGCCTTGGAAAATAAACTGAATCAATCTCGACATTCTAGGAAACGCTGCTGCTAGGGATAAGAATAGCTTTGTACCGTTCTGTATCGGCCAATGCTGCGCTAGTGCCCCGTACAACGGCGCGCAAAGGATCTTCGGCCACGTGCACAGGTAGCTGAGTCTTTGCGCTGAGGCGCTTATCTAAGCCACGCAGTAAAGCACCTCCTCCTGTCAGGTAGATACCTGTTCGGTAAATATCGCTAGCCAGCTCTGGCGGAGTGGTTTCTAATGCTCTAAAGACGGCCTCCTCGATTTGTACGATGCTCTCGTCGAGTGCTTCGGCGATTTCCTTGTAACCGACCATGATTTGGCGAGGGATTCCTGTTACTAGGTCGCGGCCATTTACCGCGTAGTCTTCTGGTGGGTTTTCGAGTTCCGTTAGTGCTGAGCCCACATGAATTTTTATCTGTTCGGCTGTACGCTCACCGATCAGGATATTGTGTTGCCGCTTCATAAAATTGCTTATAGCCGCCGTTAGCTCGTCCCCTGCCACGCGTATGCTCTGGTCGCATACAATACCCGATAGGGCAATTACGGCAATCTCCGTGGTGCCTCCTCCAATATCGATGATCATATTTCCGATGGGCTCTTCCACGTCTAGGCCGATACCCAAGGCTGCGGCCATTGGTTCGAAGATCAGGTAAGCTTCTTTTGCGTCCACCCGAGCGGCACTCTCAAATACAGCGCGTTTTTCTACTTCCGTAATACCGGAGGGGATACAAATCACCATTTTAAGGTGAGTAAAAAACCGCCGGCGCGTACCGATCATGTCGATCATACCTTTGATCATGTGCTCGGCGGCACGGAAATCGGCGATTACCCCGTCTTTGAGTGGGCGCACGGTTCGGATGCTATCGTGTGTTTTTTCGTGCATTTGCATAGCACGCCTGCCTACCGCAATCGTTTGATCCGTTTTGCGATCGATAGCCACAATAGAGGGCTCATCTACTACCACTTTGTTATCTTGGATCACTAGCGTGTTGGCAGTGCCCAAGTCGATGGCGAGTTCTTGTTTGAAAAAATTGAATAGCTTCATCAAGCTTGATCGTGTCGTTTGTTGGTTATTTGGCTAATTAGCGATGAAGGAGTATGGTACATTTCATGCAGTGGCATTCCCTACCAAAGGGCCCCCTTCTCAGTCGCTAAGCTTACTGTGTAGCCTATTAATGTGCAAAAGTGCGAAAAAACCTAGGAACTAACACACTATTCTGTAGATTATTATGAGCTACGAGCCACTTTTCTGCATTTTCTATCCATTCTGCTTGCTTTTCGATCTTTTGGTGGCGGATGCTATTTTTTTTCTTGGCTTTCTTCGTTGCTGAAGCTGCCGGTAGCGTGCAAGTAATACCCAAGTAATAAGTGCCGCAGGCGAACCCACTTGCCGTGCTAGCCGGCAGGGTTCACAGCGGCTGAAGCGAAGCAAAGAGGCAGCATATTTGCCCCCTTTTGGTCGCTTTGGGTGCTCGCGGTCGCAAAAATGATGCTATTCATCGAAAAAACGAGGGCAGTCACTGTCTTATGTTCTACTTTAGCGGCTAATGGGATGGATAGAAAACATACGGATTGCGCTGGAAAGCGTTAGAGCCAATTGGCTAAGGGCTATTTTGACCATGATGATCATTTCTTTTGGCATCATGGCATTGGTAGGGATATTAACGGCCATTGATGCCGCTATCTACTCTTTGTCGTCTAATATCTCTAGCTTAGGAGCTAATACCTTTAGCGTAGAGCGAAAGAACCTTGATCTAAAAAGCAACCGTCGCCGAGGCCCCAGCCAGCGCTCCGAGCCCTTTACCTACAAACAAGCAGCCGCCTTTTTGGAGCAATACAAGTTCCCAGCCGACGTGAGCCTCTCGTTCTTTGCCACCGGCAACGCAACGGCTAAGTACCAAAACAAAGAAACCAACCCAAACACTATTGTGATGGGTATGAACCGCAATTATCTAACGGTAAAAGCCTACGAGATAGCCATCGGCCGCAATTTTACCGAACGAGAAACCCTAGAAGGCGGCAACATCTGTATTATCGGCAGCGATCTAGTGAAAGACCTCTTTGATGGCAATACTGAGTTTGCACTCAATAAGACAATTAGTTTAGGTAAAATTAACGTTAAAATTGTAGGCATCACCGCTACGCGAGGGAATGGTATGAATGAAAGCCAAGACCGGCGCGTACTACTGCCGCTGCAAACCGCTAAACGCTACTACGCCACCGATCGTTCCAATTTTGATATCATCGTGGGTGTTAAAGACCCAACGAGAATCGAAGCAGCTATGGCCGAAGCCACCCTAAGCCTGCGCAACGTGCGGGGGCTTACAGTTGGGCAAGAAAACGACTTTGAGCTAGAAAACAGCAGCAATCTAGTGAGTATTATTCGTGAAAATACGGTCACGCTCCGCCTGGCTGCCGTCAGTATTGGTCTAATGACCTTGCTAGGGGCTGCGATTGGCTTGATGAATATCATGCTCGTGTCGGTTACCGAAAGAACCCGAGAAATTGGCGTCCGAAAAGCTCTCGGTGCCACGAGTAAAAATATTCTCACGCAATTCTTAGTAGAAGCCACCATCATCTGCCAAATGGGCGGCCTAATTGGTATCGTCTTAGGGGTTGTGGTAGGGAATGTGGTGATTATCTTTACGGATGGGTCTTTCCTTGTGCCTTGGCTTTGGATTTTACTTGCGCTCATCATCTGCACAGCGGTAGGCTTGTTGTCGGGTATTTACCCTGCGATGCGAGCCGCGCAGCTAGACCCTATTGAATCGCTCCGTTATGAATAGAGGAAGTAGCAAGCCTAGCCACAACAGCATTGCGGCTGCGTTTTCACCTCGTTCAATACAAAATACTGCTCGCTTTGGCTTCGCCGCTACTACGTGGTCGCTTGTTCCTACCCCCCGAACAATTCCAATATTTTGCCTACTTTTGAGCCATGCAAGCAGTAAACATCTTAATTCTTGGAGCAGGGCCGGCTGGTGCTGCCACGGCACTACGGCTAAGCTATTTAGGCATACCTAGTGTGCTAGTAGATAAATCCGATTTTCCTCGCGATAAAATCTGTGGCGATGCGCTTTCCGGCA
>DAINNZ010000003.1:21211-24369 GCA_036735605.1 Lewinella sp. | reverse complement strand
CCGGCAAGGTTACCACCCTTTTGAATCGTTTAGACCCGGCTATTATGGATCGCTTTCGGGCGCAGTTCACCCCAACGGATGTGTGGGGCATTCGTTTTTTTCCACCTAACGGCCGCTTGATTGAGCTACCTTTTAAGGTCGGCTACCAACGGCAAGCGGATGCTGCGCCAGGCTATGTGAGTAAGCGCATCGACTTTGATCAATTCCTTATTGATGAGGTAAAGCGGCGGCCCGATATCGAGCTACTACTGAATACCGAGCTGAGTGTTTTCACGCGCAGCGAGCGCGGCTATATCGTTCGCTCAGCAGATGGGGAAAAGGCATTTGATTGCCAACTACTGATTGATGCCAGCGGCGCCCACTCCCCTTTCGCACGCAAACATGCGGGTTTGGCAATCGACCCCAACCACCACGCAGCAGCTGTGCGAGCCTATTACCAAGGCGTCACGGGCTTCCACCCAGATAACTTTATTGAGTTGCACTTTCTGGAAGCTTACAATCCAGGCTATTTCTGGATATTTCCATTACCAAACGGGCAGGCCAATGTAGGCCTAGGCATGCGCAGCGATATTGTAAAAAAACGCCAAGTCAATCTACGTAAAGAACTAGACAATATCATTCAGAGCCCTGCCTTTCGGGAGCGCTTTACCCATGCGAGCCCCGTAGGAAAAACCTATGGCTACGGCCTTCCCCTAGGTTCTAAAAAACGCCGTCTTTCAGGCGACCACTACTTACTAGCAGGAGATGCCGGGCATTTAATCGATCCGCTCACAGGTGAAGGCATTGGAAATGCAACCTACAGCGGCTTCATCGCGGCCGAACTAGCAGAAAAATGCTTAGCCGAGCAGCGCTTCGATGCAGCCTTCCTGCAAGCTTACGATGTACGCATACAAAGGGTATTGCGCACCGAATTACGCCTAAGCTACCAGTTGCAGCAAGTGATGCAGCACAAGCGCATTACCAATTTCTTAACCGGTATTGTGGCCGACAACCCAAAGATTGTGGAGCTACTTTGCAAGATGTACACCGATTTTGAACTACGCAAACAACTAGTGAATCCGCTGTTTTGGTGGCGGCAATTTTGGGCAAATCGGAAGCGAGAGGACATTCCTGCGTAATTTTTTTCACTCAACCAACCTTTTTTATACTAAAAAGCTCCTTCAATTGGTTAGAAAGCTATAATTTAGCAAAAGTTTCATAAACTAGTGAGTATTAAGTGAGCCTCTCGCCCCTTGTGGGCAGGGGTTCTTTTTTTTAGTTTTTTATGGGCTTATAGCTGATGACTGATAGCTAACGAATACTAGGATGCCTCTCAACAGTCTTGCGCAAAAAAGCGGCCTTTGCCCCTGCACGCCGTGCCAGCTTATAAAGCTTATAAAATAGCGTTGTATGAAGTGCCCATCTTTAGGCGGAAGCCTGTTTAACGAGCCCACTCATTACTACGCACAGACTACACTCAAATGATGGCAACGTCTGCTCTAGGCAGCCAACCTTGCAGGCCGTTGCGCAGCTGTACTTTCAGGTACTTTTCCTGGGAATCATCCACGATTCGGAGGCGCAGGCCAGCTGTTACTTCCCGTTCTAGGCTAGCTTTTTCGCCGGGTGCGACCCGCAAGACGCTGTTAGGTGCCAGCAGTACGGCTTGGTCTTGCTGCTGTAATAAGGCAACTCTACTTTGCCCCAAATTGTAAGCGAGCACCGCTAGCAGCATGCAGCTAATGGCCGCTGGTAGTAAGAGGAAACGGCGGCTCTCCGATAAGGTTTGCCGCTTAAAAAACCACCAAATGAACAAAGCCATTGCCAGCCACCAAGCTAGAATAGCTAGCCACTGCGCCGCCTGAACGCCGAGAAAACTAGCGGTAATTTTCCACCAGCGAACTAGAAAAAATTCAGGGGTAGCCGGAAAAACCAGCGGCAGTTGCTGCTCTACAAAAGCGAGGTTGTTGCGCAGCGCAGCATGAGTGGGTCGCAACCGTAGCCCTCGTTCATAGGCTAGTACTGCGTGGCCTAGTTGGCCTAATTCGTAGTAGGTATTCCCTTGCAGCAGGTATAAATCGGGAGAAAGGCGGCCACTTACTTGGAGGCTATCAATGATAGTCAGTACTTCTTGCTGCTCACCCGATTTCCGAGCCGCAGCCAAGCGACTCAGTTCAGGCTGCGCAAAGGGGCACTGCGATATAGCGAAAAACAGCAGTAAACAAAGCAATAGTCTCATCTTGCGAAGATACGTTGACGGCTTTAATTTTCAGGTGCTTCTTGTAGTTTTTCCGGTTTTACACTTGTTTTTATCCTTACCGCTGCATCGCTGCGAGCTGCCTTTGGCGAAACTGCTTCACCCTGGGTGGGGGGGATTTCACCCAGCGGAGATTCGCTAGCAGGGGGTTCGCCTAATGGCAGCGATTCGTCGGCGGGAGATTCGTCGGCGGGAGATTCGTCGGCGGGAGATTCGTTTGGCGGTGGTGGGGAAGGTGCTACTGTGGTGAAGAGGTCTTCTTTGCGAAGAGGTCGGCGCGCTAGTTCCCAGCGGAAGCCCTCCAGCTTAGGTTGGCTGCTGGGAGAGACGGTAAGCATCGGCTCCAACTTACCACTAGGCTGATTGATAAAACGCAGGAAGCGCACGCTACCGCTCTCGAAGTCGATCGTCATTTCGCTACAAGTGGTTTGATTAACGCCAATGTAGGCAGCAGCATCGTCTTGGAGGTAGTAAATGGCCTCGGCATTCCCCGAAACGACCGTTTGTCGTAGGCTGCTAGAATCGAAGTAGGCCACAATATCTTTGCCTTTGACTTGGTTGAAGTAGATCAGGTCTGGGCTAGTGAGTACGAGTGCTTTTCGCTTGAGATGTACCTTTTCTAAGGCTTCATTACGCAGGTAGATATCGATGGTATCGGCGAGTAACTGGCTCGTATCTTGCCACAGAATAGGGTTGTAAAAGAGGGAAATGATCGAGTCGGTGGTGTTAAAACTCAAAGAATCTCCCACGGCTTGCAAATCGCTTTTAAAAATGCGCACATCTCGGTAGGCCTTGATGATTCGCTGCGTATCGGGCTGGCTCGATAGCGACGGGGGCTCGCTTAAAGTGGTTAGCGTATCCGTAAGGAGTGTATCCGTAAGGAGTGTATCCGTAAGGAGTGTATCCGTAAGGAGTGTATCCGTAA
>DAINNZ010000003.1:5172-21111 GCA_036735605.1 Lewinella sp. | reverse complement strand
GGAGTGTATCCTGCTGGGGCTTTGGCCAATTCGGCTGTATCGAATTTGGTTGTTTTAGGCCTAGTGTATCGTTTGGGATGGGTCGATTTTTGCTATCTCTTGGGTTATTTGCCGCTGGTGTTTGTGCCGTGCTTGGGGCAGTTTTCGCATTGGCGTTGTTAATCTCCTCGTAGCTAAAAAGCGTATCAGCGGCGAGGAAAAGCGTATCGCCATCGAGCAAACTGATGAGCAGTGGGCGGCCTTGTGAGCCTCCGGTAGCTTTGATGTAGCCATCTCGCTGGTTAAACTGAGCTTGCTCGGCTAGGATGGTCAATTGAGCGGAGGTATCTTGCCAAATAACGTTTCCTTGTGCTAAACCAAAGCCGGTGGCCTCATCGAAACTAATCTGATCTGTTTCGACGATGTTAGCGCCATCTACGACCTTTGCTCTACCGCCCGTGACCTTGTATTGCTGGGTGATTTTGTTGTAGCGTACTTGCTCTCCGCTTACGGTTCTATCCCGATCGCGCAGCAAGCTGTTGCCTTGCAATAAGTAGGCGTCTTGCCTTTTATCGTATTCAATATACTTTGCGCGCGCAAAGGAGTGATCGCCTTCGCGGATATAAGCCTGGCCGGTGAGGATGTATAATTGGCGGCTACCTTCGTAAGCGATACTATCCGCCGTGGCTATTTGCTCACCGCTGCGGTATTGAGCATTTGTATGGAAGAGGGCTGCTTCCGTAGCAATATTATAGAAGCCCCCTTCGCAGTAGATTTCCGCGCTATCGGTTCGCATAATCGTAGGGCCCACAAAATACACCACCTCATTGAGCGCATCGTAGCGCAAGCTATCGGCTCGCAGTGCAAAAGTTTCCCCGATCACCACCACGGAGTCTTTGAAAAAAATCTCTTCCCGATCGGTGTAATAATAGCCGAAGGTGGAGCGCAATTCTGTGTTGCCATCTGTTAAGCGGCCGCCGCTGTTGTAGGTTGCTAGCTTGCTAGCCAGGTCGTATTTCAGGGCATCGGTATAGAGCAGCCGCTGTCCGTTCTGGAGTAGCACCTTGCGTTTCAGGTAGGCAATTTTCTCGTTCGCATTATAGTCTAGTTGTTCTGCAAAAGCAGCCATACTATCACCTTGCTGAATAACCACATGGCCAAAAGCGTAGAGCTGTACGCCCTCGATGAGATCGGCGCTATCGCAATACATATAGATGCTATCCTGGCTTAGTTCCACTTGGCCAATCAGTCGCTGGATGGAGCGGCCATCTCGCCCGCGCAGCAGCTGCAAATCGTCTGACCAATCGATAAACACTTCCTCCTTCTTCGCCGTATCAGCCCTCACCGGTGCGATTTGCCCCAGTAGCGGTAGTGAAAAAAGCCCGATCCCTAGCAAGCACAGTAGCCTGATAAGCCCAATCAACCGCCTTGCGAAGCAACTCATCTGGTTCATATCTTGTAAGAACGCACAAAGGTACAATTCCGCACAGATATGTTGAAAATTAACGCTGCGGAGGCTCCAACGCATAAGAGCCGAGCAGGTATCTGATTCATTTTCTATTTGGCCGGAGGCAGGGGCAAGGGCTATTTTGTAGCGCAAGGGGGGGGGAGTCCAAGCCACTAAACCCATCTAGTGGTTCAAGCGCTAAGTATTAGCGTTGTTCGGCACGCTATGAACGAGTGCGAGCAAGCAGCTTTTCGTTTTGAACGAGGCAAAACCTAAAAGAAGCCGCAAAGCGAAACATAAGCATAGTGGTGCTACGCCATCAAACGGCTGCAAGCGGCTTTTGAGCGAACCGTTCCCGCCGTATTGGCTAGGGATTGCATGTGTAAGGTGGGCGTTTGGCTCACTAGTACGCTAAGTTTGTAGGAGTCTGCTTCGGAAAGCGTGGAGCCTTCTTGAGTAGCAGTTGCGCTACAAAAAAGCTTTTGCCCCCGCGTTAGCCAAAAAGAGAGAACAGCGAAGAAAAAGGGCGGGAAGGAGTAAGCGAGGTAAAAGGACAAGATACCCCGATCGACAAAGCCTACCAAAGTAGGGCGTAGGGGCTCCCAAATTTGAAATTCTGTGTATATTTACGGCAGCGGGCTTAGGAAACTAGCTACCGAGGACGTGGAACTACGAGGCGAGCCAAGTGCTGCAAGTCGTTTGCGCATTGGCATCGCGGACTTTCAATTACGAATCATGGGAAAAATATTGGGGTATTTATGTTTGTGGGGGCTGCTAGTAGCTTGCGAGCCCGCAGCCGAGACGATGGAGGCAGATAGCCCTTGCAACACCGCCTACTATGACAACAGTGGCCGAGCGGATAAGCTAGATGGTGGGCTACGGATGATTCCCATCCAGACGCCTGCGGGAACCTTCGAGGTTTATACTAAAAGAGTAGGCAACAACCCTAAGATCAAGCTATTATTGTTACACGGAGGCCCTGCGGCTACGCATGAATACTTCTTGCCGGCAGATAGTTACTTACCCGCAGCGGGCATTGAATATTATTACTACGATCAGCTAGGCAGCTATTTTAGCGACCAGCCTAGCGATACGAGCTTATGGAATACAGCTCGCTTTGTAGAGGAGGTAGAGCAAGTGCGGTTAGCATTGGGCTTGGATGCCGACAATTTTTACCTGCTGGGCCATAGCTGGGGGGGTATTTTAGCCACGGAGTATGCCTTGAAATACGGCCAGCATTTGAAGGGGCTCATTATTTCCAACATGATGAGCAGTTGCCCTGCCTATGGCCGCTATGCCCATGAAGTTTTAGGCCCTAGTTTAGGACAGGAAGTATATCAAAAGATTTTAGCTTTTGAAGCAGCGGAAGATTTTAGTAATCCGGCCTACATTAAGTTGATGGAAGAGGAGCATTACACGCGCCATGTGCTACGCAAACCTTTAGGCGAATGGCCGGCAGCGGCCGTACGAGCCTTTTCCCACATCAACCCCGATATTTACGTACCGATGCAAGGCCCAAGTGAGTTTGGCATTCGGGGAAAGCTAGCCGATTGGGACAGAACGGAAGATTTGGTAAAGATCGCGGTTCCGACCTTGGTGATTGGCGCAGAACACGACACCATGGATCCGAAATTTATGCGGATGATGTCGGAAAAATTACCGAACGGGGAGTTCCTCTACTTGCCAGAAGGTAGCCACATGGCCATGTTTGACGATCAGCTGCGCTATTTTGAAGGCTTAATTGCCTTTTTAAAGCGGCACGAATAAGCAAAAAACGAAGCTCATGTCAGCTACTTATAAACTACGCGAAGTATTAATAGCCGAGGAGAAGCTACTACGGCGGCGGCGGCGCGTCCATTTTGGGCCTGATTTTGAACAGCAGATCGAAGAAAATCGCTTTGGTATTGCGCTGAGTGGGGGCGGTATTCGTTCGGCGGTTATCAATCTGGGCTTTTTGAAGTCTTTGCAGCGCTTCAATTTGCTGCGGCAAGCAGATTATATCAGTTCGGTTTCTGGTGGAGGTTATACGAATAGCTACATCCAAGCTATTTTGCAAGGCAATGGGCGCTACGACGATCTTTTTCAAGACGAGCACATCGACTATCTTCGGCGGCGTGGTCGCTACCTCTTTCCGGGGGAAGGCGGGTGGAAAATCTGGAATATTTTCGTGCTAGTAGTGGCTTTTTTGGTTAGTCTATTGATGAGTTTTCTCAGTCCGGCCATAGTAGGCTTATTGGTATATATAGTGTATCGGGTGGTGCGGGAGCTATTGATTTTCAATCCGGAGCAAATCCAGGACTTTATCGGCACCTTGGTCAGCTATGGCGGCATGGCATTTGCTGTTTTGTTAGCGGTTCATTTCATCAGCAATGCCTTATTTATTTATCGGCTACATCTATCTGCTTGGTTTAATCGCTTACAAGCGGCCTTAGTTTTACTGCTTGTGGTGGGCACTTCAGGCTCGCTTTTTGCTGCTTTCCAAGGGGTAAAAGGCATAGAAGGAGGCAATGTACTCGCCCTGACAGGTATAGGTTTTTTGGTAGGTTTATTGGGGATTATCACCAACCCAAATGCCACTAGTTTCCACCGTTTTTACCGCAAGCAATTGGCTGATGCCTTTTTGCATTTTGCTGGCAACAAGATGAACACCTTGCTCTATAAACTAGAGCACCGAGATGAAGACCAAGATATGGCACCTTATCCGCTAATCAATACCACATTAAACCTACTAAGCAGCAGCGACCCTAATTTTCAGGGTAGTAAAGCCAGCGACTACTTTCTATTATCGCCACAGTTTTGTGGAGCCAAATTGGTCGGCTACGTGCCTACTAGCGAAACGAAAGGCTACCGCGATCTTACTTTACCGTCGGCTATTACGATCAGCGCAGCGGCGGTGAACCCTGGCATGGGTGCTTACAGTAATCGCATACTGAGTTTTATCACGACCCTCTTGAATTTACGGCTTGGTTTTTGGATATGGAATCCGCTCAAACTAGCCAGCCAATATCCAGTTCCTTGGTGGCCCTCTTATTTCTTTTATGAGCTATTTGGCCGCATTGGCACCGACAAACTGATGGTCAATATCAGTGATGGCGGCCACATCGAGAATCTTGGGGTGATGGAACTACTGAGAAGACGTTGCCGCCTTATCATTGCTGTGGATGCGGAAGCCGATCCGAACTATACCTTTGGTGCTTTGGAGAACCTTAGTGTGAGAGCTAGAAACGAGCTCGGCATCGACATTCGCTTTCGGCCTGATCATGTGCCCGAGCAAACAATTCGTCCTCGCCCAAGTCATGGTTATAGTGAGCGCCGTTTTGCCGTAGCCGATATTTATCAACTATGGGACAAAATAGAAAGCCCTGATGGGGAGGAAGTGGTACATTACGACGATTATAAAGTAGGCACCTTCGTTTATGTAAAATCTAGCGTAAAAGCACCAAAAGGCCGACCCGATATAGCCCGAGAAGACTGGCTTCGCTACGGCACTTATAAATACAAAATTTATAATCCTGCATTTCCGCACGAGAGTACGGCTGATCAGTTTTTCGATCCTATTCAATGGGAAAGCTACTACCAGTTAGGGCAGTGGATGGCAGCGGATATGCTTGGTTGTGAAGACTTAGAGCACTTCCACGCTGAAAACCCTTTCATGATCGGGTTGGACGAGCTCGTGGATTACTTCCAGGGTAAGACCCCTTTAACCTTCCCTAATCAAGAAGAAGATGCGATTATCGATCAAGAAGCGGTGCCACAAACGGCTGAAAATATCCCCAATATTACCTACAAGATATAAGTTTTAACTACCTTTCGGCATGAACTATTTCAATCGCTTTCAAGATCACTTCGCTGGCCTAGATCAAGAGTTGCAATTTATCCTGCTGGGCTTGTTTTTACTAGGCTGTCTATTTGCCTTTCTTTTGGGTTTTTTCCTCCGATCAGCGGGGCTGAAGAAGTACAAAACCCAGCTACTACTAGCACAGAAAGACCAAGCGAGCTACGAGCAGCAATACAAGGCCGCCAACGAAAAACAACAAATACTAGCACGTGAAGTAGAGCAGCTTAGCACAGAAAAAGTAGCAGCCATTGACGAACTAACCAACCTCAAGCGCAAGGTAGCCACCCTGCACATCGACCCCCTGCCCAACAATTGGGAAGAACAAGAAGCCGCCTACCAAGAGGAAGTGCAACTTCTAGAAGCGGAAGTAAACCGACTCCAAGCCGCCCTAACAACGGCTAGCCAAGTGCCAGCACCCCCTGCGGTTGGTTCCGCTGCCGGCAGCACTACTGTTATTCCCGCCGACAATACAGCTCTTAGTGCCTATTTAGAAGCCACTGAAGTTCGTTTTCAGCAGCTAGAAGCTAAGCTCACCGCCTTAGGTCAAGAGAATAAAAAACTAGAAACCGAGCTGCTACAAGTAAGCGATGGGCAGCACGCCAAAACGCCTACTTCAGCACCTTTTGGTACGCCACACCGCCCCATAGTAGGCACGCCGGCAGTGGCCACGGATGCTAGTGGAGAGCCCTTAACAATCAGAGCTGACGTGACACTCGCGGGCTTAAGAACCAACCACGCAGGTGAAACCGAAGTAATCATTGAAGGCGGCCAACGCTCCATTAGCCCACTAGTGAGTGCCGCAATAGAAACTACTACCGACGACTTGCAGCAAATTAAAAATATCGGCCCTTTTTTAAGCGAAAAACTACATGGTATCGGTATCGTCAGTTATGCTCAAATTGCCTCTTGGAGCCCAGAAGAAATTGACGAAATCACTAAGCGCATTGGCTACCTACCTGGTCGCATCCACCTCGACGACTGGGTTGGCCAAGCAAAAGTATTGCTCCAAAGCAGCCATGCTCAGGTAGCCACCCAGCAACAAACCGCCACCCAGAAAATTGAGCCCGAACGAGCAAAACCGAACGAAAGCACGCAAAACAACCTAAAAGTAATAGAAGGCATCGGGCCAAAAATCGAACAGATTCTTAAAGCACAGGGTATTGCCGATTTAGCGACCCTGAGTGTCACTAAACCCGAACAGCTCAAAGCCATCCTTGCTGACGCAGGTAGCCGCTACCAAATGCACGACCCGAGTAGCTGGCCTGCACAAGCCGACTTAGCCAAAAATGAGCAGTGGATAGAACTGCAATTACTACAAGAAAAATTGAAGAGTGGCCGCTAAAAAACTGGTTGCCGAGCTTTTCCGCTAGCTATCCCCGCCGCGCTACTGGCCACCACTGCCCGTCTTACTACCACTTGGGTTACCGCCACTTGGGTTACCGCCACTGCGGCTGTCCCCGCTGTTGCTGCCTGAGTTGCTGCCGCCACGATTGCCACCATCTTTGCGACCGCCGCCGCCCCGATTGCCGCCACCGCCTGATTTTCGAGGGCCGCCGCTGCTGCCATTACTACCAGAACGATTCCCGCCGCCTGTTTTTCCGCCTGCGCGGCCACGGCCTTGGCCACCTCTTTGGTTACCTCTTTCATCGGCATCCTTCCCTGGTATAAAAACCTCCATTGGCCCTTCCAACCTAAGGCGATCTACCTGCTTTCCAATAAGCTCCTCAATACGCTTGAACCGCTGGCGATCCTTTGGGCTGATGAGCGTAATCGCTGCCCCTTTTGCCGCAGCTCTAGCTGTACGACCGATGCGGTGAATATAATCCTCCGCGTCGCCAGGTACGTCGTAATTGATGACTAAGTCAATTCCATCGATATGAATTCCTCGGCTCAATACGTCCGTTGCGACAATAATGGGTAGCTTCCCCGAGCGGAAGTCTGATAAACGATCTTCCCGCACTTGCTGCTCCAGATCGGAACTAACTTCCTCTACCTTAAGGCGAGCTCGCTTGAGTTCCCGCGTCAGTTCTCGTACGCCTTGCTTGGTGCCTGCAAAAACAAGAATCCGCTCCAAATGCCGTTTGGAGGAAATGATATGGGTCACGAGCTTGAGCTTCCCGCTATCAATCACATCGTATGCTTTTTGGTCGATCCTTTCCGCTGGTTTCGAAATAGCAATACTGATTTCTACCGGATTATTCAAAATTTCGCGGCTGAACGTCCGTATTTTAGCGGGCATAGTGGCACTGAAAAAAAGCGTTTGCCGGCCTTTACTTGGCAGCATCGCGATAATCTTTTGCATATCGTGCACGAAACCCATGTCTAACATACGGTCTGCTTCATCCAACACAAGATGCCGCACCTCTGAGAGGTCGGTATAACCCATATCCAAGTGCGCAATCAAACGGCCGGGTGTAGCCACCACTATGGGGGCGCCTGTCTTGAGGGCACGTCTTTCAATTTCCATACTATGCCCATCCCGACCACCGTAGATAGCAATGGAACTCACGGGTGTATAAAAGGAAAAGCCCTCCAATTGAGCATCAATTTGCTGTGCCAGCTCCCGCGTAGGCGTTAAGATGATCGTATCTACCTTTTCCGTTGGCCGATCCGTCAGTTTACTAATAATTGGCAATAGAAAGGCGGCTGTTTTCCCAGTTCCTGTTTGCGCCACAGCTAGTACATCTCGGCCAGCCAATGCGGCAGGAATGGCTTTAGCTTGGATCGGGGTGCACTTCTGGAAGCCCATATCATCAAGGCCATCCAATACCTCATCGGCTAGATCTAAATCTTCAAACCACACTTCTTCTTCTGGGGTGGGGGGGGTGCTTTCTAATAGCTCCTCTTGCTCGCTTGCGTCCATTGTAATGATAAATTTGCCAGCCACCTTCTTCTTTTCGCCTGCCGCAGCAAGCCAGAGGGTACCAACGATGTATTGACGAAGCGACTTTTTCCTCCCGCTCCGATGTTATATTACGCAAAGGTACACTTTTTCCACTAAATTGATTAGCCTTTCAGCCGTGCCCGCCGACAACTCTATTTTTGCCCGCAGGGCAGGGGCAAGGGCCACTTGGGTGCGCAAGCGAAAAGAGCCCAAAAAAGACTAGTGATTAAACCGCACTTTCCAACCCCTCCAAACGTTTAAGTTGTAGAACCAACCCCTTTGCCTTTGTCTGCCTTAGCGATTTTACAACAATATTGGGGCTACCCTGCCTTCCGGCCTTTGCAGGAGGATATTGTGAACCACGTCATTAGTGGGCACGATACGCTAGCACTCTTGCCAACGGGTGGGGGCAAGAGCATCTGCTTTCAGGTGCCAGCTCTTGCTTTGGAGGGTGTTACAATTGTAGTTTCACCACTCATCGCACTGATGAAAGATCAAGTACGGCAGCTGCGCGAGCGGGGCATTGTGGCCGAGGCCATTTACAGTGGTATGCGCCCTGCCGACATTGATCGCATTTTGGATAATGCGGTCTATGGCAACACTAAATTACTCTACTTAAGCCCAGAAAGGTTACAAACGAATTTAGCGATCGAGCGTATTCAAAAGATGCCGCTAGCACTCATTGCCGTGGATGAGGCGCACTGTATCAGTCAATGGGGCTACGATTTCCGGCCACCTTACTTAGAGATTGCCGATATCCGCGATTACCACCCCAAGGTGCCGCTCATTGCCGTCACGGCCACAGCCACGCCCGAGGTGGTAGCCGATATCCAAAAGCACCTAGCTTTCCGGCCCGGTAGCCAAGTTTTTCAGCAGAGTTTCGTACGTGACAACCTCACTTATGTCATTCGGCCCGCCGAATCGAAAGAGCAAGAACTTCTCAAAATACTAGCAGGCGTGCCTGGCACCTCCATTGTATATGCCCGCAGCCGAAAATTAACCCAAGTAATTGCCGAACAACTGCGCCGCCGTAATATCAGTGCAGCGGCCTACCATGCTGGCCTAGAACACGAAGAAAAAGACAAAAGGCAGGCTGCCTGGATCGCTGGCGATATCCGTGTAGTTGTGGCTACCAATGCTTTTGGTATGGGCATCGACAAGCCCAATGTACGTTCCGTAATCCACTACGATTTGCCCGATAATCCGGAGGCCTATTTCCAAGAAGCGGGTCGCGGTGGCCGCGATGGTCGCCCTAGCTATGCGGTAGCGCTCTACCAAGCCGAAGACGCCGAAAGGCTACGGCAGCAGTATGCCATTAGCTACCCCGATCTTAAGGAAGTGCGCCGCGTATATCGAGCCTTAGGTTCTTATCTCCAGCTAGCGACAGGAGCAGGCAAGGACGAAAGCTACGATTTTGATTTGGCTCGCTTCAGTGCTGCTTTCAGTTTAGCCGCTCGCCCTACTTATTTCTGCCTGCGCATTCTTGAAAAAGCCGGCTACATTCACCTCACCGAAGCCTTCCACCAGCCTGCCACCATCCGCTTTTTGGTGGATAAAGAACAACTCTACGACTACCAACTCAAGAACCCTAAAGCAGTGCCTATCCTCAAATCGATACTCCGCACCGCTCAAGGTATTTTCACCGAAGCCGTGAAAATTCGAGAAGGCAATTTGGCTAACTTCCTGAAAATTCCAATCGAACAACTTCAAGCTGCTTTCCGGAAGTTTCAAGGCGAAGGCTTGCTCGAATACACCCCTACCAAAGACCAGCCCCAGCTCATCTTCCTCACCGAACGCTTAGATGCCGATAACCTTAGCTTCGACGTGGATATGCTGCGCTTTCTACGCGAACGCGCTTTGTATCGCATAGAAACTATGATTAACTATGCTAACAAACCAGCCTGCCGGAGCCGACAACTACTGCGCTACTTCGGTGAAACCGACGCCCCTGTTTGCGGAAAGTGCGACGCTTGTCTCAACCACAAGAAAAACCTGACCCTTTCCCCCGATACGCAATCACAACTGCTCCGAGAACTAAGCGAACGATTACAGCAGAAAAATGCCATCCTCTTAGCTGAATTGCCACAGTTTTTTAGCAGCATCGATAAGGAAGCACTCGCGCAGCTCCTCGATTATTGGCTCGCCGAAGGTCTCCTGCAGCGCGAAGGCTTACAAATTCGCCTCCCATGAAGGTGGTCTGTACTGTTACCAACGATCTGTTGCAAGATCAACGCATGGATCGCATCTGCCGCAGCCTACAAGCCGCAGGCTATGCAGTTACCTTGGTGGGGCGCTTAAAAAAGAGTAGCCTGCCGCTACCCCAACGGCCCTATGCGCAGCACCGCTTATCCGTTTTTTTTCAGCAAGGCAAGCTCTTTTATCTAGAATATAACCTACGCCTTTGGTGGTATTTACGCCGCCAAGCGCCCGCCATCGTCAACAGTGTAGATGTAGATACACTCTTAGCCGCCTATCTCGCCAAACGGCCTAGCACGCGCTGGGTTTTTGACGCTCACGAGTACTTTAGCGAAACACCAGAAGTCGTCAACCGGCCCCTCGTGCGCGCTATATGGAAAGGCTTAGCAGCCTGGTTGATTCCCAAAACCCACCTTCGATATACCGTCGGGCAAGCATTAGCAACCATCTTCCAGCAGCAATACGGCCTAGCCTTTGGCGTGGTTCGCAACCTGCCTATAAATCGCCCAGCAACGAATAGGCCCCAGCGCCCATCCGACCCAACACCCAAAATCATCTACTATCAAGGTATGCTCAATGAAGGTCGGGGCATCGATACCATGATCGAAGCCCTAGCACTTCTCCCCCCCCATTTTCAACTACATTTAGTAGGAGATGGAGATCTTTTTCTGGCTACCGCAGGGGCAAGCGCGAATGGCAGGCGGCGCAAAGGCTTTTTTTTCACGGCTTCCAGCCACCTGAGCAACTCCCTTCCTTCAGCCAGCAAGCCTGGTTGGGTATCAACCTCCTAGATGCTAACAGCCCTAGCTACTACTACAGCTTAGCCAATAAATGCTTCGATTACCTTCAGTTAGGGCTACCTAGCATACAAATGGACTTTCCTGAATACCGCAGCCTACAAGCTACCTACGACTGCTTTGTGCTGCTACCTACCCTAAAGCCAGCCCTCCTAGCCGAAAGCATCCTACAACTAGCGCAAGATACCCCCCGCTACCAACAGCTAGTCGCCAATTGCCAACAAGCCGCCCAAGAACTACAATGGGAGCAGGAAGAAAAAAAACTGCTCCACTACTGGAGCAACCTAGCAATAGAAGCCATCTAATGAGCCAAGCTGTAAGTATCATTCAATTAGACTCGTTCGGCAGGCCTATCAAACAGCTCACGGGAAAGGTGTTTCGGCTCTTTAAGACCGCAATTCCTCCCTTAGTTCCAATAATCATCGTATTTTTGCCAACAAATATACCAAAGTTATGCGCCGCAATCTTCTTCAGGGAATGATCCATTTTTTTTTCCTCGCGCTGTTCATCAGCTGCCAAGGGCAAAGTAGTGCCCAACCCACTGTTCCTGGGCAGCCAGCCGATTTTTCGATCCAAGTAAATGGCAGCACCCCTGGCACTGTTTACCTGATCGGCACCTTTGCCGGCCAGCAATACCGCGCCGACTCTAGCATCCTTACCGCCGCCGGAGAAGCAGCTATTTTCAAACGAGAGCAAGCCTACACCAAAGGCTTCTATATCGCCTACTTCCCCGATAAAACAGCCCTGCAATTTTTGCTCGACGAAGACCAAAACTTTCGCATCACGGCTGATAAACAAGATATACTCAACAGCACTGTGGTGGAAGGCAGTACGGCCAATGAACTCCTCTATAGTAGCTTGAAATTTGAACAGAATCAGCAGAGTGCTTTTAGTCAAGTAACGCAGCAAATCCAAAGCCTCCGCCCAGGTACTCCCGCCTATGATGCTGCTAAAAAAACACAAGACCAACTAGTGGCCGACCGTACAAGCTTCCTCGATAATATCTTCCGGCAGCACCCAAACAACTATTTCACCACCTTCAAAAAAGCAGGGCAAAATCCTAGCCTTCGCACCGATCTCACCCTACCCGATGGCAGCCCCGACAATGCCGCTCAAGTAGAACGCTATCGACTAGAATTCTGGGGTGGGGTTGACTTCAACGACTCCTCACTCCTCCACACACCCGTTATTACCAACAAACTAGAACGCTATCTCAACCAACTCACTAACAAAAATGCAGCCGATATCATCGCCTCCGCAGATCACCTCATGCAGCGCGTGGCCAACTTCCCTTTCTACTACCAATTCTTCGCCAATAAAATCACCCTGCTCTACGAACCCGGTAAAAGTAGCCTCATGGATAGCGAAGCCGTCTATTCCCACATGATCCGCACTTATATCACCAAAGAAAAAGCCTTCTGGACCGACTCCATGACCGTCTATGGCCTACAACAACGTGCCGCAGAAATGGCTCAAAGCCTCATCGGTCAAAAAGGCCCTAACATCACCGTGCCCGACGTCAATGGCACGCCTAAAACACTTTATGATCTTAAAGCTCCCTACCTCATCGTGTATATGTATAACCCTACTTGCGATCATTGCATTGAGCAAACCCCCAAGCTTGTCAACTTCCTTAAAGGCCGTAGCGATATCGAAGTTTTTGCCGTAGCCCTCGATACCGAGCCCGCAGAGTGGAAAAATTTCATCACTAAATTTGGTATCAGCAATTGGACAAACGTCCACGACCCAAGCAACCGCAGCATCTATAAAACTTATTTCGTAGATCAAACTCCCGAGCTTTACGTCCTTAACCCCGATCGGATCATCATCGGCAAAAACCTAAAAGCTAATCAGGTTGCAGAAGTTATAGCGCGTGACCAGCGGTAGCCATATAACTCAACAACATACCTAGCACTACTACCCCGATTTTTGGCAAGCTAATGCGATGATGCCGGCTACTATCCGCTTCAAAAAGGATAGTAGTGGAAATATGTAAAAAAGAACCGATCACCAAGGCCATAATATTGTGGTGCCAAGTGGCCGAGAGTAATATCTCATGGCCCACCCAAGCACCTAGTGGCGACATGAAGGCGAAAATCAGCAAGCATAATAAACGCACCTTCGAGCTATAATCAGAAGCTCTGAGCAAAAGACCTAAGGCAAAAGCCGCCGGCAGCTTATGCAGTACAATGGCCCAAATTAGCTGCTCGCCAACAGCATGTACATGCCCATGAGCCGCATCTTCCGCACCACCTGCTAACGGAATACCCTCTAAAAAAGCGTGTACACTTAAACCAATCATTACCTGCAAACCGAAGCCCAAACCAGCGTTCTTGTGTGCATGGACATGGCCATGCTCTACTCCCTGACTAAGATTCTCTAACAACAACTGCACAAAAAAACCTAATAAAAGAAATAAGCCTGGCTGGCCAATTTCTTCCGAAAAATACGCTGGAATTAGTTCCAGCGCCACAATGCCTAGCAAAAAAGCACCACTGAAAGATAATAGTAGCGGCAGCCACTTTTTCAATTGCTCGCCTTGGCCAACCCAGCTTAGTCCACCGCCTACCAATACGCTGCCTACTAGCAGCAGCAAATACCCTGTTCCCATAAGATACTACAACAAAACAAAACGCAGGGTGGTTGGGTAGGCGAAGCAGATTACCGGAATCCCTCCGCTAGCTTCATCTAAAATTTAGTACTTTTGCCCGCATGAAAATCATCACTTACAACGTTAATGGCATCCGAGCAGCCATGACGAAAGACCTCGTCGGCTGGGCCGCCCAACAAGATGCCGATGTACTTTGCTTGCAGGAAACCAAGGCGCACCCAGAGCAGGTAGATTTAGCCGCCTTTGAAGCCATTGGCTATCAGCACGCTGCCTGGAATAGCTGCGATGTAAAAAAAGGCTACAGCGGCGTGCTCACACTGAGCAAAACGGCACCTTCCTTCGCTTCCGATACTTGCCTCTCCACGGAATACGATCAAGAAGGCCGCGTTGTTCGCACCGATTTTGGCCCCCTCACCCTTCTCAATTGTTATTTTCCGAATGGTGGACAAGGAGAAGAACGGCAAAATTTCAAATACCGATTCTTAGCTGATTTTCTCGCCTATGCCCAATATCTTCAGCGCGAAAGGCCTCAATTGTTAGTGGTAGGCGACTATAACATCGCCCACGAAGAAATTGACCTACACGATCCACAACGCAACCACAATACCACCGGCTTCTTACCCGACGAACGCCGCTGGATGAGCCGCTGGTTCGAAGAAGGAGGCTTTGTTGATAGCCTACGCTACCTCCACCCCGAACAGGTGGTCTATAGTTGGTGGAGTTACCGCGCCGGTGCCCGCAAAAACAACAAAGGCTGGCGTATCGATTACCAAGCCCTCTCCAAAGACTTTGCTCACCGCATCCAACAGGTGCAACACCTCACCGATGCGATGCACAGCGACCATTGTCCCATACTACTGGAATTGAAAGACTAGGAGCCTCCGTTTTCCTCCTTCCTAGCGGTATGTTGGCTAACGCAGGGGCAAGAACCCTTCTTTAGCGCAAGTGTTTCCTACAAGTTGCTGCTTAACCGAAGCAGCCCTTGTAGGGGGGGGGCCTAGGCCGAAAGCGCCTGATTATCGGCTTAGCCATGAAGCAGCTGCTGACCGCAGGCATCCCCCTCTGCTAGCTTGCGCTAAAAAGTAAGCCCTGCCCCTGCGAGCGAAGCGACAGCCAAAAACTGCTTAGGCAGCCGTATGTACGCCCACGAAGTGCCCATCCTATTTAGCTGTCCATTTAAAAAGAATGAAGCGATCGCCAGAAGAAGGCATGAACCAACCAATTATGAAGCGAATATTTTTCGACAATGCTGCCACTACGCCCTTAGACCCTGCTGTGATGGCCGTGATGCAAACCGCTATGCTGGAGACCTTCGGCAACGCCTCTAGCATCCATACCGAAGGCCGCCAGGCAAGAGCTGCCGTAGAAGCAGCTCGTAAAACCGTGGCCAACTTACTCAACTGTAGTATCGGCGAAATATTTTTCACTAGTGGCGGTACGGAGGCCAATAATATGGTGATTAAAAATGCTGTTCGGGATCTAGGCGTACGGCGAATCATCAGTTCTCCAATCGAGCATCATTGCGTGCTCCATAGCGTTGAGCGGATAGCCAAGGAACAGAGGGCGCAAGTAGAATGGGTAAAGGTAGATAGCGAGGGGCACATAGATTTAGGCCATTTAGAAGAAATGCTCGGTCAAAACCAAGCAACCGACCACCCCACCCTAGTAAGTTTGATGCATGCCAACAATGAAGTAGGCACCTTGCTGCCCCTAGCAGCTGTTAGCCAACTTTGCCAGCGGTATGGGGCTCATTTTCATTCCGACACGGTACAAACAATCGGTTACTACTCCATCGACTTAGCGGCCCAAGCACTCAGTTTTTTATCGGGCTCGGCACATAAATTTCATGGGCCCAAAGGCGTAGGCTTCGTGTATATTTCCAATGAAAATAAGCTATCTCCCTATTTGGATGGCGGCTCGCAGGAGCGAAATATGCGCGCTGGCACAGAAAACGTTTATGGCATTGTGGGTCTTGCCAAGGCGATGGAGCTAGCCTATGCCAACTTAGCCACCTACCGAGCACACATCCTACAACTACGCGATTACATGGCTGCGCAACTAGAGCAGCAGCTACCCGACGTGGCTTTTAACGGCGACCCCATTCAGGGGCATTACAAAATTTTAAGCGTCAGCTTCCCCCCTACACCCAAAACAGAAATGCTCTTGATGAACCTTGATATGGCGGGC
>DAINNZ010000003.1:0-5162 GCA_036735605.1 Lewinella sp. | reverse complement strand
CTGCTCATGAAGTTCTCAATGTCCGGAAAAAATGGCTTATCGGCGATATGGGAATAATGCTCCTTCAGCTTAGCGGAATCCAAGCGGACCATTTTGGCGGCCACAATCTCGAATCCAGCATTTTCAAAGCGTTCCAAGGTAGCCCCGGCCTTACGCTTGGCGAAGGCATCGGGTTTTAAAATAACTAAGGTTCTTTCCATACTATTCGCTTTTCTTTCAATCACTTAAACACTTTTGCGGAAGTAGATACCGTAGTAGAAAAGTTAAAAAATATCTGCTAGGCTCGTAAAAAAGCACTACCTTTGCGGCCGCTTTAAGAGGGGTAGTGCTTGTAGTTGGCAACTAGAGGTGCTTCCGCAGCCTTTATGCTATGAAAAAAGATATCCACCTAACCGCTGTAGAGTCGGTTACTGTATTAGCCATCCCGCCCGATCACTTGCTCCCAGATAGCCTCTGGAACATCTACCTGATCAATGAGGGAACGGAAGTAATGGAAAATGTAATAGTAGCCTGCAAAGGTTATGGGCAGATTGACGGCCGCGATAAAACCACCACGGTGCTGCGTTATTTTTTTCAGTCTATCGCTCCTGGGGCGCGGGTATTGATAGAGCCAATACAACCCGCCTTATTTGCTATTCACAATGAATACTGGGTGAGCTTTAATTTAGGAGAAGACCTGCTCGACCATCGTTTCACTTTTCCTGCTCACACCATCTCGGCCCACGCCTTACAAGGGGAGGCTATTGGCGTAATCGCCCAATAAAGCAGGCATGAAAGCTGCTGCATACAGCCAATTTTTTTATCGGGAGTTGGAGCGAATCCAGCAGAACGAAGAGTTGGAAGCAGCGGGTAAAATACAGGCGATTAAGGCCCTGTTGCTCCGTTTTTTGGAGGCGGCAACGCTGGAAGACAAGCTACATTTCAGCACCGTTTACGCCCGCATTGCTTATTTAGCGCATCGGGAAAACTTTCCAGGCCGATTAGTTTATCAGTTGCATCGTTTTCGGGCTTTACCGGCCGCTTCTTTGGCTTCTGATCAAGGAGGCGATGCTCTATTAACGGGCTATAAACTACTGCTTGATCTCACCCAAGTCGTTTTTAAGCAGCCCTTACCTAGCCAGTGGGAGGCAGTACAAGCCCAGGCCTATCCCTTCATTTACCAAACACCAACCGTAGTAGGCTTTCACGACAGCCTCAGGGTGGTGGCGCTAGAGTGGTTAGAGAAGGAAGAAATGCTCTTGGTTCGAGAAGAAGAACAAGCAGGCCAAACGTGGCGAATTCATCGCCAGGAAAACGAGCTACTCAACGAAGCCATTCGCATTGCGCAGCAAATTTCTGGGCTACCGGTGGTTTTGAACCTGCTGCAAGTAGAGGTGCAGCAAGATCGCAGCCTAGTGCCTAAGCAAATCGTGGTGGAGCCCGATTATCTCATCGATGTAACAGCCGTGGCGGCTTGTTTCGATGGTAGCAACATACAAGCATGGGGAAGCCTCAGCCGCAAATTATTGCCCTACGAACAACGGCCTGCATTGTTAAAGGGAAATATCGTCAACCTCTTTTTAGATGTATTAATCAATGAGCCTAGCACCGATTTCCGGAGCCTAGTGCAGATGATTTTCCAAACGCAGCCTCTAGCGCTTTGCTGTCTAAACGATGCGGAAGTAAAACAGCTAGTAGAAGAACTACAAGGCCACTATTTGGTGCTTAGGCAATTTGTGAATCAAGGCCTACGTGCCCTCTCTATTGATCGGGTAGGCTGCCAACTAGAGCCCTCCTTCTACAGCCCTAGTGCTGGCATACAAGGGCGCCTCGACTTGCTCTACCACAACCCTGCCTCCGAAAGCGGCGAGAAGACAAGCATCATAGAGCTAAAGAGCGGAAAGCTTTGGAAACCCAACAAACACGGCCTGAACCGTAGCCACTTCGTACAAACCCTGCTCTATCAACTGATGATCCGCTCGGCCTACGGCCGCAGAGCCAATATAGCCGCCTACATCCTATATAGCCAGCTAGCCGATAGCCCGCTGCGGTATGCCCCTCCTGAAAGTTTCACACAGCTTGAGGCCATTGCAGCCCGCAACCAACTGCTAGCTATTGAGCTACAAATTGGCCAAATTGGCCACGACCCCGGCAGCTCCTTAGAACGGCAATGTAATCAATTGATGGCGCAGCTTGAGCAGAATAAGCAGCAGCTATCCAGTTTCGCCCAAGCCGACTTTGATCGTATCCTTGGGGCTTACCAAAGCCTTGCCACCTTGGAACGCTGCTATTTTGCCGCCTTTTTAGGCTTCATTGCTCGCGAGCACCGCCTTGCCAAAACAGGTCGGCAAGGAGTGGAACACCTCAATGGGCTTGCTAGCCTATGGCTTGACGAGACAGAAGATAAAATCGACCGGTTTGAAATTATCAGCGGTTTAAGCCTAGCAGCCTACGACCCGCAAAACGCCCTTCTCACTTTCAATCGCTCTGACGCTGACCAGCTGGCCAAGTTCCGTGTGGGTGATATTGTTGTGCTCTATGCTACCCGAGCTACGCAAGCCGCTAGAGGAGAAGTGACTCACAGTCAAGTATTCAAATCCACCGTCATTGATTTAGATCATCGGCAGATCAAGCTACGTCTTCGCGCGCGGCAGCTCAATGATCACAACTTTCGGCAGCTGCCCCATTGGTGTATTGAGAAGGACGTGTTGGATAGCAGCTTTAGCAACCATTATCAAGGCCTTTGGGCTTGGGTAGAAAGCCCAAAGGCGCAGCGCGAGCTTTGGTTGGGCTTGCGGCCACCAAGAACAGTGCCGCCACTTGATTGGATCGCCCCACCTACCTTAACCGGAGAGCAACTACAGATCATTAGTCGCTTGTTAGCAGCCCCCGATTATTTTCTGCTTTGGGGCCCACCTGGCACGGGAAAAACCAGCTTCATGCTGCATCACATCCTTGCCTATCTACTAGAACACACCCAGGAAAACGTGTTGCTGGTTGCTTATACGAACCGCGCGGTGGATGAAATTTGTGAAAGTATTGAACGGCTTGAAGGGGGTGATTTTCGGAATTATCTTCGGATCGGCTCGCGCTACGGCACCGCAGCGGCTTATCAAGCTCAACTGCTCAATGTGCGAAGCGAAGCCTTCAGTAGCCGCGCTGAATTGCTCGATTTGCTGCATACCACCCGTGTATTTGTAGGTACGGTAGCTAGTGTAGGTGGCAAGGAAGAGCTGTTTAGACTGAAAGCATTCGACCGTATTGTAGTAGATGAAGCCTCCCAAATCGTGGAGCCCCTCCTATTGGGCTTAGTAGCTCGCGTACCACGTGCCGTGCTGATCGGCGATCACCGGCAGCTACCCGCCGTGGTGCAGCAAAGCGAAGAAGAAGCTCGGGTACATACTACCACACTTCACAATATAGGCCTCCCTAGTTTAGGCGGCTCCCTATTTGAGCGGCTCTTCTTACGAGCGCAGCAACAGGGGTGGCACTGGGCTTACGACCAGCTTAAATACCAAGGTCGGATGCACCAAGATATTATGGCCTTCCCCGCTGCAGCCTTTTACGATAAGCAGTTGCATATTTTACCAAAGCAACTCCCGCAGCATATCCAACAACTAGCGCCCTTAGAATGCCTCGTAGGCGAAGACCCAGTGCAGCGAAAGATTGCCCAAAACCGCCTAGCTTTTTTCTCCACGCCTATTGATCGGCAGAGCACCGACCGTAAAACAAACCGCCACGAAGCCCAACAACTCCTTGCCATCATTCGTGCCTTTCAGGCGGCCTACGCGCTTAGCGCCCAACCTATTCAAGCAGGAGATATCGGTATCATTACCCCCTATAGAGCTCAAATAGCCACAATTCGCCAAGTACTGATCGATCACAACTACCCCCCCGACGACTTTACGATTGATACCGTTGAGCGCTATCAAGGTGGCGCGCGCCGGATTATCCTACTATCGCTTTGTACAAATGCCCCTGACCAGATGAATAGCCTTGCGCAGACTAGCAGCGAGAATATAGACCGCAAACTGAACGTGGCTATGACTCGTGCTAGAGAGCACCTCGTGATTGTAGGCTGCCGCGCCATTCTAGAAACAGTAGCACATTACGCCGACTTACTGGCCTTCATCGATAAGCGCGAGAACAAATAAACAGCTAAAGGCAAAGCTACCAATAGCAGCCAAACACTTGGTGGCTCCACCAGCTCCGTATCTGCTTGATACTCTCCCGTGACATAGACGTTCAGCACCTGCAAGCCATTGAACAAAAGGTGTAGCACTATCGGTACCCACAAAGACGATGACCAATAGTAGGTATAACCCAGCACCACCCCCAACAAGTAGCGCGGCAGCAAACCAGCTAGTTCAAAGTGCATTACACTGAATAAAAAAGCAGCTAAACTAATTGCTAAGTGAGGAGAAATACGCTTAAAGATTTGGCCTTGTACCACCCCTCTTAGTAGCAGCTCTTCCCCTACCGCCGCAGCTACGCCTACCACCAACAAAGACATCAACAAATCCGCTACGCCCTTCATATCTAACACCGCGGCCATCGTATCGCTTACCTCATCTTCTGCTTTTAACGCCCAAGCGGGTAAGTCAATTTGTAAATTGAGCCAAATACTATAAGCCACTATGGGCAGACACACCGCCGCAAATAAAAAATACTGACCAAAATCAACCGCATGTACTAGCCGGTTCAAACCAACCTCCTGCCACCATTTGCCCCCAAATACTAAATATAAAGCCAATATAGCTGGGAATGTAAAACTAAATACATGTACAAGCAATAAAGAAAAGCGAAATAATTGCGGCTGCTGTTGTGCTAGCAAATTAACCGATTCTGTTGAAAATCCACCGCTCAATACCTGTAAGATACCGCTCCCGATTAAAGCGCCCGCCAACACTAGTAGGACACTAAGAAAAACTAGGCGAATCAATACATTATCATTTTGTAACATATCAGAACTTTAACATTTAAGCGTAAACGGTTTCGACCACAATGTCGTAATTTTGAGACGTATTTACCCCAGTATAGTTTATTTTTCTTCGTCTCAGAATCTTAGCCCCTCCCCACACTATGCTTCTCAACACTTTCTCAATGGTTTATTTATGTGGATAAGGAGTACATATCATGCGAAAAATAACAATATACTGCTTTTTACTTTTCGGGTTCGGCCT
>DAINNZ010000002.1:43079-73115 GCA_036735605.1 Lewinella sp. | reverse complement strand
CCCCTCGGCAGCCAAGCTCCCCTCGGCAGCCAAGCTCCCCTCGGCAGCCAAGCTGCCTTAAGCAGCCACGGCACTATGAGCGATACATTGCCGCCTATCCGCGACCGTTTCGGTGATTTTATCAACTCTCCGCGTAACCCCATCGACCTCAAAGACCCGGCGGCCATTGATAAAACCGTGGAGTATGACCCAGAAACGGGCCTCTATATTGTAAGAGAGCGGATGGGTTCTATTGACTTTCGGCCGCCCACTTACCTTACTTTCGACGAGTACCTGGCGTATCGGCGTAAAGAAGACCAAAAAGCCTATTTCAATAAGTTGGCGGGTGTAGGCTCGGGCGTGAGTGTAGATGTACAAGACCCTTTAGGGAACATTGACATTGCCGATAATTTACTCGCAGGCATCTTCGGTAGCAACGAGATCAGCATACAGCCACAAGGGCGGGTGGATCTTACTTTTGGCTTCAATTATCAACGTTTAGATAACCCCTTTTTGATCTTGCGGCAGCAGCGGAATACCATCTTCGATTTTGACATGGATATTCAAATGAACGTTACAGGACAGATTGGCGATAAATTGAAATTGAACACAGCCTACAACACGGGGGCTACTTTCAACTTCGATAATCAAATCAAGCTAGACTATAACAGCGATGCCTTCGGGGAAGATGACATCCTCAAGAAGATCGAAGCGGGTAACGTAAGTCTGCCACTGCGCGGTACGCTTATTGAGGGTGCGCAGTCGCTTTTTGGTCTTAAGACCGAATTGCAGTTTGGCCATTTGCGCCTCACTGCCATCGCCAGTCAGCAGCAGAGTCAGCGTGAAAAATTAACGATAGAAGGCGGCAGCCAGCTCGCGGAGTTTGATGTATATGCTGATAGCTACGATGAGAACCGCCACTTCTTCCTGAGCCATTTTAACCGCGATAAGTACGAGGAAGCCCTCACCAATCTACCGCAGATCAATAGCCTTTTTAATCTGGAAAATATTGAGATTTGGATCACCAACGACCAAAACCAGATACAAGATGTGCGAGACATTGTGGCTTTCGCCGACTTAGCCGAGCCGAACCGGCTCACGAATCCCAATGCGGTACAACAGTTCCAAGAGCCAGCCTACCGCGAGATATGCGATGGGCTTCCCCTACCTGAAAACGGAGCCAACGACCTCTATTCCCGCTTGGTTAACCGAGGGGAACCTATCCGTAAGATCGATCGGGCCGTAGCTATCCTGGAATCCGCAGAATTTGGAATGCAGCAAATTCGCGACTTTGAGAAAGTGAGCGCTCGTAAGCTCAGCCCTAGGGAATATACTGTTCATCCGCAGCTAGGGTTTGTTTCCTTGAATATCAATGTACAGCCGGATCAGGTGGTAGCCGTTTCTTACCGTTACAAATACAATGGCCGCGTCTTTAAAGTAGGGGAGCTTTCTATTAATACCGACAATGTCAACGGCGACACGACCGAGTTCAACAACGAAGTCTTGTTCATGAAGATGCTTAAATCCTCTAGCCAGCGCGTAGGCGAGCCCGGCTGGGATTTGATGATGAAAAATGTGTACTCGTTAGGTGCTTATCAGGTAAATCAAGCAGATTTTCGCCTCGATATCCTCTATGAAGACCCCGGTGGTGGTTTCAAACGCTTCTTACCAACAGGGCCGCTAGCAGGCCAGCCATTGATTCGGGTCTTTAATTTGGATAGGCTCAATACCCAAAATGATCCGCAGCCCGATGGTATCTTCGACTTCGTACCAGGTATCACCATCAACCCGACTACGGGCAGGATTTACTTCCCGGTCTTAGAGCCTTTTGGCGACGATCTAGCGCGCAGGCTAGGCAATGACCCTGCGCTCGTGAATCTTTACACGTATCCGCAGCTCTATGATTCCACGCTCTTCCGCGCACAGGAATTCCCTGAGAATAACCGCTTTGCTATACGAGGCACCTACAAGTCGTCGGTGCAATCTGAAATTTCTCTAGGGGCTTTCAATATTCCGCCCAACTCGGTGCGCGTAACGGCAGGTGGTGCTTTACTACAAGAGGGCAGAGACTTTACCGTAGATTACAATACAGGCCGCGTTCGCATCCTCAACGACGCTATTTTGAGCTCTGGCGTGCCGATCAATGTGTCTTTCGAAGACAATACCATCTTTAGCCTACAATCCAAAACCATGCTCGGGCTGCGCGCCGACTATGAACTGAGCGATAAGCTCAGCCTGGGGGCTACTTGGATGAAGCTTTTCGAGCGGCCCTTCACACCTAAGGTGAATGTTGGTGAAGATCCGATTAATAACACCATCTATGGTTTTGATTTGACCTTCAACACCGAGTCGAACTGGCTAACGAAAACACTCGATAAACTTCCCCTTTACAGCACTTCCACGCCTTCTAATATTAGCTTTATGGCCGAAACGGCCGTGTTGAAACCGGGTCATAGTCGTGCTATTAACGTGAATGCCGACCGTAAAGAAAAAGGTGGAGTAGTTTATATCGACGACTTTGAGGGTAGCGCGGCTCCCATTGACTTAACGGTGCCTGTGCAGCGCTGGTTTACGGCTTCTATTCCACAAAATGATGGCTTTAACAACAACCCCCTCTTTCCCGAGGCACGTTTGGAAGGGCTGGCTAGTGGAGCCAACAGAGCGAATATGAGTTGGTATCGGATCGATCAAGGGGGTATTAACACGGGCGGTAATATCTACACCAGTCGAGTGCCACAGACGGAGATATTCCCCAACAGAGACCTGCCTGCCATCAGAGCGATACAGCAGCAGTTTTTTACCTTCGATATAAGCTTTAACCCTAGGGAGCGCGGAACCTATAATTTCGATTTGCCCAACGGCATTCCAGGTGTATCCGCAGGGGTAACGCTAGAAAATGATCCCTTGTCTCCCGTAAAACTTATCGATCCCGCTACCCGTTGGGGTGGCATCATGCGTGAGATGACCACCAACGACTTTCAGTCGGCCAATATCGAATTTGTAGAATTCTGGATGCTAAGCCCCTTCCTCGATTCTTTAAATGGCGCAGTGCCAGCTGAAGACGGGGATCGCAAGCAAGGAACCCTCTACATTAACCTCGGTAACGTGAGTGAAGATGTGCTCAAAGATAGCCGCCTAGGCTTTGAAAACGGATTGCCCGGCCCGGCTAACCCTAGGCGTCCTGTGAATAGAACAGCTTGGGCAAGAGTACCCGTAGCTCAACAAATCAATCGAGGTTTCGATAACGACCCCGACACACAAGCGGCGCAAGACGTAGGATTAGATGGCTTGGATGACGAAATGGAGGCCGAGCAGTTTTCGGATTACTTGGCCGCGCTCACAGCAGCGAATGCGAACGTTGCTGCCATCGTGGCTCAGGATCCGGCGAATGACAACTTCCGCTTCTTCAACGATGATGTCTTCGAGGGGCGAAGTGCTATCACACGCTACAAAGACTTCAACAAAACACAGGGCAATAGTGCTAGCAACACAGGTCAAGCTTTCCGCCAGTCGAATACCAACTTGCCTGATAGCGAAGACATCAATAACGACAATACCCTGAATGAATCCGAGTCGTATTTCCAATATGAAATACCCTTCGTACGAGATGTGGCGAATCCACGTGAGTTCGACCGTGAACGCACCCCCTTTATCACCGACCGGTTAGAAGACCCCGGCACCCGCCGCGTTTGGTATCGCTTCCGTATTCCGATCAACACACCGGATAAGGTGGCCGTGGGCGGTATTCAAGACTTCCGTTCTATTCGGTTTATGCGCATGTATATGCGGGGCTTTGAAACAGAAACCACCTTGCGTTTCGGGCAATTGGAGCTCGTTCGAAATAGCTGGCGCCGTTACACCCGCGAGTTTCAAGACGAAGATACCCCACCACAAGTGGGTGGAACGAATGATACCGATTTTAATGTCGATGCCGTCAACTATGAAGAAAATAGCCGCCGCCAGCCCTTTGGTTATACCCTTCCCTTGGGCATACAGCAGGAGCGCGCTTTAGGCATCGTTACGGCTCTACAGAACGAACAGTCGCTGGCTCTGCGCGTCGATCGGCTCTATCCATCCGATCGGCGAGCTGTTTTCCGTTATACGGATACCGACCTGCGTCTCTACGAGCGGCTCAAAATGTTCGTACATGCTGAAGCAAGAGGAGCCGATCCGATGGAAAGACCCGAGGATAATGAACTGAGCGTTTTCGTTCGCTTTGGCTCCGACTTCGAGAGCAACTATTATGAGTATGAAATTCCGCTCACGCTCTCCGATAGTTCGGCTGTAATGGGTATAAACCCTAATACCCGCCAGTACAAAGAAGAGGTTTGGCGTAGCGAAAACGAACTCGATTTACCTCTCGTTTTGCTGCGCGATATCAAACAGGAGCGCAACGATCTAGGCTTGCCCATCACGCGAGAATACATTCAATCTTATATGCCGGAAGGTAGAGGCGATACCGTTCAGCACACCATCCGCATCAAAGGAAACCCCAACCTCGGTTTCGTTAAGGTATTTATGATTGGGGTCAAAAATCGGAACAATTTCGATGTCAACGCCAAGTCGGCCGAAATATGGATCAATGAGCTACGTTTGGAAGGCCTCGATGAGCGCGGTGGGGTAGCTGCCCTTGCGCGAGCCGATATACAATTAGCCGACCTAGGAAGTTTTACGGCTGCCGTTAATTACAGCAGCATTGGTTTTGGGGCACTAGATAATTCCGTTACGGAGAGAAACCGAGAAAAAATAACAGGTTACGATCTGGCTACCCAATTATCCTTAGATAAATTCTTACCGACCTCCTGGGGCCTACGCTTGCCGCTTTACCTACAGCGCAGTAGCAGCATCAATACGCCCGAATATGATCCTTACGACTACGACATCAAGTTGGCGGATAAACTCGATCGGATACAAGATGGTGCCGACAGAGATTCCATTCGCCAGCAGGCTCAAGAAATACTTACTATAACAGCTGTTAATTTAGCCAATGTGGGAATTACACCACAGCGGGGTGGAGGAGCGCCTAAACCTTGGGATATTAGCAATTTTACCGCGGGCTATGGCGTCACGAAAACAGAGCGCAGCGACCCCTTCATCGAGCAGGAGCAAATTCGCGAGACCAATGCCTCATTAGATTATACCTACAACCGAGGAAGAGGCGGCTCTATTGAGCCTTTTAAAGGCATCAAAGGCAAGTATTTAAAGTTACTTAGTGAGTTCAACCTCAATCCGCTGCCGAACACCTTCTCGGTGACTAACCAGATCAATCGTAGTTTTTCGGAAACAAACTACCGCTTTGCAGAGGTAGATCCGCGCTTCAATCGCTACTTCAATAAGCGTTTCATCTGGCAGCGAAACTATGATATGCAGTGGAATCTGACGCGCAACCTGCGCATCAACTACAACGCTCAAATGAACGCTACCATCGATGAACCAGACGAGGCACGCATACAGGCCGATCAAAACATCATGGATGTGGATCGCTATCGTAGAGACTCTATCTGGACGAACCTGCGCAATTTTGGCCGACCAAAGCACTACCAACACGCCTTTAATGCTAGCTACAAACTGCCCATTCGGTTCTTACCGTTTATGGACTTTTTAGACATCACGGCCAACTATCAGGGTGGATATAATTGGACTGCAGCACCCCTCAATGCCGAATTTTTAGGCAATGTGATTCAGAACAACCAAACACGGCAGCTTTCCGCAGATATTAACTTCGAGAAGTTCTACGATCAGTTTGGTTTCTTGCGCAAAATCAACCGGCCACAACGGGCTCCTGCTACCCGAGCTGCAACGGCTCGCCCTTCCGACACGGACAGAACACCCGGAAAGGAAGCAACGGAAGGCGAAAAAAAGAAAAAAGACGAAGGCCCTTCAAAAGCCATGCGAGCTATTGTGCGGCCGTTGCTGGCGGCTAGAAGAGCTAGGCTAACGTACAACGAAAATCTAGGTACTACGGTGCCCGGCTTTGCGCCTACTACTGAGCTAATGGGCTTAGCCAACGGTTGGTCAGACCCAGGCCTTGGTTTCGTTCTCGGGGCTCAGCCCACCATCCGACAGTTGAGCGACGACGATCGCGCTGCGGCTAATGCAGGCAATCCCGTTGCTAGAGACTGGCTGGCGCAAAACGAAGGCTTCCTCGTCACCTCGCCCTTCCTCAACAACAACGTTATTCAATCCTATGCTCAAACATGGGACGGAACCATGACGGTGGAGCCCTTCCGCGATTTCCGTATTGAGCTTACTATCAACCGGACGTTCTCGGAAAATTACACCCAAACTTACAAGGTTTTGGATAAGCCCGAAGACCCACTACCTCCCGGTTATCAACCCGATTTCCAGCACGCAGTACCTACTTATAACGGGGCACTAACCATGACCTATGGCGGCCTTAGTAGCTTGTTCGAAAGTGATACCGCCTCGCTTGCAAGGCTATTTGCTCAATTTGAAGATAACCGGGTTATCATCAGTCGCCGCCTAGGCGATGGCCGTCCGCATGAAGATCGTGATTTGGCGGCTAGGGGCTATGCCTACGGTTATGGCCCTGGCCAGCAAGAGGTGCTGCTCCCTGCTTTCCTAGCAGCATATAGGGGCGAGGATGCCAACACTTCCACCCTCGATCCCTTCAAGCTGCGCCCTAGCCCTAACTGGCGCTTAACCTACAATGGCCTCAACAAGGTAGGCAAACTAGGCGAAATCTTCCGAAGGGTCAATATCACCCACGGCTTCCAATCTACCTTTAGTATCAATAGCTTTGGTACGAGTTTAGACTACTTGCATGCTTTGGAAAATCAAGCCAACTTCCCCGATTTGGCAGGCGGTTATGATACGGTGAGCTTCAACTACTTCCCGCGCATAGAAATTCCTAACCTCAGCGAGCAAAAAGGCTTTGCACCACTGATTGGGATTGAGGCCGAGCTAACCAACGGTTTTAGTTTTAACTTCACCTATGCCCAAAGTGCGCAGCGAAGCCTGAACATCATCAATAAACTACTTTCGGAAAACACCAACAAGGAAGTAGTAGGTGGCTTCGGCTTAGTGCTATCAGGCGTGGAAATCGGCTTCCTCACGGGTAATACCAAGAAGAAACGCAAACCGAGCGGCGGCCCAGCCTTAGAAGGTGCCCCTGCCCTTTCGGGCAACAATACTGGCCGAAGCCGCACAGGAGGCCGTTTAGCCGTGCAAGATTTGGACATACAGTTCAATATCAGCCTGCGCGACAACGTCACCTACGCTAGCAAGCCCGACCAAGGTATTCGCGAAGCTACGGAAGGTACGCGGCAGCTCACCTTCTCGCCCTCTGCCGAGTACCAGATCAATTCGCAGCTATCGCTACGAGCCTTTTTTGATTACCGAAAATCAACTCCTTACAACTCACTAGGCTTCCCACAAACTACTTCCAATGGGGGGGTTGTGGTACGTTTTCAGTTGAATTAACCAAGGGGTGGCCAGCCTATTTTTTGTTTGGCTACCGCTTCGCTCGCAGGGGTAAGCCATTCATGTAGCGCAAGTGTTACTACAACATTTGCGCTACAAGGCTACGCTTGCCCCTGCCCATACGGGCAAAAAAAATATGGCATGAAAGTACCTCGTAGGTTCCAACGTTCGCAAGCACGAAACGCAGCAGCTCATCCCGGTCTTGGGCGGGAGATGAGTGAAATAGTAGGTATGCGGCTCAATAAATACCTAGCACATAGCGGAATCGGCAGCCGAAGGAATGCGGCTGATTATGTGAAGGCGGGCAAAGTAACTGTAAATGGCCAGTTGGAAATAAATCCCGCCTACCAAATAGCGCAAGGCGATGTGGTTACCTATGAAGGCCAAGTGGTGAGCCCTAGCAAGCTGCTGGTGTATCTGCTGCTCAATAAGCCCCGCAATGTGATCACGACCACTAAGGATGAGCGCGGCCGCGATGATGTGATCTCGCTGCTAGACGACTCCTTGCTCAATCAGCTACGACTATTTCCCGTAGGTCGTTTAGATCGAGATACCACCGGCCTACTGCTTATTACCAACGATGGCGACACGGCCAAGCGCCTTACCCATCCAAAGCACCGCGTAGCGAAGGTGTATGAAGCCACCCTCGATCGGCCTTTTGCCCAGCAAGACATGGAAAAACTCCGCGCAGGCCTCACCCTCGATGATGGCCCAGTAAAGGTAGATTGGGCTAACTATGCTAAGCCAGAAGATCCCCTGACCATTTCGTTAGAAATACATATCGGGCGCAACCGCATCGTACGGCGCATGTTCGAGCATTTGGGCTATACGGTTGAAAAGCTAGACCGAACCTATCTAGCAGGGCTGACCAAAAAACATCTGCCGCGTGGATTTTACCGATTTTTATCAGAAGAAGAGATCAGGATGTTGCGCCATTTTAGTTAAGAGGTGCTATCTTTACGGTGCTAAACCAACCACCACCTTGCTATGATTGCCAAGCTACGACCCACGCCAATGAGCACTGAGTTCAATCTCATTGCTATCACCAACAGCCACAATGCGGGGCTAGAAATTGCCAAATGCTTTGATAAGGCTCTTGGCCAGCTTCAAATCAAGCGGTTTAGTGACGGGGAAATGCAGCCCATCATTATGCAATCGGTGCGTGGAAGCTATGTCTTCTTGATCGGTTCTACTTACCAGCCCAATGACAACCTCATGGAGCTGCTGCTCACCATAGATGCTGCTCGCCGAGCCTCCGCTGGTTACATCTGCGCTGTGATGCCTTACTTCGGCTATGCGCGCCAAGACCGCAAAGACCGTCCAAGAGTGCCTATCAGCGCTAAACTAATTGCTAACTTACTAGAAGCTGCCGGCATCGATCGGATCATGACGATGGATTTACACGCCGATCAAATACAGGGCTTCTTTGAAGTGCCCGTGGATCACTTACAATCAAAGGCTATCTATATCCCCTATTTTGAACAAGAGGATATGAGCAATGTGACCTTCGCTAGCCCGGATATGGGAAGTGTGAAACGCGCCAGAGACTATGCTGCTCACTTCAATCGGCCACTAGTAATTTGTGATAAATTCCGTAAGCACGCCAACGAAATTGCAGGCATGACCCTCATCGGGGAGGTTACGGATGCAGACGTTATTCTAGTTGACGACCTCGTAGATACCGCTGGCACACTTTGCCGAGCAGCGCAGTTGATCCTAGAAAAAGGTGCTAGAAGCGTAAGAGCGATCGCAACGCACCCTGTCTTGAGTGGGGGAGCCTACGATACGGTGAATCAATCGGTGCTCACGGAATTAATTGTGTGCGACACCATTCCTCTAAGCCAGACTTCTCCAAAAATCAAGGTATTACCCACCTCCGCCTTGTTCGCCAAAGCGATTGATAAGGCGTATCGTAACGAATCTATTTCGGAGCTATTCGTAGATAAGCAGTAGGCTTTTTAGGCTAAGGCATCGGAAAAAAGCATTTTTTCTAGCTATTTGCGTGCAACTAGCCTTTTACTGGGCTGTTGGGCTACTGTATTTGATTGCTCCAGCCGAGCGTGAAGTAAAAGTTTAGTGTATGACCCCTCCAGCTTTGGTGGCTCCCATAGGTATTGATGACCTTTCAGCTTACCTCCCTGCTATTTATTTACCCATCAGTACCTTAGCAGAGGCTAGAGGTATTGTGTATGATAAGCTGCATAAAGGCTTAGGACTCACAGCTATGGCAGTGGCCGATGCCACAGAAGATACGGCTACCATGGCAGCTAATGCAGTCTTAGATTTGATCTATAAGAATGATATAGCACCCCAGCAAATCGGGCGTATTTACCTGGGCACCGAAACGGCATTAGACGGTGCTAAGCCCACGGCTACTTATGTGCTGGAGATGTTGCAAGACCAGTTGTCGGAGCTCTATGGCCCTAACTGCTTGTTGCACTGTGATGTGGTGGATATGACCTTTGCTTGTATTGGTGCGGTGGATGCCCTGCAAAACACCCTAGATTGGGTAGCTGCTGGTGAAAACCGGATCGGTATCGTGGTAGCTTCCGATAATGCTAAGTACGAGCTCGGCAGCAGCGGAGAATATACCCAAGGTGCGGGTGCTGTGGCCGCACTCGTGAAGCGGCACCCGCGCTTGCTAACGATAGATAGTAATTTTGGCGTGGCAACACGGCCCGTACACGATTTTTATAAGCCACTACGAACGGTGAGCAAGGCTAGTTTGATTGATGAAGTACTAGCACTCTTGCCGAACTTCGATCCCACTGCGATTGATAAAGAGGCCATTCTAGCGCAGCTCAACACTGGCATTAGTGTGAAAGGTGTTTTAGACTGTAATGAGCGGGAGCTACAGCTTTATAAGACAACGCCTATATTTGACGGGCCCTATAGCAACGACTGTTACCAAGCCCGTATCCGTGAGGCACTGTACGACTATCGCCGTCGGCATGGCTTAGCACCTGGCCACCTGCTTCGCAATTGGGAAAGCCTTATTTTTCATTTGCCCTACGCTTACCAAGCTAGGCGTATGTTTGCGGAGATTTACGCGGAAGAGCTGAAGGCTACAGGGCAATGGCAAGACTTTGTGGCTACCAACCAGCTTACAGCCCCTTGCGCTGACCATTTCGAGGATCGCGAGACCTATCTGCTAGAATGTGCTGATTTTTTACGGCAGCTCACGAAGACAGCTGCTTACCAAGACTTTGTAGCGCAAAAAATTGCTGCCGGCGAGCAAGCAAGCTCCCTAGTAGGGAACCTGTATGCAGGCTCCATCTTCCTAAGTTTGATGAGTAGCCTAGAGGTTGCGGTTAAGTCGGGGCAGCCACTAGCAGGTAAGCAGTTAGGCTTCTTCGCTTACGGCAGCGGCTCCAAGAGTAAGGTTTTCTCGGGTCAAGTGCAGCCAGGTTGGGAACAAGTAGTGAACGAATTTCAGCTACTTGACCGCCTAGTACAAAGAAGCCCCATCACCTATGAAGCCTACGAACAGCTTCATCGAGGTAGCCGGCAAAGCAATGTCGGCCAGCAAGAAGACGGTACCTTCTTCCTCGCTGATATACACACGGAAAAAGATGACACTTTAGGAGCACGTCATTATGGCTACCGCTGCCTTCATAGTAAGGAAATGGCATAAAAAAGGCCGGGGAAAAGCCCGGCCACCAGAGAAAGGTTACAAAAATCAGTGATTTTTTTAGAGAAAGGCTGGACTGTATGGCGCAGTCACCTCAACCCGCTGCTGTTAATTCGGTAGGGGGCACTAGCGTTTTAGGTGCCAATGCCAGTGAGAACTTCAGCTACCATAACCTACAAACCAAATGAGGCTTTTGATTATGCAAACAGTTCATTCATCAACTTTGATAATACAAAGGTACAAAAGCTATAGTCATTTTATAAACTTTTAGATAATTTTTTTTAAAAAAAAGCTTTTTGTAACTATTTTGATTACTTTTATGACAAAATCCTCTGCCTTTTTGCTTGTTTGTATCTGTTGCTATTAGCCGCTACTTATCTTTAGATAGGTATAAATATCCATCCATACAGACAGGTACGGACTCGTTGCTCTCGCTCAGGCCCAGTACCCAGTACGGGCAAGCGGGCATAAATGCAGGGGCAAGACCCATTGGTAGCGCAAGCGTTTTTTAAGAGGAGCCGAAGCCAATCAAATAGAAAAGGGGCAGCCAACTAGTGGATGCCCCTTTTCAATTTTTTAAAGCTGCTCGGTGCTGCTTATTTGCTAGCGACCAAGCTTATTTTAAGTCCTACGTTGTCGTTGATGATATTGTCTTGTGCAATACCGGCAACTGTACCAGAGCCGTAGTGTACGCCCCACTCTGTGCGGTCGATAACGAAATTTGTAGAAGTAGCTTTGATGGTGTTGCCATCCATGGCTACCATTGCTGGAATGGTGATACTGCGAGTGCTATCGCGCATCGTCAGGTTGCCGGTGATATGGTGGGTTATATCTGGCTTTCCTTCTACGGCCTCTAGGCTAGTGATAACGAAAGAGGCAGTTGGGTAGCTTTCTACAGAGAAGAAATCGTCTGATTTTAAGTGGCCTTCTAGTTTGCCTTTCATGTCGCCTTCTAGGTCGCTATTGTTGAGGGAAGCCATATCGATAGCAAATTTGCCACCTACGATTTTGTTGTCGGCTACGATCAATTGGCCATCTAGGATGTTGATGGTGCCAACGTGGCCGCCTCCCACCAACTTACTGCCTTCCCAATTGATGGTGCTAGCAGCTGCATTGACCATATAGCTGCTGGATGCCATCGTATTGGCTCCTTCCGCTTGCGCCTCAGCAGAAGCTACTTTTTCGCCCTCCGGGCCGCCACAAGCTACTAATACGAGTAGTAAAGAAAAAAGACTGATGATTGAAAACTGTTTCATAATTCCGTGTTTTTTTTGGTTTGATTAGTGCGGAACAACCCGCAACTCGATTTTATACAACATACGAAAAGGCGAAATGTTAAATGAAAGTCATAAAAATTAATGTACCTACATCATTATTTAACAAATGTGTCTTTTTTGCTGCTTTGTTGCGCTAGGGATGCTTATTGGTTCCGCAGGATGAGCGGGCTTTGTTTTGCGCTACAAGGAAAGCCTTCGCCCCTGCGAGCGAAGCGACAGCCAGCGAAGCGACAGCCAGCGAAGCGACAGCCAGCGAAGCGACAGCCAGCGAGGGCGAACAGTATGAGCTAAGCTCGTTACACTTGAAACGAAGTGGTTGCGCTTCGCGGCTGTCTGTGGCGGTGTGGGAAGTGCTAGGGATAAGCCTATCGAAAATGCTAGGTATGGCAGCCATCTGTACCCCAAACTAGTTTGATTTAGGTAGGGTAGGGTAGGTGAGGCAATGGCTGGGGTTTACTTGGCCTCGCAGGTATGTATCCTAGCGGATAGGTCTGTTTGCGAATAGGAGCAGCCTTCTAGGGGAGGCTGCGGCTGTTGTGACGAGTGGGTCTAGGCGAGTGTGGTTCAGGGTAAAATCGGTAGTATCTGAGCCGTTGTTGGGGGGTGATTCATAGATAAAACGCGATAAAGAGAGAGAAGAAAATGGCTTAGAAAAATATAAAATTTCTTTTTAATATATTCGTTTACAGTATTTTATGAAAAATTATTTTGGTTGGAAACTCGATAAAGTGCGAAACATTGGCTTGTATTGGGGGCTAAGGAGGGTGCATCTTTGTGTTGTGAGGAGGAAAGAAGGCTTTGCTCCTTGTGAAGAAACTGGTTTATTTCTCAATCTATCTGTCCTTGAGATACCCGGTGGTAGCTTAGCTACCACCGGTTTTTGAACCACAAATTTTTGTTTACACACTTTTTTCGCGTCCATGCGAGGCGGGGTCAAAGGCGAGAGAATACAGTTTGGAAGATGTTCTGACTAATATTTTCTTGTTCCTGTCGGGCTAACAAAAGATGCAAGGGTGTTTATCTTCAGAAGGGAAAATGAAGATAAGTAGATAGTTGCTATTTATTCGGAACCGGAGACCGCAAGGTTTTCCGGTTTCTTTTTTGCATTTTTGCAGGATGCAGAGAATACTTATCACAGGAGCGGGCGGCCAGTTGGGGCGCTGCCTAGCCGAAGCGGCCGCACAATGGCCCGATAGCGAGCTACATGCTTATAGCCGGAGCGAGCTAGACCTCAGCGACGAAGTGGCCTTACACGAAATTTTTTCTAGTTTTCAACCAACGCATTGTTTCAATTGTGCTGCTTACACGGCCGTTGACAAAGCGGAGGAAGAGCTGGAGCTCGCTATGCGCATTAATCGGTATGCTGTTGCCTCCTTAGGTGCGGTGTGTAAATTATACGCTACGCGCTTAGTTCATTTTTCTACCGATTACGTGTATGCGGATTACTATAATCGGCCTTTACGGGAAGACGATACTACCCAAGGGCTAGGGGTATATGCTGCCTCTAAACTGCAAGGGGAGCAAGCTCTGATGGGGCAATATGCTACGGCTATTATTATAAGAACTTCGTGGGTTTATTCGGAATATGGCCACAATTTTGCCAAAACAATGCTTCGCTTGGGGCGCGAGCGGGATCGTTTGCAGGTAGTGTGTGATCAAATCGGCACGCCTACCTATGCGCGCGATTTGGCGGCGGCGGCGATTGCGTTAGTGCAGCACCCTTCGGTGGCGCGGGGCGTGTATAATTATAGCAATTCGGGGGCTTGCAGTTGGTATGATTTTGCGATGGCGGTACACCGCTTGGGGGCCGTGAACTGTTCGGTTTTGCCGGTTCGTTCTTCGGCCTATCCAACGGCGGCTCGGCGGCCATTTTACAGTGTGCTTGATAAAGAGAAAATTGCTACTTTGATCGATATGCCGCGGCATTGGGAAGCAGCCTTAGCAGACTGTATGCAGGCGCTGCTAGATTCGACGCATCTTTAGGCGGATGCTGTAGCCTTGGTGCGTATCTACAAGCAGTTGAGCGCCGAGTCGTTGAGCCCGCATTTGTAGATTAGCGAGTCCTTGGCCTGTTTTTACACTCCGGCGGATATCAAAGCCATAATCGGGCATACCGTTGTCGTAGATGAGCATTTCGAACTCATTGTTCCGCTGGCTCATTGTTATGCTTACCTGAGTGGCGTTACTGTGCCGAGCGATATTATTGATGGCTTCTTTATAGATAAAGTAGATGTCTTGTCGCTTGCTGCCAGCGAGCCCTTGCTGCCGTTCTTGTTGTAAGCCTTCTACGTGGAATTGGTAACGAATATCGAGCGGTAGTAGCACGTCATCAGCGTGTTCTTGCATGCGTTGCAGTAGGTCGCTTACGGTGTCGCGTCGGCTATCAATGCTCCAGATTACATCGCTCATTTTACTCATGGCTTTACGGCCTGCCTCCCCGATACCTACCAAACGGTTGCGAAGGTGCTCGTCGGTTGTATAGGATTGCAACAATTCGGTTTGCAAGGTAATACCTGCTAGTAGGCCACTCACTTCGTCGTGTATGTCGCTAGATAGCTGGGTACGTAGTTGTTCGCTTCGTAGTCTTTCTCTAGCTCGGCTTTGCAAAAACCCGATTACTAGCCCTGCGATCAGTAAGCCCATCCCTACTAAGAACCAAGTTCTTTCATAGATATATTGCCGCACCCGGATGGGGAGTGAAACGATGTGGGCGGCATAATTACCATTGGCGTCGGCTCCTTGGATGTGAAGGGTGTAGCGGCCTGCATTGAGGTTGTTAAACCGAGCGGTATGTTCGTTATTGAGTGCCACCCACTCCGTTTGCAGGCCTTCCAGCTTTACGCGAAAGCGATTTCTATCGGCTCGGGTGGTGGCGGGTAGGGCAAATTGTATGGCGATCCCTTTTTCGCTGGGTTCCACTACCACTTCGTCTAGTTCCTCTAAGCCTTGGTTTAATAGGCGCTCGCGCCCTCGCCCATAAAGGGTTATTTGCGTGATCACCACTTTGGCATCGGTGGCTAGATCAGCTAATTCGCGAGGGTAAAAGGCACTTAAGCCATTAACCCCACCGAAGTAAAAGCGGCCATCCTTAGCGTGAAGGAAGGCGAAGCGGTTGAAAGCGTCGCTACTTAAGCCATCCGAGCGGTAATAACGGCGAAAGGTAATTTCAGTTCCTTCCTGTTTGAGGTGGGTAAGGCCATTCGCTGTGCTAAGCCAAAAACCTCCCTCTCCGTCATCCACCATACCTTGAATGAGATTACTAGAAAGCCCATCTGGCCGGCCATAAAAGCGCAAGGATTCGGTTGCTAAATCAAGCCGGTGTAAGCCTCCTCTGGTACCTACCCAAATAGCCCCGTCTTCTGCTTCGTGTAATACGCTGATGTTGTAGTCATTGAATACCAAAGCTCTTTTGCCGGGTAAGGGTGGGGTATAGGTTTTTACGGCTTGCTGCTGATAGTCGTAAACTAACAGCCCCTTATCACGTGTACCTACTACTAGCTGCTCCGCTTGCCGGCGAAGTAACAAATATTGGGGAACACTAGTTTGTAGGAAATCGTTTAGTTGTGGTAGTAGCAAGGGGGTGAAGGCTTGCTCCATGGTGTCAAAAAATAGCAGCTTGCCGCTCTGCCCGCCGCTCTGCTCCGCACCGAGCAGCAGCTGCCCGTTCCAACCCATCGCCAGGGCTGTGAACCGATGCTCAGGGAGTAGATAAACCGCCGTGTGGCAGTGGTTGATCTGATAAGAAAATAAGATGCCTTGCTTGCGCTGCCCGTCTTTTTGACCGATGCCCCAAATAGCATGCCGCTGAGCATCATACACGAGTGGCCCTGTGGCAGCTAAAGCCAAGACCTCTCCTAGACCGTCTTGCACGTAGAGCGGCAGGGTATCGTAGGTGTTGGTGGCTGGATGAATACGATAGAGCTGGCCCGCTGCTTCCAAACAGTAAATGGCTCCATCTCTGTCTTCACAAATACCGCTAACGAGGTTTTGCTTGTATTCCTCCTGTTGATCTATGGCCAAGAAGCTCCATAGTTTTTTCTTCGGGCTTTCTGCTACCCCCAGGCCCTCATAGCGGCCTAAGAAAATCTTTTCTTTGAAGTTCTCCGCTACCGCTGCATAAATTCGGCTACCAGCCTCGCGTAAATCGTCGTAGGCTAAAAAAGTTGCCGCTGTATCGATCAGGTAAAAAGCCTCTGATTGCTCCACCGCACCCGGGCTATAACGTAGTCCTAGTAGGGCTTGCCCGCGCTGATCTTTAAATAATTGCTGATAGTAAGCTGTGCTGGGTAGCCCCGCCAAGGGCTTAGGAGCCGCCTCGGTACCTATGGGCCAACTATATAATCCGCTATGGCCGAAAAAGCTGAATAAAACTTGCCCTCCGGGCACTTCTTCTAAAAAATTAACCCGTTCGTAGCGGCCGCTACTGTATAGCGCCGCCGCATCCGTCTGGTCTAAGGCGAGGGTATGCAGCAAAGCCCCCGCAGCGTTTAGATGCCGTAGCCCTTGATCCGTGTCGTAGAGCAAAAACTGCCCGTTGCGGAGCGGGCAAAGTGCTACCGCGGCGGCAATATTGTTGCGGTCTTCTTCCAAGAAATGTAATAAGGTAAAACCCTTAGGTGTGTACTCATACAAGCGGGTTCCCTGCCGGCTGAGCGTAACGGCAAAAATACGCCCTAACTCATCGGTGGCAAAAGCGCGCGGGAAGCCGATAATACCATTGCTAGGCGCTAATTGCACCTGCTCAACCGCAAAGCTCGTAGGGTCAAAACGGTCGAAATAGGTGTGGACGTCTTGGTAAAAGATAGAAAATTTACCTTCTATATCGCTACCTATCTTGGCTATATTTCCTAGGCTAAGTCCCGTGCTGCTATAAGGCCCTTGCCCAAGCTGTAAGAAGCGGTAGCCATCAAAACGGTTTAAACCATCGCGCGTGCCTACCCACACAAAGCCTTCCGCGCCTAGGTGTAGGCTCGTGATTTGCCGATCGCTTAAGCCTTCGTTGACGGTGAAAAAATCAAAATCAAAACGCTGCCCTACCAAGGTATAAGCGTGCCCGAATAGCGCAGCTGCCAATAAACAAGCGTATCGCAATGGCCATCGGCAAAAGGGGGAAGTGGTTCTAAATCTCTCCATCTAGTTTTTTGCGAATCACTTCGGTCTTGGAGTTTACTTGGAGTTTACGGTAAATGTTCTTGATGTGATCCCGCACCGTTTCAAGGCCAATATCTAAGCGTGAGGCAATTTCTTTATAGGAAAGGTTATCCACTAAACCTTGCACAATTTCCTGCTGCCGGATGGTCAGCTGCGCCTCCGGATGCTCCGCCTGCCGAGGCTGCCGCTGCTGGTTGTAATGCGCCACTACTTGCCGCGCTATACTCGGGCTCATATAGCTGCCACCCCGATGAACGGTGTAAACAGCATCCCGTAAAATAAGTGGATTGACTTTCTTCTTACTGATATAACCCACTGCACCAGCCACCAAAGCCCGGAAGATATTGTCGCTATCGTCTGAGTTGGTTAGCATAATAATATCTACCTCCGGCTGTAAAGCTAAAATGCGCGGTATGCCTGCTATCCCGTTCATGCCCGGTAAATTAATATCCAGTAAGATCATATTAATGGGCGATTGCCGATCAAAATTTGCCAAAAACTCCTCCATCGTAGGCGTGGCAAGCTCTACCAGCACATCCCGCGCCGGCTCAAAGCATTCTTTGATGCTGGCTAGCATAATCGGCTCATCTTCTACGATACCTAAATGGATCATTGTGCTTGTGTTTCCTATTTAACGATCGCCCACTAGCTCTAGTTTGTTAGGTGCTTGTATTTTTGGCTGTCGCTTCGCTCGCAGGGGCAAAAGCAAAGGGAGTAAAGGGGCGCTTAGGATAGTGTAAATTATTTCGAATCGGGGGTTATAAGAATTTTGGCTTTGTGCACGGATGTGATGGGCAAGGCGAAGTGTTGCTTCATTCAGATTGGCTATTGTTGTGTATTGTGCATTCGAAAGCTGTTGATTGATAGAGCTAACCTGTTGGCAAGCAAGAGTAAAGAGGAGTAACACACGAGTTAAGATAATTTTCCTATTACGAGCCATTGAGTGGTATCGTAATGCTAAGTACTAGGACAAAAATAATTACACCTTTTCACTCGGCATCTTTTGCTCCCAGCCAGCGTTAAAAAGCCTCGTCTTAGCACCACTAAGCCTACGTTTTGCTTCGCGGCTAGTTCGCTTCGCGGCTGCCTTCGGCGGTCGTGCTTACCTCAGCTGAAAGCAAAATCTACCAGATTGAAAAGTCGCATTGAATTTGTCCGAGTACTTATTTCGAGCAAAAGTAACAGGGAAATTATTCGGTAGTGTGCCCTTTGAAGTGCTTAATGCCTTACCCTTTGAAGCAGATTGGGCTGAAGATGTAGCTTGCCTGCCGCCACAGACAGCGTGAAGTGCCGCAATTTCGTTTTAAGTATAAAAAGCGTTCCTTTACTTCCTTAAATTAGGGTGAAATGAGAAGAATAATATTTACCGTATCCATTTTTTGGTTTCTGCTTGTAGCTGGCCATGCACAGGCTACGAAGGCTTATCTCGGTATTTCGATAGGGCCGGGTATCCCAATGAAAGATTTGGCTAGGCAGGAAGCTGCGAGTAAAGCTGCTGGCTGGGCCAGACTAGGAGCCGCCCTAGATTTATCGTTTGTTCAACCACTTGGAGAGGGCAATTTTGGGCTTAAAGCTTTGCTGCGCGCCCAGCGGAATCCGACGGATGAAAAAGCGGTTCAGGAAGCTTTCTCAGATCCTTTCATTAGCCTTACTTACAGGGCGGAACTAGCCGATTGGCGGCTTGGGGCGCTGTTGCTTGGCGGCTTGGGCTCTTTTCCGCTTTCCGGAAAAGCTTCTTTGAACACCAGCGCTATGATCGGGCTTTTAGGCAGCACCCAACCAGCCCTAACAATCACTACAACAGGGCGAGGGGGTAGCACTATTACCAGGCAGGCTAGTGCTACTACTACCGCTTTTGCTTATCTAGTGGGGGCGGGCTTGACCTACGATCTAAGTCCTAATTTATATCTCCTCGCACAGGTTGATTATCTGGCATCTGCTCCAACCTACGCAAATGTGGCAACCACTATCAGCGATGGAAATACGGAAGTGTTAGCAGGCACAGCCTCTTGGTGCCAAAAAATAGGTACATTGAACTTTAGTTTGGGTGTAGCTTTGAAATTGTAAAGCAGCAGCTTACAGCTATCTGAAAAAGGGGAGGCTTGTAGTGGGTCTATCGGGCAGTCTGCCTTTAATAGAGTTGTTTGGCAGGCCATCAAACGGCTGTGGGCGGGCAATTTTGTTCTGAACTTCGTTGAAAAGCCTCGCCGCAGCACCACTGCGCCTACGTTTTGCTTCGCAGCTACTACGTCGTCAGCTCGTTCATGCTCCACCGAACATCTCTAATCAAAACAGCTTGGTGCTTCTGCCTGCCTCTACTTCATTTGTGCTACCAGGAAAGCCTTGCCCCTGCGACAGCCAAAACTAATTTTTTTACATACCTAATGGCTACCCGATAAGGTTTGGTGAACATCTGTATTAGCCGCTCGGAGTGCGGGAATCGCTGCGGCTAATAGACCAATGAGCAGTGCAGTGAGGAGGAGGTATAGCTCGCTAGGGAGTACGAAGAAGGCCGCAAAATCGTAGCGATATTGCTCGCTCACAAAACGCGCGATGAAATACAGGCCTAGATGACTCAGCAGCAGGCCTAGTAGGGCACCGCCGAAGGCTAGGATGACGCCTTCCGTGAGTAAAAGGCCCAGCAGCGTATTTCGACTACCTCCCAGACTGCGGATGAGCGCCAGCTCTCGCCGCCTTTCGTCCAGAGAGGTATATAGACTGATGAATATGCTGAGAATACTAACCAAAACGATGATGGCGGCTAAGCGACTTAGGATGGCTTCACCAGGCCCCATGGTGGCGTATAAAGAATCAATCTCATAGCTAGGGGAGGCGGCTAACATACCCGTGTTTTCATTGATGCCTCGCTGTAAATTGAGCGAAAAAACGCTGTTGCCCTTGAAGCGGAGCAGCAACGAGGTAATGTCTTTTGTGGGGTAGGCGGTCAAATCACCCAATGGGATCTTAGCCGCTTGGTCGCCATGGTCATGGTCATGGTCATGGTCATGGTCATGATGGTGGTGGTCTTCATGCGCGTGTTCGTGCGCATCTTCGTTCGCGTGTTCGTGTTCGTGTTGATCTTGGCGCGCATCCTGGTGCTCGCCATTGCCCTGCTGCTGTTCGTCATGCTGGTGTTCGTCATGCACCAACCAAGTGCTTTCGTTGCTAGTCAGGAGCAGTTGATCTGCAACGGAGCCGGTAGGTGCCAAGATGCCAACTACGATGAAGGGCGGACTGTCTTCGTGTATCAGGAGGCTGTCTGCGGCTAGTCCGTGGCTACCTTGGAAAGTGGCACCGATGGCGAGGCCGAGTGTTTCGGCCACGCGAGCACCTACTACGGCTTCCATAGGGGCTTTCCAAATGCGGCCTTGAGCTATTTGCCCGCCATAAAGGGTGAGGAAAGCAGGGCGTGTACCTACGATTCGGTAGCCTTCATAACTATCGCCGAGTGAAAGCGGTATAGCCTGCTCAATGTAGGGATGGTCAGGATTAAGGTAGGGTAGTATGCCTTGAATGGGAATATTACCGGTGGGGTATTGTACATGGTATAGGCTGCTCATCACCAATTGAAGGGGGCTTCCTTTGGCACCAATAATAAGATTGACACCGGCGAGGTTACGGCTTAATTGCTGGTCGAACTGCCAACTAACAAGCAACAACAGACTAATGAGCCCCGCTCCTAACATAGCGAGTAATAGGCTTAAGGCAGTGCCCCAGGGCTTATATAACAGATTCCGAATAGCCAATTGGAAAGTGGACATACTGTTTAGTTTTGGTTGGCTTGGCTTCCGATGCGTAGTACAGAGGAAAAGTCTTGGAGCAGTCGTTCGTCGTGGGTAACCACTAATAGTATGGCCTGTAAATCAGTGGCTCGTTGCCGCAGCAATCGGCTTACACTACTAGCGTTAGCAGCATCAAGAGCCGCAGTGGGCTCATCGGCTAGCAATAGCTGCGGCTTATTGACCAAACCGCGGGCAATACTGACCCGCTGCTGCTCCCCTACGGAGAGTTGCTGTGGTCGCCGATTAGCATATTGCCCGATACCTAATTCCTCCAGCAGCTTTTTATTGGCGGCCTTGTCTATTGGTAAGCCAGCCAAACGCTGTGCGATAGCAAGATTCTCCGCTACGGTCAGGGAGGCAATGAAGTAAGATTTTTGAAAGATCATCCCGATATGTTGCCCTCTAAAGGTATCGGCAGCGCTAGCGGATAGCTGGCCATAGGATTGGCCACCTAGCTCCAGTTTGCCACCACTAGGGCGCAGTAGAGCCGCCAACAAATGGAGCAGGGTGGACTTGCCCGATCCACTAGGCCCTAGGATCAGGTGATGCTCGCCCTGCTCGCAGCGCAAGTCGGGGAATCGCAGGGCGGTGCCTGCTGGATATTGATAAGTAAGATTTTCTGTTCGTAGCACCCTGCAAAGTAAGGAGTAATTTGCATCTTTGCCAAAGCATTCGGTATTTTGATGCTATTTAAGAAAAAAATAATATTGGTATGACATTTCGGCTGGCTCAGGCAGAGGATGCTACGGCTATCGCGGCACTACATACCCAAAGCTGGCAAAAGGCTTACCGAGGGGTGTTTTCCGATCAGTACTTGGATAGAGAGGCTCCAACCGAACGCTTGGCTGCCTGGCAGGAACGCTTAGCGTATCCGCCTAGAGCCATGTGGGTGCTGCTAGCGGAGGAAGGGCCGGAGCTAGTCGGTTTCGTTTGTCTTACACCCTATGAAGAGCCCGAGCATGGGGTGATGCTGGATAATTTACACGTGAAAAGCGGCCAGCAAGGGAAAGGGGTAGGCAAAACCTTGTTATTAGCGGCTCGCGCAAGAAGCCGCGAGCTACTACCAACAAAGCCGATGTTTTTATACGTTTTGCAAGCCAACACACCTGCCATTGCGTTCTACGACGCATTAGGCGGACGCCGCGAGAGTAACTGCCCTGACTGGGAGGCACCAGGCGGTAATCGTGTGGCGGTGTTTCGTTATCTTTTCGACTAGTTTTTCTAGAAAGGCAAATCGTCGCCTGAGCTGATATCCCCTAGGTCGTCCGCAGCCTTGGGGAAGTCACTAAATTCTGTTGTAGAAGAAGGGGGCATGGTGGCGCCAGGCACGGCAGAAACTGCTTCCACACGCCAAGCATTTAGGTTGGTAAAATACTTACCCTGCCACTCGCGGCCACGTAGGTCGAAATGGACTTTAATTTGGTCGCCTTCATTGAAAGGATCGACCATGGTTGTACGGTCTTGTAAGCATTGGAATTTCACGAACTGCGGGTAGGTGCCGCCATCAATTTCAATGACGAACTCTCTGGCTCGAAAAGAATCCGTTTTACTTTCAGTTTCAAATTTTTTGACCAACTTACCAATGATCTCAAACGACATAGAATACTATTTTTTAATGGAGTGGGCGTAAAGGTAACGATAAAGATAGATATAGTTCCTCTTTAAGCCCAACAATTTGTTGGGCTTAAAGAGGAACTTCCTTTGCTAGGTAGGACAGCCTATTTGATTGAACGGACGCGAGCATAGGGCAGTTGCTGTCGTTCGTGAAGCTGATAATACTGATCTAATCCTGCTACGACTGTGCTTTGCGTGATGGCATGGTCGATGTGCCCTTCTGGGCTTATGGCTTCATCAGGCACGATTACTTCCACTATTCGGCCTACCACTAGTTGGGTGCCGCCGCTTATCTGGTGGGTTTCGACGTAGCTGAGGCCTATTTTAACGGGAGCCTCGGCTACATAGGGTGCTAGCAGGCTAGGTGAATAGTAGGGGGTTAAGCCTGTAGCAGCAAACTCCGATTGGCCAACAGGATAATTGGCACTACATTGATGAGCCGCAGCTAGGAAATCGGCTTGTACTGTATTGATGGTATAATGCCCGTTGGCTAATAGGTTATGGTAGGTCTCGCGCGGCACAGTGAGAGGCCGCAGTATAAAACCTAACATAGGTGGTGAAGCTTGAAGATGTACGATGGTATTAAACACACCAATGTTTTCATTGCCCCGATGCCCTTTAGTGCCGATGAGGTGGAGGCTGCGTGGGCCAGGGAGGCTATTGATGAAATTACGGCGGTAGGAACTATCTTGCGCCAAGATATCTTCAAGCAGCAGTTGCATAAGGGAAATAATTTAATGCGTGTGGTAAAGAAGGCTACTGTTTCCGCAACCGATGGGTGCTCCATCCGGTATTTTAGGTGCTGCTACTGGTTTGAAATCAGCGGGGCGCTCGCGAAATTGCTGCATATGGTTGCGAAATAGTAGGGCCGAGGGGGTGAATAGCTGCAATTTATTTGGCAGTAATTCTAGTTCCTGCAATGCGCGACTTCTTACCCAAGGCGCTGCTTTTTCGTGGGCGGCAAGCGTAAAGAGGTGTTGAGTATAGCGATAAAAAACAGCTTCGGCGATCAATAGTTCTTCCCCATTGCTGCTTTTCATTTGTTTGGTTAATTGGATGCTTATTTTTTCTAGTAGGTCTTTATCGGCATTTTCTTGCACGCTCACTCTAGCTAAGCGATCGGGGTGGAGGAGGTGGCTAAGCGTATGCTCGGCCACTACCGTAGCCGCACCAATGGGGTCGAAGGTAGCACCGGTATAGAAAGGAAACAATTCTCTATCCCGCTGATAGCCGTATGCTTGGGGTAATAAGAGCTCTTTTACGGTAGCCGGCACCATTAAAAACTCAGGATGTAAGGTGCGTAATAGTACAGTAAGTGCACTGATTTGCCGTTCGGCTTCTACCTCTCGAATCACTTTTTGGGGGCCCTCTTCTCTCACGGCGTAATCGTAGTAGTAGCCGCCGATTAGTTTAGAAACGGCTTCGGTTTGGTAACGGTGCATTAGGTAGAGGGGCACGAATACGTTTTCGAGGCTACTTAAAGGCGCTCCGGTGGGAATATTTTGGATACCAAATGCTGCTATTCTTCTTTTTCTGATGAGTTGTAGGCGCCCCATTTCTTTGATGGGGTCTTCGCCATTATCCCAGAGATGGCCAAGTGCATTGGCACTGTTGATAGGCCGAGCGTCAGGGTCGGAGACATAATGTAGGCCCATGGCTTCCGTTTCGGCGAGTATGCCTTTCAAGGCAGCCATTTCGTTTATACTTGGCGGAAAATGTTGGTAGCCGTATAAGATGGCTCGTTTGTCCCATTCGCCAATGCCGGTAGCGTAAGCATTTGAAAAATCGAGTGTACCGCTTTTCTCAGCAAGGGTGTAGGGGTGGGGGTAGTCCATCACGGAGGCACGGTCATTAACAGAGGCGGCAAAGTTGTGTGCTAGGCCGATGGTATGCCCTACTTCGTGGGCACTGAGTTGCCGCAGCCTTGCCAGCGCCATCTCAAGCATTCTTGGGTCGGGGGTGCTTCCATCGGTGTAGGCATCCACGAGCCCCTGCGCAATGAGGAAATCTTGGCGAACGCGCAAACTACCTAGCAGGACGTGCCCCTTGAGAATCTCGCCCGTTCGCGGATCGATAACCGAGGAGCCATAACTCCAGCCTCGGGTACTGCGGTGTACCCAATTGATGAGGTTGTAACGCACGTCCATTGGGTCAACCTCTTCGGGCAATAGTTGTACTTGAAAGGCATTGCTATAACCGGCGGCTTCAAAGGCTTGGTTCCACCACTGTGCACCTTCCAAAAGCGCCGAGCGAATTGGCTCAGGGGCACCACGGTCGAGGTAGTAAATGATTGGTTTCACCGGCTCACTGATCGCAGCGGTTGGGTCTTTTTTCTCCAATCGGTGCCGGCGAATGAAACGCTTTTCCAAAGGCTCGCCAATAGGGGAGGCATAATCAGCATAACTATGTTGGAAATAGCCCGAGCGAGGGTCATAGACCCGGGCTTGATACTGCTCGTCGGGCAAGCGGATAAAACTATGGTGCTGCCGCAGACTAAAATCGGTAGCCGTGGCGGTAACGCTGCGCAGATTGCGGCCGCTTGGCTCGCCGCTGAAGGCTAACAAGGCCTCAAACTCGCTATTGTCAGGGAAGTTGCGGGTTCGATCTAGGTGAATAACGGATCGCTTGGGATCAATTTTGTAAACGCCTTCATTGTTCGCCTTTAGGCGGCGGATCACTCCGTGCGCATCTTCCATAAGTAGTGGCGTAAGGTCGATGAGCACACTATTACCGGTGGTAGCCTCTACGGCGAAGCCGCCAAGAATCGACTGGGCAAAGGCATCTTCTACCGACTGCCGCTCGTCGGGGTTAGCTGAATCCGCTCGATAATTGAGGTTGCGTTCTAGCAGGAGTACCTTGGGGCCCACTTTACGAAAACGCACCACACGATTTTCGCCTAGCTGGTTGCGATCTAAGCCAATATCATTGCTGCCTAGGCCGGCCGCAAGGCTATTGACATATAAAAATTCTTCCTCCCAGCGGTCGATTTGTAAATAGATTTTACCTTCTTGTTCGCTCCAGAAGAAATTAAAGAAGCCATCGTAAGCAGTTAGCCCTGCTGTTTTTTCTGCTAGACTAGGAGGAGCCTTCGGGCTCTTATCGCCTTGAGCGGAGGTAGTGGTTGAGACTAGGAAAAAGAGGAGCAGAGCTAGTGGTATGTAGCGGCTGGAGGATCGCATAAGTAAGTAAATTAAGTTAGATGGCGTAAAATAATACATCTAAGCTAAATGAACCTTTTTTTTGGAGGTCGTGTGGGCTACAAAATTATTTCTCACGCTGCTAAAAGCTCAAATCTATAATGCGAAGCCGCTTGCGCTCGCTGAGCTTATATTGCCGCTTCGCGAAGATGCTTTTGAGTAAAAAACCACTACCTACGGAAACTAGCGTGACCCCTAAATCGGTTCCGCTGTAGCGTGTATCGGCTTGGCCATCGGTGGCATAACCTACTAGCGCGAAGGCAGACCAACCCAACCCAAAGGTCATTAGGGAGTAACCGACACCGGTGGCAAAGCCAGCCCCAGGTAGTTGTACTGCTTCCACTTCATCGAGCATCACAAAGCGGTCGTTGATCACGATGCTTTGAATGTCGGGCCGTAGCTCTGTTATAACGCCATTCTGCCAGAAATTATCTCCTCGCACACGGAACACGATTGTTTGGCCTTCATAGTAGCGATCGGCTCTACTGGAACGCATATTTTCCAACAACAATACGCGCTGGGCGTCTAGTGTGGGCAATGCCGCTAGGAGGCAAAAGACAGACAGCAGTAATATTTTTAGCATGAGCCTTGCTTATAAGATGGTAGTAAATGGTAGCTATCCAAAGGAGTTAATCCGAGGAAGTTTCGTTGGCAGTAGCACCTAGCACAGCCGAAAATAGTTGTAATACCTTCTGCATTTTACGGCTCATGAGTTTCCACTTTTCTTCCTTTTGCCCTACATAGAGAATAATCAGGACATATTGCGGGCGATCCTCTGGCCAATTAAGTAGTAGTTCTGCTTTGTGTAGCCGAAAGGCTTCACGGCACAGCCGCTTGATTCGGTTGCGATCTACAGCCTTCTTAAAACGCCTTTTAGGCACACTAAAGGTTAGCTGCAAGGGGTAGCTCCCCCGTTTTTCCTCCGCTTCTTTGTAGATAAGGCGGTAGGGATAAGTGCCCACAGAAGCAGCCTTGCCAGCAAATAATGCTTGTATTTCCTTTGCTGATTTAAGGCGTTCACCCCGATAGATTCGTTGGCTACACATCCACTTTGGCGTACTTCGCATTGGCCTCAATAAAGGCACGGCGCGGCGGTACTTCGTCGCCCATTAGCATACTAAATACGCGGTCGGCTTCGCTCAGTTCATCAATGGTTACTTGCTGTAGCATACGCGTGTCCGGATCCATGGTGGTTTCCCATAGCTGTTCGGCGTTCATCTCTCCCAAACCCTTATAGCGCTGTACTTTTACCGAAGTGTCGCTTTCCGATTTGCTAAAGCGGGCAATGGCCTCCTGCCGCTCGGGCTCCGACCAGCAATATTGGAACTGCTTGCCTCGGCGCACTTGGTAAAGCGGCGGTTGTGCAATGTAGATATGCCCTTTTTCTACCAATTCACGCATATAACGGAAGAAGAAAGTAAGAATGAGCGTAACAATGTGGCTGCCGTCAATATCCGCATCACACATGATGATGACCCGATGATAGCGGAGTTTTTCGGTGTTGAGAACCCGAACACCGTCATGGTTTTCCTCGATTCGCACGCCTAGGGCTGTGAACATATTCTTGATCTCCTCATTCTCGTAGATTTTATGCTCCATGGCTTTTTCTACGTTGAGAATCTTTCCACGCAGCGGCAGGATAGCCTGAAAGCTTCGGTCGCGGCCTTGCTTAGCCGTGCCACCGGCCGAGTCGCCCTCAACGAGGTAGATTTCTGAAGAGGCAGGGTCTTTGCTCGCGCAATCAGCTAATTTACCGGGTAGCCCACTGCCCGTTAGAACGTTTTTGCGCTGCACCATCTCCCGTGCTTTGCGAGCAGCATGGCGTGCCGTGGCAGCGATGATCACCTTATCCATGATCTTGCGCGCCTCCGTAGGGTGTTCTTCTAACCAATAACCTACGCTTTCTCCTACAGCCCGGCTCACAATAGCTGTTACTTCACTATTGCCTAATTCGCCTTTGGTTTGGCCTTTGAACTGTGGCTCGGGCACTTTGACCGATACAACAGCCGTGAGGCCCTCGCGGAAGTCTTCGCCAGCAATCTTGAATTTGAGCTTTTTGAACATTCCGTTGTCTTCGCCATACTTGGTGAATAAACGGTTCACCGCGCGGCGGAAGCCATTCACGTGCGTACCTCCTTCACGGGTTTTGATGTTATTAACGAAGGAGTAAATGTTCTCTTGGTAAGTAGTATTGTATTGCATGGCTACCTCCACTTCCACATTGTCTTCCTTGGATTTGACGTAGATCGGTAGCTCAATTAAATCTTGCTTGCCTTCGTCGAGGTATTGAACAAACTCCGCTAAACCGCCTTCGCTATAGAATTCTTTATAGATAGGTTTGCCGTCATCATCCATGCTTCGCAAGTCTTGAATACTGAGGCGTAAGCCACTGTTCAAGAAAGCAAGTTCTTGCATGCGGTTGGAGAGCGTCTGTAAGCTATATACTGTCTCCTCGAAGATACTGCCATCTGGCTTGAAGTGGATAATAGTGCCGTTTTTAGTACTCACGCCAATTTCGCGCACCTCATTCAAGGGCTTACCTATGCTATACTCTTGCTCATAAGTCTTACCTTCCCGATGGATTTCAGCCCGTAAGTAAGTAGAAAGTGCATTTACACAACTGATACCTACCCCGTGCAAACCGCCCGATACTTTATAGGTGTCTTTATCAAACTTACCACCTGCGTGCAGCACGGTCATTACCACTTCTAAGGCCGACTTTTGCAGCTTAGCATGCATGCCCACGGGTATGCCTCGCCCGTCGTCTTGCACCGTAATGGAGTTGTCTTCGTGGATGATAAGGTCAATTCGGCTACAGTAACCTGCCAAATGCTCGTCGATAGAATTGTCCACCACCTCCCATACTAAGTGATGAAGACCCTTAACATCGGTGCCTCCGATATACATCGAGGGGCGTTTTCGAACGGCTTCTAAACCTTCTAGGGCCGTGATATTGCTTTCGTCGTAATTGCCGTTTTGCGGCGCATTAGTTATTTCACTCATAGCCCGCAAAAGTACGAAAAAAAGTGGACTTTTCGATACTTCCCAGCGGTTGAATCTAATATTTTTTGATGGATACCAAAGCAGTCAACAATTTTAAGGATGGCTTGCGCAGGGGCAAGACTTTTTGGTGGGCGCAAGGGCTTCTTTGACGGGCAGCGGTCTGCTTGCAGGGGCTTCGTCTTGCGCTTAAAGACGACCCTTGCCCCTGCCTCAGCCAAAAACAAGAAAAAAGATAGCTAGCTGCTTCGCATCCTGCTTGGTAAGGGAAGCAGCTAGCAGGGCGAAATGATCTTATTGAACTAAGAGTGGCTGCGTATATAGCCCACTAGCATCTGTTATGCTAACGTAATATAGCCCTTTTGGCAAGCCTGTGGGTAGCGAAAAACGCACTACACCCTCTTCATGGAGGGTGAATGAAGTAGTTACGCTTCGCCCAGTTGCGTCGCGGAGCAACAAGCTAGTAGGCCTAGAGGCTTCTGGTAAGAGTAGTTGAACACTAGTGCCCGCTACCGCTGGGTTGGAGAATAAGTCGGGTTCACCGCCTCCGTTCGTGCCTTTTTGTACAACGATTACATCAGAATAATCAAAAGTGCCATCAAAATCCACTTGCTTAAGCCGGTAATATAGCGTGGCGGCTGTCGCCTCGCGATCGATGTATTGATAGCCTTGTTTGTCGTTAGTAGTGCCTGCGCCTGCGATTCTTGTAATGGTTGAAAAAACACGAGCATCTTGGCTACGCTGTAATTCAAAAACCTCATTGTTGGTTTCCGTAGCTGTTTCCCAACTGATTATTATACGGTTGGCGCTCAGGTGTGCCCGTAAGGATAGTAATTCTACGGGTAAGGCATTCAAAGGAATGGTAGCCGGCCCAATGAGCGTGCCAAGATTATACGTGGTGCCATTTATTGTTACAATATTGTTATTGGTATTGAAAGTACCCCCGTTTTGAATAGTGATAT
>DAINNZ010000002.1:11988-43069 GCA_036735605.1 Lewinella sp. | reverse complement strand
GGAATGGTAGCCGGCCCAATGAGCGTGCCAAGATTATACGTGGTGCCATTTATTACTTGAATGCGCGTTACAATATTGTTATTGGTATTGAAAGTACCCCCGTTTTGAATAGTGATATAGTTGGTAGAGGTAATAGAGCCACCTCCGTTGATCGTAGCAGTACCTCCGATTACAAAAGAGGCCGTTGAAGGGATGGTAATAGCACCCGATCACTGAGCAGTTCCAGTGAGCGTAATGGTGGTGCAGTTGGCAGCCGCCGCCGCATCAATCGCATCTTGCAGTTGCCCTACATTGGGGTAATTGCCAGCTAAATTACACTGCCCAAGCACGGGGGAGAAGGCTAGCAATAAGCTACAGCAAAGCAGGGGTAATAGCTCAATACATGGGCGCTGAGAAAAAAGGATGGACATTGAAGAAGTAAGCATGTGGTAAAGAGTTTATTGATTAAAAAATAAGAAGATTCAATAGCCAAGCCGAATAGGATTGGCCGTTAATGCGGACGTGGGTAGTCCGTTTTTACTTATTCAAGCAAACGTATCAATAACTCAAGGAGAAAGGTAGAAGGAGAGCATACTTAAATAATGAAGCTTAAAGATAATACTTTTTAAAAAAAAAACATCTATGGGTTTAGTATTTTTTTATAGATTGCAATAGTGAGCAGCATTATGTCTGTACATTTGCATTCTATGATTTATCTTGAACTAAAGCAAGTTTGTAAGTCTTACGGTGAAAAGATGCTTTTCGATCGGGTGGACTTAGCCGTTAATAAAGGAGCCAAAACGGCTTTGATTGCTAAAAATGGCACGGGCAAGAGCACCTTGCTGCGCGTAGCGGCAGGCATTGATTTGCCCGAGGGCGTAGGTTCTTCGATCTACGTACACAAGGAAGCACGCTTGGCTTATTTGCCGCAGGAACCCGATTTTGGGCAAAATCAAACGGTTTTAGATGCCGTTTTTGATAGCGATAGCGAAGTGGTGGCCGCTGTAAAAGCCTATGAAGAGGCCTTGTTGCTGGGCGTAGCAGGAGAGGAGCTACAAAAAGCCCTTGGTGCGATGGATCGGCTAGGAGGCTGGGATATAGAAGCCAAGATCAAAGAAACCCTGAGCAAGCTAGCCATACGAGATATTCAACAGCCTATTGCTACGCTTTCGGGCGGGCAGCGCAAACGGGTTGCACTCGCCAAGTTGATTATCGATGAACCCGACTTAATCATTATGGATGAGCCTACGAACCACCTCGATCTGGATATGATTGAGTGGTTAGAAGAGTGGCTCCAAAACCCGAAAATCACTTTACTGATGGTAACCCACGACCGTTACTTTTTAGAGCGGGTGTGCGACAATATCATAGAATTAGAAGGCGGCTTGCTTTATCGCTACTCAGGCAATTACAGCGATTACCTAGAAAAGAAAGCCAGCCGCCAAGAAACGGAAGGCGCAGAGTTTGAAAAAGATAAAAAACGCCTCAAGAAAGAGCTAGCTTGGGTGCGCCGAATGCCTCAAGCCCGAAGCACCAAGGCCAAAAGCCGCATACACGCCTACGAGCATTTAAAGGATAAGCTGGATGGTGCCCGCAGAGAGGATGAGCTACAAATCGATATCAAGGGCCAGCGGCTGGGTAAGAAAATTTTAGAAGCCCACAATATATCAAAATCTTACGGCGACTTGGCGCTCGTTAAGTTTTTCGATTACAAATTTATGGCCGGCGAGCGCGTTGGGATCGTGGGACCGAATGGGGTAGGAAAATCTACTTTTTTAGGGATGCTCACGGAGGAAATACGCCCCGATACAGGCAAAGTGGTGGTGGGTGAAAATACCGTCTTCGGTTATTACACACAAGACGGCATCCAATTGCGGGATGACCAACGAGTGATCGAAGTGATCCGAGATATTGCGGAATATATTCCTCTAGAGAAGGGCTTGAAACTCACCGCGGCCTCTTTACTGGAACGCTTCCTCTTCGACCGCAAGCAGCAGCAGGTTTATGTAAGCCAGCTAAGTGGCGGGGAGCGTCGGCGCCTCTATTTACTTACCATCTTAATGAAGAACCCTAATTTTCTTATTCTCGATGAACCTACCAACGATTTAGACATCCTTACAATCAATGTACTGGAGGACTTTCTACTGGATTTCCCCGGCTGTATTCTGATTGTGAGCCACGACCGCTTCTTTCTCGATAAGTTAGCGCAACATCTCTTTGTTTTTGAAGGGGAAGGGGTTATCAGAGATTGGAATAATACTTTTACCGCTTACCGTGAGCTGAAAAAAGAGGAAGCTAGCCGCATTAGGGAAAGTGCCCCAAAGGTAAGTGTAAGCAATATGGCATCGCCTAAGGAAAGCCAAATCAGCCAAGAACAGCGAAAGGCAATTAACCGGATAGAAAGCCAGATAAGTAAGCTAGAAGCCAAAAAGCTATTGTTGAGCGAGCAGTTTAATAATGCCCAGAACATGAGCTCAGACGAAATTGCCCGCTTAGGTAAAGAACTCAACGCACTGACCGCAGAAATTGAAGAAAAAGAGCTTGAATGGATGGAGTTAGTAGGCTAGTGCCACAAAAAAAGCCCATCGTGCACGCACGATGAGCTTAGTAGCAGTTGGGTGGGCTAGATATAGATTGATAGCTTACTAGGCCTCATTTTGTACTGCTCGACATGTCTCAGAATAATTATCCGGTTTACTACCGGATCTCGCCGTAGTGAGAAGCGATTTGCTGTTTAAGGTCTTTACGGGCGAAAAAAATGCGACTCTTGACGGTGCCGAGCGGCAAGTCTAACTCATCGGCAATTTCTTGATATTTGTAGCCTTCATAATGCATCATGAAAGGTACACGTGTGCTGTCATCTAACTGTTCGATCATCTGGTTGAGTTCTTGCATCAGGATGTTGCGATCTCCATGATTATCAATTGAATGATCTCCTGAGTTGAGGAAATACAAGTTGTCCGTATTGTCAATAATCGTGTTTGACTTTACGCGCTTGCGGTAGTTGTTGATGAAGATGTTCTTCATGATCGTAAAGAGCCACGCCTTTAAATTGGTTCCTACACGAAACTTATCTCGGTTGGTCATCGCTCTGAAGGCAGTTTCCTGGTAGAGGTCTTTGGCCTCTTCTCTGTTTTTTGTCAGATTATAGGCAAATGCTTGTAGCATAGAAGTCATCTGATCGAACTGGGTATAAAATTCTAATTGAGACATAATCGATGCGAGTTGATTGTTTGTTGAAGTATTGATGCCTCAAAGTTATGCGTTTTTTTTGTATTGTGCAAGTTTTTTGGTGGAAATAGCCTTCTTTTCCTGCATGAAGCTGTGGTGGATGAATGATTTTTTAGCGTAAATTACTGAAAATCATTCTAGTATGTCTTTAAAATAGAATTGCCATGTAATTTTAAAATTTCAATAATTTTTGAAAATAGACTTGACTTGCCACCTCTCCTCCTCCCTTTAGGGGCTAACTAAAGGGGGGATAGGGTGCCTTGGTAGGCTAGTTTTTAGGGGTGGATGTAGTTTTGTTTAACTAATTGAGTTGAAATCATCTACAAAATTACATTCTTCTTGTTGGCCTCATTTCTTCCTTGCGTTTAGGGGGTAGTAGCGTCTTGGCAAGGAGGCTGCTCAGTGGCGGTTTGCCGCTTGTGGATGTTTCGCTGGAGGAAGGAGCAGCAAGTCTTGCGCTACCAGCTTACACTTGCCCCTGCATATATGCCTGCATTAGAAGTTGGTTTCAGGCAAGACGTTGGCCAAACAGCTGGAGCCACTTGTGCTATTTCTGCGCCGTTCGTATAAAGTAGAGTGCTGCGAAGAGAAAAATGATATTAGGCATCCACATTCCGAGCAGTGGAGGGATGCTGGCACCTGCGCTAAAGGTGGCCGAGAAGCGGCTTAAGAAAACAAAGAGGGCGCCCATAAACATACCGGCCGCAAGTTGTATCCCCATACCTCCTCTCACCTTGCGCGAGGCAACGGATACGCCGATGAGGGTGAGGATGAAAACGGTGAAGGGTTCGGCTGTTCGGCGCGCTAGTTCCACTTGGTAGCGGCGCACATTGCCAGCTCCTTTACGCTTTTGCTTTGCGATATATTGAAGCAGCGCAGGGGTGGTCATACTAGCCTGTTGCTCCTTGTATTCTACGAAATCTTCAGGCTTTAACTGGATGCTAGTATCCAATTTGGCACCAATTCCGTTGAGGAAGCTTTCTTGGACGCCATTGAAAGTACGAATTTCGTAGTTGTGTAGCTCCCATTGGTCTGTTTCGGGCTTGTATTTTGCATGCCGTGCTTTGGTGAGAGCCACTAATTGATGATCTTGATAGGTTTCAAGGCGGAAATCGCGAGCTGTACTATCGCGTTTGCGGTAGAAGTTGATATAAACCTTCGTTTGGGGTGCTACAAAGAGGTGAATGTCGCGTGTTTGGCCTTCGTCTTTGTTGCGGTTGAAATAAACCCTTTCTAATTCTTGGCGGTGTTCGTTGGCCATCGGAACGAAGAAGTGGATGCCGAGAGCGTACAAGAAGGTTAGGAAGCTAGCGGCTAACAAGTAGGGGCGCAAGAAACGCCGAAAGCTAACCCCTGCATTCAGAATACTAATAACCTCTGAGTTCGCAGCCATCCTGCCTGTGAAGAATATAACAGCAATCAGTGTTAGCATCGGCCAGATTAAGCCTAGGATGAAGAGCAGAAAGGTAGGGAAGTATTCAAAAATAATCTCCGTCTTGGTAATGTCGGAGCTAATGAAGCGCTCCACATTGCTACTCCAATCAACAATAACACTTACCATCGAGAAGATGAGCACTGTGAAGAAGAAAGTGCGCAAAAATTTACCAATGATGTACTTATCCAGAATACCGATCATATCATCAAAAAAAAGCAGGGCAGCTCGGGAATCAACCGAGCTGCCCTGCAAAGGTAAGCTACTGAAGTGAAACCACTACTTTTTCATCACGCGGTGAGCCTTGCCACCGACGCGTAGTAGATAAACGCCGGCAGGCAGCTTATTCATATCTAAGCGGTATTCTGTTAAGGAAGCGGCTAGCTGCTGGCTTTGTAATCGCCGGCCAGCTAGATCATACAAGTCGAGGCTTGTATTTTGCGACAGCGGGCTTGGCCAGCGCAGATATAGTTGTTGGCTAACCGGATTAGGGAAAAGCTGTAGGCCACTACCTAGCTCGGCCTCTTCCACACTAGTGGGGGCTCCTTCATAAATACTAATATTATGTAGGGTAACAGGCACATAACCTCCATCCGGATTTTGTACTACAAACGACCAATTGTCGGCACTTACTTCGGGGTTCGTATTGCGATAAAATATTTGGTTGTTGTTGATCTCCTGCTGGGTGAAGGTAGCGCCAGCCACTAATTCATTACCACCTCTGCTGAGGAAGCCATGTAAGGGTGTTCTTACAAGGGTATAGCTGAGCTGGGTGGCATTAAAACTAGCATCTTCTACCCGCAGCACCGACGATTGGATATTGGTGCCTGCATTAGGTGGGCATTCAGTGAGTTCGTTCACGATGAGGCTAGGAGCCACTGCATTGACGTCTGCACAGAACTCAATGTTCCAACTGCTTAGGCCGCCTGCTGAACCGCCTGTTTGGCTTATACCTATTTCCAGCGTCCATATACCGAAAGTGTTTTCGCCGATGAAAGCGGAGAGGCTTTCTACGGGCTTCAAGACGCGGCGGTCATTAGGCGGGCAGCTGATATTGTTCGGCGCATCGTCGTCGAAGCCAATATCGAGTGTGGAGGTAGAGAAACAGTTCTCGCTATATAATTTTACGCGCGTACCTGCTGGGCTAATCAAAGTAACAGTTACATAGCGCACTACTTGATAATCGAGCAATACTGCTGGCACGTTAAGATCGCTAATTGCCCCAACTTGATCCACAAATATAGTTGAAGTGCGGGTGTAAGCAGCACCCGAGCCCGTTAGTAGTACCGGCGTATCGTTAGCCGTGTAGGTATTACATTGTGCATTGATGGTTCGGAAGCTAGCGGGGTCTATCCAAGGGCCAGGGCCACAGGTATTAATGGGGCGCACGCGCCAGAAGTATAAAGTATTGGCTGCGAAAAACTCCTCTTGTGTATAGGAAGTTACCGTGAGCCCTTGTGCAGACTCGAATAAGTTGGCGGCCGCAAAGTCAGGGCTGGTAGCAATCTCTAGGTCGTATTGATCCGCATTCGCAGCGGCCTCCCAAGCGAAAGGGGCGGCTAAAGAGATACCCAAGGTGCCTTCTGCTGGCGTGCTGATGGTGAGGTCGCTAAAATCGTTGTCAACAATATTTAACAGTATCGTCCGGTAGGTAGTGTCTGCATTTTCAGCAATAGCTTGAATGGTGACTTCGAGTGATCCGTTGAAGGAAAAATCGGTCATATCGAGCAGTAGTTCACTGCTCGCTCCTACGGGGATTTCCGTAGCTGTAAATTGAGCGTTTATGCCGCTGGGTAGTTCCGAAACGACGGATAGACTAATCGGGCTATCGAAGCCTAAAAAACCACCTGAAACTAATGAGATGCGCGCTACATCCGGTAAGCAAATTTCTTGCCCGAGCGGGCTGGGAATGAGCGTGAAGCCAGGTGCTGTGGGCGGCGTAATCGTGAAATTTTGATTAGAAATATCAAAAAAGATATTATCAGCAGCTTCCACTTTAATGCGGAAGTTTTCGCCACTTAGATCGGTGGGAACGGTCACGAAAGTCTGGCCGTTATTGGGTGCATTTTCAGCTAAAACGATCGGGTAGGTGAAGCCGCCATCAGTAGAGAGGAGGATATTAACACTTTGGCAATTAACTGGTGCTAGATGGGTGTTGGCCACATCCCAAGTGACAGCTTGATAGGAGCCACCGACCCAGCTTTCATCGCCGATATTAGGCGACACCACTAAAAAAGGCCCAGCCTCCTCCGCAGCGCGAAAGGCCACCGTCTCCCAAACAGCCGCTCCTGCATTGGGGTTTTGGTCGCGAGCCGTTAAACGAAAGGTAAGTGCTCTGGAATAAGCTGGCAGCACTTCTGCGTTAGAGCTATTGTTGGCTACGATTAGTTCCATGCGAGGGAAAACACGAATATTACCATCAGTAGCAGGGGGGAAAGAGCGGAATAGAGGAGCATTGCCAAAAGGGTTGCCAATTGAGCTCACTGGCCCTAAATCATATTGCTCCCAGTTGTAAAGCAGCTCGTCTCCGTCTGCATCCGTAGCACTACCTACTAACATGAATGGTGTGCTGATTGGGATGTGAAAGCCGTTCTCGTAAGCTAGCGATATTTCAGGCTCATTATTAATGGGCGCTAGGGTCGTTCCACAGCCTGCCACAATATTGCGGCTGTAATTAATAAATTGATGCAAGGACCCAACGTGATAATAGGCGTTGCGCCCACCGATATTTTGGTTGCCACAAGCACCCGCATAAGACATAATCGTAGTGCCAGAACCAGGCTCGAAGGCTGAGTCGCTGGCTAGTTGGCCGTCACTGCCAGGGCAGTTGCTCCAGCTATGGCCCACGGCGAACTGGTGCGCAATTTCGTGTGCCATGGTGCCTCTAGCGATGGCTGCAATATTGTTGCTTGAGTGGCAAGTGACGCCCCTTGCTTTGCCGGAGGTACAGGCGCGGCCACTTACCACACCGCCCACATCTGTGCAGCTAGCCGTAAAAAGATGACCTAAGTCGTATTCATTTTCTGAAATACCGGCCAAGGCAATTGCTGGCCCCACTTGTGAAAGTAGTTCCCCTCCATTGTTCGCATTGGTAAATGGATCGCTACTGGCATTGAGGTAGATTAGTGCTTGCGTATTGGCTAACAGCATAAGCCGCACGGCCACTTCTCTTTCCAAAACGCCGTTCAGGGCAGTCATGGCTTCATTGTAGGCATTGAGCACCGCCGTCAAGGTACCGCCTTTAATAGCCGCAAATTCACCCGTGCAAACCAAAGCGAAGTCATATACCTTCATCCCTAAAAGCGATTCCATACTGCGGCCTGCTCCTTCTTCAGCTCGGTCTTGCCAATTAAGAAAGGCTTCATCCTCCGCTTGGCCTGCATCCCAACCACAAGTAGCTGCCGGCAAATCGACGCCGCCACCTAAATTGGTGTCAACGGCTTTTGTATAGTAGATGAGATGTTCTGCACTATATCCCTCCGTAGCTCTTTCAATGAAATATTCTCCCTCCGGCCCCATCACGCTTGCTAGTACACCGTAAGGGGAAACAGCAATACGGCCACTGCCGTAAGTGCTATAAGCCCGATAGCTCTTTAGCTCAGGATAGCGAGCCGCTAAATCAGGGTGCATCAAGGGGCTGTCTTCTAAACGAAAACTGAGGTATTCACCCGAAGGGGTTGGAAGTTCTATGAAAAACTGGCTCCTACCTCCTGCTCCTTCCTGCGGAACCGAAGCGAGCTCGGCTCGAAGTTGCGCCACGTCTAACGTAAGCCGATCAAAAGCCGTTAGCGGTAAAACAGCATCGGATGCCAACATCCCCGTCGAAAAGGTGAAGGCCGATTGCGATTGTATATTCAAACCGAGTAGCAGCGCTAGAAAAACGAAAAAATTACGTATCATGATAGTATGCTTGAAGAAACGAAACACAAATATAAGAACTTCAAGGCTTCCGAGTTAAACATTGTACAATAAGACAACTAAATGACAGCCACTGTGTATCCCTTTTGTAATTTTGCCGACCAATTTCGATCCTATGAAAGTCACTGACTATTTCAAAGCTGCTGAAGGGCAAACACTCGTGAGTTTTGAAGTCCTACCCCCACTTAAAGGGGGCGGTATGCAGAGCATTTTTGAGGCACTAGACCCCCTTATGGAGTTTAAACCTCCTTTTATCGATGTTACCTATCATCGCGAAGAGTTCGTCTATCGCCGCCGACCAAGCGGTTATTACGAAAAAACAGCGATTCGTAAACGCCCTGGCACCGTAGGTATCTGTGCCGCTATTATGCATCGATATGGCGTAGATGCCGTGCCTCACCTGCTCTGCGGGGGCTTCACTAAACAGGATACCGAAAACGCACTCATCGACCTCAATTTCCTCGAAGTGCAAAATGTATTAGCCCTCCGCGGTGATGCACGCAAGTTCGAGGACAAATTTATGTCGGAACCCGAAGGCCATGAATATGCCTTAGACCTCGTAAAACAGATCGCAGATATGAACCAAGGTAAATATCTTGACGACCTAGTAGGCGGGGGGAGCAAAACCAACTTCTGTATCGGTATCGCAGGCTACCCCGAAAAGCATTTTGAGGCACCTAACCTAGATATTGATCTCTCCTATACGAAACAAAAAATAGATGCGGGCGCCGATTATATCGTGACCCAAATGTTCTTCGATAACCAAAAATACTTCGACTACGTGGCCGCCTGCCGCGCTATCGGTATTATGGTACCTATTGTGCCGGGCCTAAAACCGCTTACCAAATTATATCAGCTCACGAGTATTCCTCGCCATTTTTTTATCGACTTGCCCGATGCCTTCGTCAAGGAGATACTCAAAGCGAAAGATGCGGAAGCACGCATACAAGTAGGTCTCGAGTGGTGTATCGCCCAATCAAAAGAACTCAAAGCGGCAGGCGTGCCTTGCTTACATTATTACACAATGGGCGATAGCCAAATCATCCAACAGATCGCTAGCAGCGTTGTATAAAAGCGTAATTTGTATCGCTTTGGTAAAAAACTAAGCAGCTCGTTTATTTTTTTTCGTATCTTTTCCCTATATATCACTAGGCTTCACTAGCTTTGGGGTCGAATCTTATTTTGTAGTAGGCGCACTTACCCATGCTGGGTAGGCAGCGGTGCTCTTTAATCCAAAAAAAATGCCCTGATATGAGCAAATTTGATGAAAAACTAGCCACGTACGAAGCTGAATTGGCTAAATTCGACAAAAGCCCGGACAATACCCTGCTCCGCGCTGTTACCAAAGGCCTAGGCCCTTCTATATACAATGCAGATAGCCAGCTCGTGGCTTGTAGCGATAAGGAGGAAGTGGCACGCGTAGTAGCCAACTTTGCCGTCAAAAAGCTAGGCGCCGACCAAGCTACTGCCGAAACGGCTGTTGCCGAAGTGTGTAAAGCTTACGATACACGCTTCAAACACCGCGCTGTTTTTTACTACATGGTGGTGAAGAAATTAGGCATGGAGAGCTTCTACGCGGGTAAGTAGTAGCGTGTAAAGCCAAGAAAAAGAGGGGAGTCATTAAGCTAATGACTCCCCTCGATTTATTCCCTTTTTATTCCTTTATTTCGTCAATGGTATCCAGCAGGTCTTGGGTAGCTTTTTTGAGTTCGGCGATCTCTTCCCCCGTTTTCTCAGGCTCGCTCTTGGGTTTGGATCGGCGGCGTTTACGGCCACTCTTGGGCTGGTTAGCATCTTCGTTGTCGTTGGTTTCGTCCTTGTCTTCCTCCTCGTGTTCTTCAACCGTTACACCGCCTGACTTTTTCGCGTCGGCGAGCCTATGATTAGTCGTGGGGGCGCTAGCTGGCGCACTTGACTGTTGGCTGTTGGCCGCTTTATGGGCTGCCGCTTCGCTCGCAGGGGCAAGGCTGTCGCTAGGCGCAAGAGTAGGAGGGGTTTTGCTGAAAAAGAGGCCGCCCCCTTGGCCGAGGTCGGCATAGATCGTGTCTCCGGCTACGAAGTTGCCAGCAATGAGGTCTTTACTTAGCACATCGGCTAGGTCGGCTTGTAAAACTCGCTTCATAGGCCGCGCACCAAACTGCGGATCGTAGCCTCTATCAGCCAACCACGCTAGTGCTCGGTCGCTGACCTTTAGCACCATGCTTTGGCGATTGAGCATCTTCTGCGTCTTTTTCAATAACAAAGCTGCAATTTGCTGGATTTCTTTCCGGTCTAGCGGCAGGAACATAATGCGCTCGTCAATCCGATTGAGAAATTCAGGGCGGAGGTTTTCTTTCAAGTGCTCAAAAACCTCCTCTTTCGTAGCTTCTAAAATCTCATCTCGGCGCTCGGCTCCTGCATCGGCGAGGTCTTCAAAGTTTTCTAATATCTTCTCGGCGCCCATGTTAGACGTCATGATGATAATCGTATTCTTGAAGTTAGCCACGCGCCCTCGGTTGTCGGTCAGGCGGCCATCATCTAAGACTTGTAGTAGGATATTGAAAGTATCAGGGTGCGCTTTCTCAATCTCGTCCAGTAGGATGATGCTGTAGGGCTTCCGCCTCACAGCCTCGGTTAATTGGCCGCCTTCTTCGTAGCCCACATAGCCCGGAGGAGCACCTACTAAGCGGTTAACGGCGTGTCTCTCTTGGTATTCGCTCATGTCGATGCGCGTGATGGCGCGCTCGTCGTTGAAAAGCACTTCGGCTAAAGCCTTGGCGAGTTCTGTTTTACCAACCCCCGTGGGGCCTAGGAAAATGAAACTACCAATAGGGCGGTTTTCGTCTTGTAAGCCAGATCGGCTTCGGCGCACGGCGTTGGCCACGGCCTCCACGGCCTCATCTTGTCCAATGAGCCGCTGGTGTAGCTGCTCTTCTAACTTAAGGAGCTTCTCGCGCTCGCTTTGCAACATCCTTTGCACAGGGATACCCGTCCAGCGAGCTACTACTTCTGCAATATCGTTGGCCGTAACTTCTTCTGTTGTGAAACGCTTTTCGTCGGGGAGTAGATTTAACTCGGTATCAGCAGCATCAAGCTGCTTTTTTAATTCTTGCAACTGGCCGTAGCGAATTTTAGCCACGGTCTCAAAGTCGCTATTGCGTTCAGCTCTTTCGGCTTCTTGCTCTAGCTCTTCCATGCGCTTTTTAAGGCTTTGGCTACGATCCACGATTTCTTTCTCGTTTTGCCAGCGAGCTGTGAGGCTGTCTAGTTTCTCGCGTGCATTCGCTATTTGTTCGCTGATCGTCTTCAGCTTACCGGTGTCGAGCTCTCCTTTAATGGCTTCGCGCTCAATCTCTAGCTGCCGAACGCGGCGCTCCCATTCATCTATTTCCTCCGGCTTACTATCCAGCTCCAAACGTAGCCGAGCCGATGACTCGTCAATTAAGTCGATGGCCTTATCCGGTAAGAAACGATCACTGATGTAGCGGTGGCTCAGCTCCGCAGCCGCTACCAAGGCTTCGTCTAAAATGGCTACTTTATGATACACCTCATAGCGCTCCTGCAACCCTCTGAGGATGGATACCGTGTCGTCCACACTAGGCTCTTCTACGAGTACCGTCTGGAAGCGGCGCACGAGCGCCTTGTCTTGCTCGAAATATTTCTGGTATTCATCCAAGGTGGTAGCACCAATCGTTCTAAGCTCTCCTCTGGCCAAAGCGGGCTTGAGGATGTTGGCAGCATCCATTGCACCGTTGCCCCCTCCAGCACCAATAAGGGTGTGGATTTCATCGATGAATAGGATGTATTGTCCGTTGCTTTCCGTTACTTCTTTAATTACACCCTTTAGCCGCTCTTCAAATTCACCTTTGTACTTAGCCCCTGCTAGCAAGCCAGCCACATCGAGCACAAAGATTTTTTTATTAGCCAAACTCTCCGGCACATCTCCTTTGACGATCCGCCAAGCGATGCCCTCTACGATGGCGGTTTTCCCTACGCCGGCCTCCCCGATCACTAAGGGGTTGTTTTTCCGGCGGCGGCTTAAAATTTGCAGTAAGCGACGAATTTCCTCGTCCCGCCCAATGATCGGATCGAGTTGACCGTTTTCCGCACGCTCATTCAAGTTGATCGTGAACTTAGAAAGAATGTTGTAGGTTTCTTCGGCACTTTGCTCCTTTACGGGCTTGCCTTTTCGCAGTTCATTGATCGCGGCGCGGATACCGTCGTTGGTGACGCCCAAATCCTTTAAGATTCTAGCACCCTTATCGCTAGCGCCTTGGATGATACCAAGCAACATCAGTTCGATGGAAATAAACTCATCTCCAAAATCTACTAGCATTTTCTTGGCTCTAGCCAGTGCTCGGTTAGCATCATTGGTGAGAAACTGCTTTTGAGCACCTTCTACTTTTGGATAGCTCAAGATCACTTCCTTGAGTTCGCGGCGAATGGCTTCGGTGGAAACCCCTACTTTTTTGAAAATGAAATCGGCTACGCTTTCATCCACTTTCAGAATGCCTTGGATGAGGTGAGGCGTGTCAACCTGCTGCTGCCCAAGGCTGGCAGCACCCTTTTGAGCCTCGATAATGGCCTCTTGTGCCTTAGTGGTAAAATTGTCGTACGTCATAGCGGCCAAGATACGGGTAAAGCCTAGATATGTAGTTGTCAAATCGATAAAAAAAAGTAGCCAAAGGGTGGAGGATGAAAAAAAACCGACGAAAGCCTATTTTTTCTTACCTTTGCATTTGGTTCAGGGATTTATAGCGGATGATACGCCCAGCGTTTTCCAACTTATGCGAAAACAAACTGCGCAGCGTTTTCTCTTCGCTTTGCGCTTTGAAGCAACACTTGCCCCTGCACAGCGTGCCCGCTTTAGACAGGGAGAGCGAAGCGACAGCCAAAGAGTACTTAATATCAAGGAATAATCTAAGGAATCTAGCTTACCTCTTTTGGCGGTGCTAGTTGTTATTGTGGGTATCCAAGCTATACAGCACACCTTAGTGAGCCAAATAAAAGATAAAAAATAGTTCCGTATGGAATGGGATATGACTTACAACACGGCTAAAGAGCCACTGCTCATTAGCGAATATGGCCGCATAGTGCAAGAACTGTTGCGGAAGGTGAACGAGGCAGAAGAGCCAGCCGCTCGCCAAGCTTTCGCCGAGCGCGTTATTAAACTGATGTTGCAGATTGAGCCCGAAATCAAGGAGCAAGAAGACTACAAAGCACGGCTTTGGCGGCATGCTTTTCGAATTGCCGGCGACGAGCTGCAAATAGAAGTGCCCGAAGGGATTGATGTGAGCCCGAAGCCCGAAGAGGAAAAGCCCGATCGCTTGCCTTATCCGGAGCTAAAAATGAAATGGCGTCACTACGGTCGTAACGTCCAGCGCCTGATGGCCGAGGCCGTTAAGATGGAAGAAGGCCCAGAAAAAGAGTATGCCACAAAAATTACGGCCTATTATATGAAGGTGGCCTATGTGGCTTGGAATAAAAACTCCGACTTCGTAACAGAGGACGTTATTCGTCAAGACCTCTTTGAAATGAGTGAGGGTAAATTGGTTCTTTCCCCCAGCGTTACGCTAGGAACACCAAAGGATGGGCAACCAGCACAGCATGATGATAAACGGAAGAAAAAGCGTAAACGCAGTCAAGGCAACCGCAATAGAAGCCGCAAAAGAGGATAAAAGCATCACATGAGCCAAGGAGGAACCTTTGTAGTAGAAGGCGGGCATTCGCTTCGGGGAAAGATCGCGCCGCAAGGGGCTAAAAACGAAGCCCTGCAAATTATCTGTGCCTGTTTGCTCACTAGTGAGCCCGTAGAGCTGCACAACCTACCAGCCATTGAGGATATCCGAAAGTTGCTGGATTTAGTTGCCGGCTTGGGAGCTCAAGTAGAGCAGCACAGCCCGCATCACGTTACCATCACGGCTAGCCATATCAATATGGCGTATGTGCTGAGCGAAGACTATGTGAAAGACGCGCAGCGTATTCGAGGCTCTGTCATGCTGATTGCGCCCCTCTTGCATCGTTTTGGGCAAGCGACCCTACCGCAACCTGGTGGAGATAAAATTGGCCGCCGCCGCCTGGATACCCATTTGCTGGGATTAGAAACCCTTGGCGCGCATTTTGCTTACCAGCCTGACCGCCACATCTATACCTTCACAACCAAGGGGCTAGTGGGCACTTTCGTGCACATGGAAGAAATCTCCGTAACGGGCACTGCCAATATGCTAATGGCAGCCGTCTTAGCAGAGGGGGAAACGACCCTCTACAATGCTGCTTGCGAACCCTATTTGCAGCAGCTTTGCCACATGCTTTGCCGTATGGGGGCACAAATTGAAGGGATTGGCTCCAACCGCCTGCGCATACAGGGTGTTGGTAGCCTTAAAGGCACCCAACATGAAATGCTGCCGGATATGATTGAAATCGGTAGTTTCATCGGGATGGCTGCTATGACTTCTTCGGAACTGACGATCACCAATGTTCGCCGAGATATGCTGGGTATTTTGCCCCGCACTTTCCAGAAGCTAGGTATTCATTTGGAGTTTCAGGGGGATGATTTACATATCCCTGCCCAGCAGCACTACGAAATACAGTCCTTCATCGATGGAGGAATTTTAACGGTTTATGATGCCCCATGGCCAGGCTTCACGCCCGATTTGATGAGTATTTTACTCGTTACAGCCATTCAGGCAAGAGGAAGTGTTTTGATCCATCAAAAGATGTTTGAAAGCCGCCTCTTTTTCGTCGATAAACTGATCGATATGGGCGCGCAGATTATCCTTTGTGATCCGCATCGCGCTACGGTGATTGGTTTAGATAGGCGCACACCGCTTCGCGCTCTGCGAATGTCGAGCCCAGATATTCGTGCAGGGGTAGCATTGCTAATCGCTGCCATGAGCGCAGATGGAACGAGCACGATTGATAATATTATTCAGATTGACCGCGGCTATCAGTTCATCGATGAACGCCTTCGTCAACTGGGGGCGCAGATACGACGTATATAGGCTTATGATTATTTACAATATTACCACAAAGGTAGAACACAACTCCCACCAGGAATGGCTACAGTGGATGCAACAGGTTTACATTCCCCAACTGATGGAGTCTGGTTTTTTTGAAGATTATAAACTGGCGCGGCTGCTTGGGGTGGATGAATCAGACGGGCCTACTTACGCCCTACAATTCTCCGTAGCTAATCGGCTCACTTTTAATCTATACCAACAAAAGATGGATCTTGGGCATCAAACGATGCTGCGCAGCCGCTTTGGGGAGCGTGCCCTCACTTTTCGCTCGGTGCTGGAAGTAGTAGGAAGAGGGGAAGCCTAAAAAAAGCCCGAAGTGCTAGCACTTCGGGCTTTTTTTAGGCTTCTTAAGTTCCTGCCCTCTAGTTGTTGGGATCGGGAGGCGTTTGTGGGTTATTATCTCGTTCACTGAAAGGGTAGGGATACCAGTTGCGATTGCGTTCTGGGCTGGCTGCATCTGGGCCTGGGCGGTTGAAGCGCTTACTGTCGCCGAGGCGAAGACCCGACATCATCATCTCTAGGCAGCGGTTGGTATAGATTGCGTCTAACACCGCTTCTCGGGTAGCTGCACCACTATAAGCTGGTAAAGCGGCACCAATACCGAAAGCATCGTCGGCAGGCTGCTTAGTCAATACCTCGTTAAGTGCTGCAATGGCTTGTGGAATTTCATCCAAACGGGCATGGGCTTCTGCCTTAATGAGAAGCATTTCGCCAGGTACGTAGATCGGTATGCCCCCTGTGTTGGAGTCGAAGAAAGCGGCTGCCCGGAAGTCGTTGGCATCTGGCGTAATACTTTGAAAATAAAAAGGCAAGCGCTGGTCAGTAGGATCGGGTCGGAGGTTTTCGGGCAGGCCCAGCGTCAGGTCAACAGGTTGATACACATTGTTGGTGAGAATGGATACAAATGCAATTGGGTTGGTAGCCACGGCATCGTAGGCTAAAACCGATGTTTTGCTAATATCTACTGCATTGGCTGCTGTAATGGCATCTCCAAAACGACCATCATTCAGGTAATACCGTGCAAGCAAGGCATCAATGGTGTTGGGGATGTCAATGCCCGCAGGCACGCGACTAGAAAACCCCCCGTCGGTGGCAGGTAGTCCAGTTTTAGCACTTTCTAACACCCGAATAGCTGCTTTTATCGCATCGGATGCAGGGGTGAAGCGAGCTTCCACTTCTGTGATGAGGGGCGTTTGCTCAAAGAAATTAGCCATGGTGCCATTTGCTAAAGCATTAAAAATGGAAGTATGTGCAATAGTGTAGGCACGCAGATTCGCATCTGGTATGATGGCTGCATTTTCTATCACTTTATCGGTTTCATTTCTAGTTAGTAAGCTCTGCTCCCAGATGTTTGCTAGGATAGCATTACTACCAGGTAGATCGCTAAAGCCCAAGGCTACTTCATTTTCAGCGGTATTGCCAGGGTTGATCAGCCGGAGCTCACCGGTAGTGAAACCGGCACCGGCAACTGTGGCATATACGGGACTTTGGCGGCCTACCGACCAGCGCCTTTGCGCACCAGCGGCGAGGCCAATAATCCCGTCAGGGCTGCTGAGCACTTGGGCTTCACTAGCAGCACCTGGATTAATAAACTCCTGCTCACATGCCGTTAGGGAGATCAGCCCTACTAAGAATAGGCTAAACCTTTGTAAATATAATTTGAAACGATTCATAATCGTAGTATTTTTTGGTTAACAAATGTTGACGCTCGCTTAAAAATTGGTTTTCACATTAAAGGTGAAAACCCGAGGGATGGGAACCTGACCGAAATTAACGGCTCTCATCAAATTACTCTGGCCACCCGCGTTAACTTCTGGGTCGTAGCTAGTGAAATTATCGAAGGAGAAAAGATTCCTGCCGCCTAGGCTAATAACGGTATTGCTGAGCGCACCATTGAATAGCTTGGGAAAGGTATAACTCATGGTTATTTCACGCAGCTTTGTGAAAGACCCATCGCTTATGCGCCATTCTTCAATAGGGTAGATTGACCAGATATAACCTCTCGGCAGTTCGCCAGAAAGTTCCTGCTCGGCTAGCTCACCAATACCCACACCTTGGCGAGTTCGTTTGTCAGCGTCAAACACATCTACGCCTTGTACGGATTCAAAAAGGAAGCTGAAACCGAAGTTACCCACCTTGAAATCGGAACCAAAGCCTAGAATGTAATCAGGGTTGGGGTCGCCTATCACTTGCCGAAGTACACTGCCGCTGGGCTGGCCATCTGCATTGCGTTGCGGAGCACCCGTTACTACATCACCACGCTCTTGTTGCCGAAGGCCACCCGGCGTGAGCAGGAAACTGCCATCTGGGTTAGTCGCATGATAAGTTCCATAGAAAACACCAATCGGTTGGTCTTCAACCAAGAAGATCGGCGCACCTGTTACGGTGGGTATTTGAATCAAGGTTTGGCCTAAGTTGAAAACCCGATTGCGGTTGCGGCTAAAGTTGGCAAACACATTCCAATCAAACTTGGCCGTTTTCACCGGCGTAATGTTAAGCGAAGCCTCTAAACCTTTGTTTTCCATGTTTCCTACGTTCGTCGTGATCGCTCTACCACCTTGCGAAGCAGGTAACACCCTGTTGATAAGCAAGTCTTCGATATCTTGCCGGTAGTAGGTGGCAGATAAACCGATTCGATCGCGGAAAAAGGAAAAATCAGCTCCAAACTCCAGCTCTGTTTGCCGTTCTGGTCTTACGTCTGGGTTGGCCAAGGTGTTGCTAGCGTTGATTGTCAGCTCGCCAGCTAAATTGTTAGAAGAGTAGTTGTTGAAGCGATCGTATGGGCCTATAGCCGTTAGGTTACCTGCTTGCCCCCAAGATGCTCGAAGACGAAGCGTGGAAAGAGCAGTGCCTAAACCGCCATTTTTCCAGAAATTTTCATCCGATATCAAATAGCTCGTACTTACTTTAGGGTAGAACTGATTCCTATTCTCAGGGCTGAAGGAGGATGCCCCATCCACTCGGCCTGCTAACGTTAAGAAAAGCCGGTCGTTCAAATTAAGGGTCTCTTGTAGATAATAACCCCAGATTTGTAAACGGCCGATGCCAGAGCTAGCCGGTAGGGGGATGGCCGCACCATTGACAGTTTCCACAAAAGGTGCTAAGGCTCTTCCCTGCGCTAAAACGAATTGGTCTTTTGAAAACTGGTTGCTAAATCCAGCTTGTGTGACGGACGTAAGCTTAGCAGAAATTTCTTTAGTATAGGATGCGTTCACATCATTATTCATCAAGAAAACCTGATTGCTGGCCGTAGAGGCGTAGCCATCATCAAAAAAGCTAGGGTTGACACCGCTGTAAGGATAAGGCCGAATAAAGGTATTGCCTAATTGGTTGTAATTATCCACACCCACCAAATAAGTAAGACTAAAGCCTTTAAAAGGGAAAAGCGATACTTTAACGTCTGCTATCACACGGTTTACCTCTTGGTTAATGTCCATGTCTTCAATCACACTTAAAGGATTGATTCGCGTAGGTTCTGCTGCTTGTAAGTTACCAGCTGCATCGCGCTGACTAATGTCCCAAATATTGTTGGTGATGTTGATGGCATTGATGGGGCTCCAGAAAACGTTGCCGTCTGGTTTCTCGTTAGAAAAAGAATTGTTATAGTTTAAACCTGCTGAAAAGCTGACCCAATCGCTAACCGTTTGATTATAGCGAAGCCTAGCTCCATAACGGCGGAAATCAGTCCCCTTGATAATCCCTTCATTCCGAGTGTAGCTTACCGCACCATAATAGTTAGAACTTTCATTGCCGCCCCGAACAGATAAATGCTGGTCAGTTCCAGAACCCGTTTGGAAGAGATCATCTTGATAATCGTAGCGTGTTACGGGCACTTTATCGGATGAAAAATTGGCACCTACCGTGAGAGCACCCGTGGAGGGGTTCATGCCAGCTATGGTATAGAGCCGCTGCGTAGCACTGCCAAATTGCTCCCCTCTAAGATTAATAGGCACTTTCTTGCGAAGCTCATTGATGTTCATACCACTACTGAGCGAGAATTGTGGTTTACCCGATTTACCTTTCTTGGTTGTAATTAATACCACCCCATTCGAAGCTCTAGAACCATAAATGGCCGCCGCAGCAGCACCATTGATGATATCAAGGCTTTCAATATCGTTGGGGTTAATATCGCTTAGGCGATTGGTTCCAGGCCTAGCCGAGCCGGCATTTACGTTCGTGTTGGTCACGTTAGCGGTGGAGGCACTTACAATTACGCCATCTATAATGTATAAAGGATCAGAGCTACCTAAAATAGAACTAGCCCCCCGTAAACGAACGGAAAAACCACCTGCGGGATCACCCGAGTTTTGCACAATCTGCGCACCAGCTACCCGACCTTGTAAGGAGGAGAAAACGGCTTGCGGATTGGCATTTACTAACTGCTCCGCTTTCACTGAGCTTACATTGTTGCCCAACGATTTTCTACTAGAAGTAACAGAGGAACCGATCACCACTACCTCGTCCATCCGCAAAGCATCACTGCCCAATTGCACGTCAAAGGTGGCTGCTTGATTCGCACTTACTAACGCTAAAGTGCGTGCTACCGTCGTGAAGCCTATGTAAGAAAATTGTAAACCATAGTTGCCCGCCGCTGCCTTGCCATCTAAACGGTAAGTACCATCAATATCCGTTATCGTGCCAATACCTAAACTAGGGATTACCACCGTGACCCCCAAAAGAGGCTCGCCCCCGTCATCCGTTACTTTACCCGCGAGCGTAAAGTTGAGGCTTTGTGCTGCCATTCCAGCTCCTATCAATAGGAGTAGCCATAAGGGCAGCAAACGAGATAAAAAGTAATTGTTTTTCATAAACTCGGATTTTTGTACTACACAATAGCTCCTCGCTACTAAGCTAGTGAATTGGATAAAGAACTTAGCACAAACGAATAGCTAATGAATAGGAAAATTAGATCAAATTAGCAAAAACGAGCATCCAAACGACTAGGTCGTATAGATTACTCCCGTTGAGGCTGCATGATAGGCGTTTTTTCACAATTAGCACAATAAGAATGCAAAAAATTGCATTTTATTTGGCAAAAAATTGCAAAATCGGGCAAAATGTTGCATCATTGAGCCAAATAATGACGTTTGATGCTGTTTTAATTGATCGTATGCTCAAAAAAGAACGACAAACCCAGATTCTTAGGGAGGTCAATATCCACAACAAAGTACTACTGAGCGACCTGAGCGATAAGTTCGTCGTTTCGGAAGATACGATTCGCCGCGATTTGCAAGAACTCGCCGATCGCCACAAAATTATCAAGGTAAGGGGAGGAGCGCTTTCTAAGACCTATCACACTTACTCCAGTAAAGAAGGCGATATTTACGCCTACCAAGAAAAAACCGTGATCGCTCGCAAAGCTATTAGCTTGCTTCGCGATGGAATGCTAGTGCTCATCAGTGCAGGAAGTACGAATAAGGAAATTGCCCGCCTGCTGCCGCCCGAGTTGAAAGTTACTTTCGTCACCCCTAGCCTTTCTACCGCTATGCAGCTTCTCGAACACCCGAATTGCCAAACAATTTTTCTCGGCGGCCTACTTTCACCTACCGCCAAAATTAGCATCGGCGGCGAAGTAATGACCCAGTTACAACAACTTAAACCCGATCTTTGCTTCATGGGAGCCAACGCCATTCACCCCAATACCGGCCTCACCGACTCCGACTGGGAGGTGGTGGTGGTGAAAAGAGCCATGATTCACGCCTCGGCCAAAACGGTGCTCTTATCCATCTATGAAAAACTCGATAGCGAACAAAAAATACAAGTCTGTAGTCTAGCTAAAATTCACTACCTCATCACCGAGCTACATCCCGAAAACGAGCGGCTAAACAATTATCATCAAAAAGGGCTGCAACTGCTGTAAAACAAAAAAGCCCCCAGCACATTGCACTGGAGGCTTTTTGTAGACCTACTAGGACTCGAACCTAGAACGACAGAACCAAAATCTGCTGTGTTACCAATTACACCATAGGTCTGTAGAATATCACTGCTTCACAGCGATAACCTATATTCGTAGCCTTTAGTTGCACCAAAAACTACTTTTTTTATCATCAAAGTGAACATTATCACCTTAGCGGATGCAAATATACGACTATTCCGAACTTTCGCACAAGCCTTGCCGAATTTTTTTTATTTTTTTAAATGGATGGCTAAAGCAGGGGCAAGGGCTGCTGCGTGGCGCAAGTGTTTTTCAAGGAGTATCAAAAGGCCACTATTGCTAGAATAGCTTCTACAATATCCATCACTTGTGGTTTGGAGGCATAGTCGCCATCATCGCCGTAGGCGGGGCGGTGCGCTTGGCTAGTGAGCGTTTTGGCAGGAGCATCGAGCTGTAAGAAGCCGCCTTGCTGCTCCGTAATTTGCTGTAGGATGTAGGCTGAAGCCCCGCCAGGCACGTCTTCATCCACAATTAAGAGGCGATTAGTAGCTTTGAGTTGCTGCCCGATGCGGTGCTCCACGTCAAAAGGTAAGAGCGTTTGTAAATCAATTACCTCTACCGATAGGTCGTCTGTTTGAGCCACAATAGCTGCGGCCTCTAAACTAAGGCGTACGCAGGCACCATAGGTCACTAACGTTAAGTCGCTACCCGCCCGCAAGACCTCCGGCACGCCTAGTGGCACTCGGAAGTCGGTTAGATTCTGTGGCATCCATTCCTTGAGGCGGTAGGCATTCAGCACTTCAATCACGATGGCGGGGTCGTCGCCTGCCAACAAGGTATTGTACATACCCACGGCCTGCGTCATGTTTCTAGGTACGCAAAGGTGCATTCCTCGAAGGCTACCGATGAGGGGAGATAGATAAGAGCCGCTATGCCAAATGCCTTCTAGGCGGTGGCCTCGGCTGCGAACGATCAATGGGCAAGCTTGCATGCCTGCGGTGCGCCAGCGCAGTGTAGCCACATCATCTGTGAGTAAGGGCAGGGCGTAGTAGATGTAGTCGAGGTACTGTATTTCCACTACGGGGCGTAAACCGCGCATGGCCATGCCAAGTGCTTGGCCTACAATGGTCCACTCTCGGATGCCCGTGTCGAAAATACGATGCTCGCCAAAGACTTCCTGTACACCTGCAAAACCTTGGTTAACGTCTCCAATTTTACCTACGTCTTCCCCAAAAGCATAGAGCGTATCTAGTGCCGCAAACTTCGCTTTCCAGTAGGCTTGTAAGATTTCATAGCCATTAGCAGGTGTGGGGGTTTCGCCGAAATTAGCCGCTACGGCTCCTATTTGTAGGGGCGATTGGGTGGTCTCGCTGTAAAGATGGCGACCCATTAGATCGCTAAGTGCTTGTTGTTCACCACGAATCCATTCCTCGAGGGCGGGGAAGCGCCCACGGCCTAGTTGCTGTGCAGTGCGCCGGAATAGATCGAGGATTTCTGACCTAACGGGCTGTTCTTTGCGCTTTAGCTCTTGGATTCTTTCTTGCAGCAGTTCCACACTTGCGCTTAGAGGTAAAGCCTTGCCCCTGCGTTTCGCCAAAGAAGAAGAGAGGGCAGTTGGTGATATATCGCCCCTTGTGTCTTGCTGGGGTGTTTCTTGTAGAAGGCTGGGGTTCTCTATGGCTTTTTGCAGTAGCGTGATGGCGCTTATTTTTCTTTGTTTAAGTGGGCTGCTGTACCGCTCCCAAGCACGCTGCCGAGCTTCTTTGACGGTGGTGGCGGCTTTTCGTTCGAGCGCGTCTAGTTCGGCCGCTTCTGCTAGGCTGCTGCCAATTAACCAGAGCCGAAATTGCCGCATACAGTCGAATTCTTTTTCGAAACGCATGCGATCTGCATCCTTATAACGCTCGTGAGAGCCGCTGGTGGAGTGACCATTCGGCTGTGTTAACTCCTGTACATGTATGAGCGCAGCCCGCTGCGTTTGCCGCATCTGCTGGCCGATGTGCTGATAGGTTTGGCAGAGCTGCTCGTAGTTCCAGCCTTTTACGGCGTAAATGTCGATACCATTACTCCGCTCTTGTGCTTGTAGGCCGGCGAGTGCTTCAGAAATGGAGCCCTTCGTGGTTTGGTAATCAATGGGCACGGAAATGCCATAGCCGTCATCAACAACCGTTACTGCCATAGGCACTTGCAGCACCCCTGCGGCGTTCATGGTTTCCCAGAAAACCCCCTCGGAGGTGGAGGCGTCGCCAATGGCTACCCAACAGATTTCTTGCCCCTTTTTACTAAAACCACCACCACTTAGGTGCTCAGCATCCTTATAAACTTTGGAGGCAAATGCCAAGCCTAAGCCTCTAGCCATTTGGCCGGCTGTAGGAGAGGTAGCACTAGATATATTGAATTGTTGGAGGTGGTTGCGCCAGCGCCCGTCGGTTTCGATGGATGGGGTAGCATGGTGATTGTTCATTTGCCGCCCTTTGCTGAAAGGATCATTATCCGCATCTGCATACAACTGTGCTAGTAAATCTTCTATACTAGCTTGTTCGGTTGCTAGTAGTAGGGTGTGGCCTCGGTAGTAGTCGGCTCGCCAATCTCCTTGTTGTATAGCTTTCGCTTGCGCTAGTTGGTAGAGCTCTTTACCATCATCTGATACCCCGAATTTAGCTCTGCCGGTCATTACATCTCGGCGGATAAAGTTACTCAATTCACGGCTCAAACGACCGATGTAGTAGTCGCGCAACACTTCCTCCCGATCCAGCAGTTGCTGGCGATCAGGGGCAGTAACGGTCAAGAAAGGAGGACGGCTAGCTGACAAAGCGGAGAAATTTAATTTTCAAAATTTGGTTACTGGCTACAAAAAAACTGCTGAGCCGGGCATCTTTTGCTGCGTTCAACAAAATATTGCACGGCTAGGGCGTTGGTTAGTCGCCACGGCTTTTCGCAGGGCAAAGGTAGGGCATTTAGTAGTGTTAACCTAGCATTTTGCTTCTAAGTCAGGCTAGGACTTATAAGCATTCAGGATGCTTATAATGCAAAACAAAAAGACATTAAAAGTTCAATTCGCCGTCAATTATTTGTTTCTTTTTCGCATTTTTTGGTCATTGCTAAGTCTTTACAGCAAGCCTTCGCGCAGCAAATCGTGTAAATGGATCATACCAATATATTGTTTGGCGGCCACTACGGGTAGTTGAGTGATACTTTTGGCGCGCATCAAGGCCAGGGCTTCAACGGCCATAGCTTCCGGTTCGATGCTTTGGGGTGCTTTTGTCATAATGTCTTGTGCTAACAGATGATCGATGGTTAATCGCTGTCGAAGCATTCTTCGAAGGTCTCCGTCTGTGATAATCCCTAGCAGTTCACCCGTCTCATTTACTACGCCGGTGGCACCTAAGCATTTGGCTGTCATTTCTAAGATCGTTTCCCGAAGGCTAGCAGTGGGTGGCACGGCGGGTAGCTGATTGTGCGGATACAAATCTTTTGCGCGTAAATAAAGTTGTTTACCTAACGAGCCGCCAGGATGGAATTGGGCAAAATCAGCAGGCGTAAAGCCTTTTAGTGCTAGTAGTGCCGTTGCAAGGGCATCGCCCAAGGCCATCTGAGCAGTAGTACTAGCCGTGGGGGCTAAGTTGTTCGGGTCGGCTTCTTGATCCACTGGTGTGAGTAATACGTAATCAGCTAAGCGAGCTAAACTACAGTTTTCATGGGCTACCATGGCAATCAAAGGGTTGCCCATCTGTTTCACTAAAGGAGCCAAGACTTTAATTTCTGCCGTTTCGCCGCTTTTTGATAAACACAAGACCATATCATTCGCCTGCACCATGCCAATGTCGCCGTGTATTGCATCGGCCGCGTGTAGGAAAATAGCTGCAGTGCCAGTACTGTTAAGCGTAGCTACTATCTTTTGCGCCACAATGGCCGTTTTGCCGATACCCGTTACGACCAAGCGGCCACTGCAATGGCTAATCGCTTCTACACAACCTACAAAGGCTGGGCCAATACTGCTGTGCAGGGCCATCACGGCTTCCGCTTCAATACGCAGCGTGCGTAAAGCAACCGTAATAATGAGTTCCTTTGTTTCCAAAGTTTTTTGTATTTTTGTGTCCCTTTGAAAATAAGCACTTTCGAAACGAGTACTTTTAGCAGACCGCAAAGATACTAAATCGTTACTACCTCATTAAATATTCGTCTTATTCTTGGCTATTTGGGAAAAAGGTCTTACTTTAACCGTTGAATTTAAGCACCCCCAGCCAATAGCAAGCTTTCAAACATTGCGCACGCCATTTTAGCAGCTCAATATAAAGCAAAAGTTCATCCCTTATGCAACTTTTATTTACTAGATTCAGTGCCCATTCGCTATGACTTTATCAAAAAAAATGTCTCCTAAACAGGCTCTGCAGCATTTCTTTGGCTTCGATGGCTTCAAAGGCAACCAAGAAGCAATTGTTGAATCTGTGCTAGCAGCAAAGGATACCTTTGTTATTATGCCCACCGGTGGCGGAAAGTCACTTTGTTATCAGCTCCCAGGCCTTATGATGCCCGGTACGGCGCTCATTATTAGCCCTCTTATCGCATTGATGAAAAATCAAGTGGATAGTATTCGAGGGCATAGCGAGGAAAATGAAGTGGCACACTTCCTCAATTCTTCGCTTTCCAAATCGCAAATGCGCCAAGTAAAGGAAGATATTACTAGCGGTAAAACTAAACTGCTCTTCGTAGCACCCGAAACCTTAACCAAAGAGGAAAATTTAGATTATTTCCGAAATTCCGATATTTCCTTCGTGGCCGTAGATGAGGCACACTGTATCTCGGAATGGGGCCACGACTTTCGGCCCGAATATCGCCGTATCCGTGAAATGCTCGACGCGATTAACCCCGCAATTCCTATTATCGCACTCACCGCCACCGCTACGCCAAAAGTGCAAAGCGATATCGTGAAAAACCTCGCGATGAATGAATGCAATACCTTTGTGTCTTCCTTCAATCGTACCAACCTCTACTATGAAGTTAGGCCCAAAGGCAGTAAAGAACATACCATCAAGCAGATCATCCAGATCATAAAAGAAGTAAAGGGGCAATCGGGCATCATTTATGTCCAAAGCCGCAAAGCTGCGGAAACGATTGCGGAAGCTTTGCGCGTCAATGGCCTCCGTGCGCTACCTTATCATGCTGGCCTGGATCCCAAAACAAGAAGCAAAACACAAGACGACTTCCTCATGGAAGCCTGCGATGTGATTGTAGCTACCATTGCTTTCGGTATGGGGATCGATAAACCGGATGTACGCTTTGTGATCCATTATGACATCCCTAAATCCATAGAAAACTACTACCAAGAAACCGGCCGTGCAGGCCGCGATGGAATCAATGGCCGCTGTGTCGCTTTCTATTCTCATAAAGATATTACTAAGCTCGAGAAATTCTTACGGGATAAGCCCCTCAAAGAAAGAGAAATGGGCGCGCAGCTAATGCAGGAAGTGATCGCCTATAGCGAAACAACTGCCTGCCGCCGGCGCTTCTTGCTCCACTATTTCGGCGAGGAATACCCCAAAGCTGGCTGTGGCGATATGTGCGACAACTGCAAGCATCCTAAAGAACGCCTCGATGTAAAGGAAGAAATGACAGCGGCCCTAAGCGCCGTCAAGGAAGTCGATGAAAACTACTCACTCAAAACATTACTCGAATACATCCAAGGCCAAGAGACGAAACAAATCAAAGACTACGGCTTCCACCAGCGCCCCAGCTTCGGCAAAGGACGAACGCAAGGCGAAACCTTCTGGAGTAGTGTCTTCCGCCAAGCACTGCTCAATAATTTTCTTATAAAGGATATCGAAACCTATGGCGTCCTGAAATTGAGCGAAGAGGGCAGAGCCTTTATTGAAAATCCGAGAAGCTTTGAAATTCCCATCGATCACGATTTCGAAAAAGAACTAGCTAGCGACCTCGAAGACGAAGCAGCCGATGCCCGATCTGTCGTGCTCGATGAAACGCTCTATAATATGCTGCGCGATCTACGCAGGAAAGAAGCGAATGCACAAAAAGTGCCGCCCTTCGTTATTTTTCAAGATCCATCCCTAGAGGAAATGGCTACTCGCTATCCACTCACCTTGGAGGAAATGAAAAACGTGAATGGCGTTAGTATCGGAAAAGCCCAACGCTATGCTGCCCCTTTCTTGGCACTTATCAATAAGTACGTAGAAGAAAACGAAATTGATCGCCCCTCCGATTTTGTAGTCAAACAGGTTGCCAATAAGTCTAAAAAGAAAGTGAATATTATCCAAGGTATCGACCGAAAGCTGGATTTAGAAGACCTAGCTGCCGATAACGATTTCTCTATGGAGGAACTCTTCGATGAGCTTGAAGCAATCGTGAACTCTGGCACCAAAGTAAACCTAGATTACTATATCGAAGAAGAACTCGATGATTACCTCGTGGAAGAAATCTATGAATATTTCATGAGCGCAGTCACGGATGATGTACAAAAAGCCTTCAAAGAACTCCACGCCGAAGATGAGGATATTACCATCGAAGAAGTGAAACTAGTGCGAATCAAGTTCCTCAGCGAGATGGCCAACTAAAAGCGTACGGCTAGATTTTTTAGCACTTCTAGGTAGCCTCACTAGCGCAGGCTAGTCAAAAAAAAAGCTCGGCAACGGCCGAGCTTTTTTTTGTGTGGATTATAATTTGCTACGAAACAGTTCCGTGAACTCCGCCAGGCTCATAACGCCTTGGTCGCCCTCGCCTTGTATTCTCACGGCTACTTTGCCTTGCTCGGCTTCTTTTTCACCCACGATCAGCATAAAAGGTACACGCTTGAGTTCTGTGTCGCGAATCTTACGACCGATGGTCTCGTTCCGGTCATCGATGAAACCTCGGATGTCTTGCTTGGCAAGGGTTTGCTCTACTTCCTTGCAATAGTCGTTGAAGCGGTCGCTGATCGGCAAAATGGCCATCTGGTCGGGGGCTAGCCATAAAGGGAATTTGCCTCCGGTATGCTCTATGAAGATGGAGATAAAACGCTCCATACTGCCAAAAGGCGCCCGATGGATCATCACCGGCCGGTGGGTGGTATTATCCGCGCCAATATATTCTAGCTCAAAGCGCTCAGGTAAGTTGTAATCTACCTGAATCGTACCTAACTGCCAACGCCGACCAATAGCGTCTTTGATCATAAAGTCTAGCTTAGGACCATAAAAAGCTGCTTCGCCCAGTTCCCTCGTGGTCACTAGGCCTGCTTCTTCTGTCGCTTCAATGATGGCACTTTCAGCCGCTGCCCAGTTCTCGTCGGAGCCAATGTATTTTTGCTTGTTCTCCGGGTCGCGTAGGCTGATTTGAGCCGTGAACTCATCGAAGCCCATCTTAGCTAAAACGGTTTTCGTTAAGTCCAATACATTCAAAAACTCGCCTTTGAGCTGCTCTTGTGTACAGAAAATGTGCGCATCATCTTGCGTAAAGCCTCGCACGCGGCTTAGGCCATGTAGCTCTCCGGTTTGCTCATACCGATAGACGGTGCCAAATTCAGCAATGCGAAGGGGCAATTCTCGATAACTATGCGGCCGATGGGCAAAGATTTCGCAGTGGTGCGGGCAGTTCATCGGTTTGAGTAAAAACTCTTCTCCCTCTCGGGGGGTATGAATGGGCTGAAAGCTGTCTTCCCCATATTTTTCCCAGTGGCCACTCGTTTGGTAAAGCTCCTTTTTGCCAATGTGCGGCGTGGTAACCATCTGATAACCCCGCTTCTCTTGCTCCACCCGCAAGAAATTCATCAGGCGCTCACGTAGGGCATTTCCCTTGGGTAACCAAATCGGTAAACCAGCTCCTACTCGCTCGCTGAACATAAATAGCCCTAATTCCGCTCCCACTTTGCGGTGGTCGCGCTGCTTGGCTTCTTCCAATAGCGTTAAATAGTCTTTTAATTCACTAGCCTTCGGGAACGTAATACCATAAATACGCGTTAGCTGCTTGCGGCTCTCATCCCCACGCCAATAAGCACCTCCCACTTTCATGAGCTTTACGGCCTTGATCTTGTCTGTATTTGGAATGTGGGGCCCCCTACAAAGATCCGTGAAATTGCCTTGCTGGTAAAAGGTAATGCTGCCATCTTCTAAATCGCGCAATAGCTCCAGCTTATACTCGTCTTGCTTCTCCTGAAAGTAAGCAATCGCTGCTGCCTTCGGTACCTCAGTACGGATGTAGTCATTCTTCTGCCTAGCTAATTCTAGCATTTTGTCTTCAATACGCTGAAAGTCTTCGCTACTTAACTGCACGTCTCCCGTATCTACATCATAGTAAAAACCGTTCTCCACGGCTGGGCCAATGCCAAATTTAGTGCCCGGATGCAGCACTTCCAACGCCTCAGCCAAAAGGTGCGCAGAGGAGTGCCAAAAGGTGGACTTGCCAGCCTCATCATTCCAAGTGTGTAAAGCTAGTGTCGCATCGCTCGTGATGGGGCGTGTAGCATCCACCATTTGGCCGTTGACGGTAGCGCTTAGCACATTGCGGGCTAAACCTTCGCTGATGCTTTGTGCAATAGATAGAGCAGTAGTGCCGGGCTCGAACTCACGGACGTTTCCGTCGGGGAAAGTGATCTTAATCATGGTTTTTTTTTAGGCTCGCCCTACGAATGGCGAAACCGGTAATAAATTGGCTGCAAAGTTACACTTTTTTTACTTATCGACCTATCCCCTTACCAACCCATTTCTTGTACACTCGCTGCCGTTCCAGCCACAGGACTATTTTTTTGCCCAAAGGGCAGGGGCAAGGGTGAATGGGTAGCGCAAAAGTGTTTCAACTAGCAGCGTCTTAGGGCTACGATGAAAGCACTGATTGCTTAAAAAACCGTACCTTGCCGTTCGTTTCCTAAGTCCATAGCCTATGCGTCGGTTTTTAAAATTTCTAGGCTTCTCCTTAGCCGCTGTCCCCTTGTTTAGCTTACTAATTATCCAAATTTTCGGAGGTAGTATCAGCCAAGCTGTAGTGCGGGGGTTGAATGAAAGTTTGAACACGGAGATCGCTATTTCCGATATCAAAGTGAGCTTACTGACTAGCTTCCCGAACCTCAGTGTTCAGCTGCAAGACGTAAGTATCGCAGGCAGTGATGGTAGCACCCTGCTAGAGGCACAGCAGCTCAAAAGCCGAATCGGCTTGCTAAGCCTGTTTGGTAAAATACGGATTAAAAATATCACAGTCAGCAACGGAGCGCTGCATCTCATTGTTGACCCCGACGGCAATACCAATTATCAGTTGCTAGCATACAAAGCGGTGGATGAGCAGTTAATGGAGGAAGGAGACCCGACGCAGCAAGCGGTTTTTGCCATAGACGATGCGCGGTTGGAAAATATAGATTTGATCTACCAAAACCGCCAACTACAAACCGAAGCCTCCATCAAACTACTAGATGCCAATTTTAGAGGCGACTTTGGGCAGGAAATTTACGATATGTTCACCACCGTGAATGCAGAAGTGCGCTTCATCGATCTCAAAGACCTACGTATTCTAGCAGGCGAATCGCTGCGCATCGGTGCGGAAAGTCAAGTGAATAATAGCCAGCAGAGCTATCAGTATAAAGAGCTTTACCTCGGCTTGGGAGGTCTCAACCTTCGGGCAACAGGCAATATGAAAGCGGCTAAAGATGGTTGGCAAACCGATCTGCGTTTC
>DAINNZ010000002.1:0-11978 GCA_036735605.1 Lewinella sp. | reverse complement strand
AAGCGAACGAAGCGAATTGGCCGACCTATTGCGCCTCATTCCCAAAGCATATATCGGTCAACTCCAAGGCCTGAGCAGCAGAGGTAATTTCGCCCTGAGCGGCAACATCACGGAGAAATGGACAAAACAACAGCAGCCCAAAATGAATTTTCGACTAAGCTTCAACGACGGCCAATTAGGTAGCCGTAGGGCAAGAGAAAGAGCCGAGGAAATCAATTTCTTAGGGCAATTCTCCAATGGCGAAAAGCGGCTGCCCGCCTCCTCTAGCTTCCGGATCGAGAACCTAAGCGGTCGTTTTGGAAGGGAGGCTTTTGATATTACATTTTCGATTGAAAACTTTCAAGACCCTCATTTGTCTTTGGCCGCCAATGGTAAAATACCTGTTGCGGCTCTGTTAGATTACTTACCGCACGATCACTTGCAAGCAGGAGAAGGTAGCCTACAGCTCGATCAGATTAATATTCAAGGTCGCTACGCCGATATGTTGAGCGCACGCGGCATGAGTCGCGTGAAAAGCAGTGGTGCGATCAACTTAACCGATGCCAGTTGCCAAATCAATGAAAGGTCAATCGCTTTTCCTACTGGCCAACTCAGGCTGGAAAATAATGCCGTAGCCATCACTTCCCTCCGTCTTGTGGCCGAGGGAAATGACCTCACTTTCAATGGAAATGCTAGCAACTTCATTCCCGTTCTTTTCTCCGATTCGCTCAATACACAAGATGCTGCCCTTCTCTTTCAAGCTTCGCTTGAGGCCACGAAATTAGACGTTGGCCAACTGCTTGCCCTTGCAACGCCTAGCGAAACGGTGGTAGCTGCCGCCATACAAAGCGGACAATCGGATAGCCTAGCTCGCAAAAGCGTAGCCAAGCGAGCGCAACTTACGGATTTGCTACAAGGCACTTTTGCGGCTCGCTTTGATCAGTGGCAATATGGCGAGATGCACGGGGAAGACTTCCTCGGAACACTTACTTTCTCGCCGCAGCAGCTCCAGCTACAAGGACAAACAGCAGCCATGCAAGGGCAGTGGCAATTGGATGGAAATGTCTTCTTTGTGGAAAGTCCACGCTTGGAGGCTCGTGTGATCGCAGATCAAGTAGCAATTGATGAATTCTTCCGGCAGGCCGATAATTTCGGACAAAGCGTTTTAACGAACAAACAGCTAAGTGGCCGCTTAGATAGTAAGATATACATTCGTGCTTATTTCTCTCCAGCAGGAGAACTCGATTATGATCGGTTACTCGTACAGGCCGGATTAGGTATCCGAGAAGGGGAGTTGAACGGCTTCGAGCTGCTCGAGAATTTTAGTAGCGTACTGAAAGCAAAAGACCTGGAAAGAGTGCGTTTTTCCAATCTTGAAAACTACTTAGAAGTGAGCCAAAACACTGTCTATATTCCAGCTCTGTTCATTCAATCTAGTGCGATGAACCTCACCATGAGTGGCACGCATACCTTCAGCCAACTGATGGACTATAACATCAAGGTGAATGCTGGTCAAGTTCTGGCGAATAAGATTGCTAAACACGATACGGAGCTTGAAGTGCTGCCGGCCAAGAAAAATGGCTTTTTCAACCTTTATTATACCCTTAGTGGTCATCTGGATGACTATGCCGTAAAGGCCAATAAACGTAAAGTAAAAGCCGCTTTCGAGCAAAGTGAAGTCCTTAAAAAACGAATCCGCCGAGACCTTGAATTACAGTTCCTGCAGCCTATCCGGTTTATGGAGGAACCCATCGAATGGCAAGACGAAGCAGGCGATTCCCCCATAAACGGGGAAGTGCCCCTACTCGATTTTAGTATCGAAGGAGGTAGAGGAGGCCGTTAATAGATACTATCTTCGTTAAAATTTCGTTAAACTGAGGTTGCTCGCAAAATGCTTATTTGAATTTAAGTATATGATTTTCAGTTGCTTGTGCTTTTTTTCTTTTCTTATATTTTTCTTAGCGAACGTAACTTAGTAGCTTTGCAAGCGTCTTTATTAGTGTAAGCGCCACGGAGGCCTTACTTTTGGAACCGCAAAACACATACGCTTATGTCTATCCGTAAAAATTTCTTCCTTGCCCTCTTAGCCTTTATTGGCTTCGGTGTGGCCACCACAACTTTGCAAGCACAAAAAATTGCCGTTGTGGACGTAGAGCGAATCCTCACGAGCATCACGGAATACCAAGATGCGCAGAAGAGCCTTGATGACCTCGCAGCTAAATGGCGCCAAGATATCAATCAGGAGTATGACCTTATCAAAGGGATGTACAACCGCTACCAAGCTGAGCAAGTATTGCTCACCGAAGACCAGCGCAAAGCACGTGAGCAGGAGATCATTGACAAAGAAACCGCCGTGCGCGAGCTACAGCGTAATCGCTTCGGCCCCGAAGGGGCTCTGTTTCAGCGCCGTCAGGAGCTGGTAAAGCCTATTCAGGATGCCATTTATGAGGCTATCGAAAGCTATGCCAATACGCGTGGCTACGACCTGATTTTCGATCGTGCCGGCAGTGCAGGGATTATCTTCAGCAAAGACACTTACGACAAGACGGATGACATCTTGCGAGAGTTACGGAATTAAACTTTTTGAAAACTACACAAGAGTCGTACTTTTGCGGCTCATTTAATCATCCACAAATTTGAACGAGCATGAATAAGATGCTAAAGACAGCTATCTTTGCCTTCTTCCTTATTGGAAGCATCACCCAATTGGCCGCACAAAAATACGGCTATGTCAACTCTACGGCTATCTTAGCCGAGCTTCCTGCGGTGAAAGCCGCAGAAGCGGATCTTGAGGCGCTACAAAAGCAATTGCAAAAGAAAGGCCAGGAAATGGTACAGCTTTTTCAACAGGACTATGCTGCCTTAGAGCAGAGAGTGCAAGCGGGCGAGTTAAGTCCACAACAACAGCAAACTGAAGCAGCAAAGCTAGAAAAACGCCAGCAAGAAATTGGTGCATTCGAGCAAAAGATGATGGACGACTTGCAGAAAAAACGCAATGACTTGCTAGAGCCAATTTACACTAACGTAAATGATGCTATCAAGGCCATCGCAAAGGAACAAGGCTACATCATGATCTTCGATCAACAGGTGTTGCTCTATGCCGAAGAAACGCAAGACATTACCGCTGCGGTGAAAGCTAAACTGAGCATGTAAGCGATTACTTCCGGTTATAACCGCTGCCAAGGCCACCATCGGGCAAGCTTCCAACGAAAAGGTGGAGCTGCTGATTGGTGGCCTTGTTTTGTTTATACGATATGATAGGGATATTTGATTCAGGTATTGGCGGGCTTACGGTAGCCAAGGAGATACGGCAGCTATTGCTGAGCCAACCGCTTTTATATATAGCAGATAATGCCCGCGCCCCCTACGGCGGAAGGGAGGCTGAGGAAATTCTATCCTTTAGCCAAGCCATTACGCATCGTTTAGTAACAGCAGGGGCTTCACTGATTGTGATTGCTTGTAATACGGCTACTAGTGTGGCGATCGATCAGCTTCGATTGGAGTATCCCCAGCTTCCCTTTGTGGGGATGGAGCCTGCGGTGAAACCAGCGGCTGAACAAACTATCAATGGCCGCATCGGCGTCATGGCCACCCAGCTCACCTTGCGTAGCGAACGCTACCATGCCTTGCTGGATCGCTTTGCACAAGAAGCGCAAGTCTATTCCGATCCTTGCCTAGGCCTTGTGCCTATGATCGAAGCGGGCGACTACCAAAGCCCCGCCCTCCTAAGCCGGCTTGAAGCTATTTTACAGCCTATGCTCGCCGCCGGCGTAGATACGGTGGCACTAGGCTGTACACACTATCCGCTCATTACCCAGCAAATTGAAGCGATCTGCGGGCCAAGGGTGAAAATTATCAATCCAGCACCTGCTGCTGCTCGGCAAGTATATCGCTTGCTGCCCGAAACAGAAAAACCAACTTCGCCTCCTACTTATCCGCCGCTCGACCGTTTTTATAGCAGCGGTAGCCCGCTCCCTTTGGAGAAAGCCTTACAAAAATTGGCTTTCCGTACCCGATTGTTGGCTCCGATGGCTTATTTTCCTAGTGCTCGTACTTGAACGGATGGTAAACCAGCTTGATTCAGGCCTAGCATTGGCTTTCTAACGATAGGGCTTAGTAGGAAACGCCTGCGCTACAATATCACGCTTGCCCCTGCGAGCGGAGCGGTAGCCATAAGGAGAAAGTATCCTAGTTTTCCGTAAACTTTGTATATTTGTAGTGAGTAGTGAAAAAACCTCGTATGACGGTACTATATGAAGAAAAACAAAAATTCAATCAAAAGTGGCTCTGGCTATTGCTATTTTTTAGCGTAGGCATAGGCGCTTTTGCAGGCTACACGGAATATGTGACGACCGGTAGCTGGGCGGGTATCATTGCCAGCTTGGTGGTTATTTTTTCCCTAGTCGTGCCCATGGCCTTGCTGGAGATGAAAACCAGCATTACGAAAGAAGAGATTGTGGTTACTTTTTGGCCATTTGGCCGCTGGCGCATCGCTCGCGTGGATATCGCAGAAGCGCAGGTGCGTACCTATCGCCCTATAGCTGAGTATGGCGGTTGGGGCATTCGCTGGGGATCGAAAGGAAGAGCCTATAACGTGAGAGGCAATCAAGGCTTACAACTCAAGTTGCACAATGGAAAACAAATTCTTATTGGCACCCAAGAGCCAGCGCACTTAATAGCGTTTATTCACGATTATTTAGCGGAGGATAAGCTAGCACTGCTAGCGGAAGAAGCCCTGCAAGCCCAAAAGGCCAGCTTGCTACGAGGCCGCTAAAAAATGCTGTACCCCAACATTTTGAAGGACAGGATCACCTGTGAAGTATAGATCTAAACCCGATTTGGCGCAGTTACTGCTACGCTTTTTAATAGCCCGCTTGGCTCACAAAGGTTGAATAAGTGGGGCGGCCGCCTTTAGAGATCGGGGCTTCTTGGTACACTAAATTACGCCAACGACCCACCAGTTTGCCACTGTCGTCTTTATAAAGTTGAAAAGGATACTGTAGAATACCCGATTGGAAATAACCTTGAAACTCACTGCCATTCTTGGTGAGGCGGCCACAAAAGGAAAAGCCTACTTCTAGCTCCTTGCAAAAGGGCTCATTAGGGCGTATTTTTAATTCGCCCTCCCAGAGAATATCTTCGTTAATCACGGTAAGTTTGTAGGTGTCTTCCGCTTCCAAACGCTGTAGTTGTAGGGTAGGAGGTTGTTTAAGTGCTATGGCCGCAGGCGCATCAGCGGACAGCACCGTGCTGGCTAAAAGCCAAGAAGCACAAAACAAAAAGCTGAGTTTTATGGTCATCAGTACTGAATTATACGAATAAGCTGCTAAAGGTAAAGTATTTTTATGGTTTATGCAACTTTTGAACCGTTTTTATAGTGCTTCCTGCTATCTTTGGCCGCTTACAAAATAAAAGTATATGCAAACGCTTCGCAATCAGATTGAAGCCGCTTGGGAAAACCGTGAGTTATTAGGGGATAAAGCTACTCGCCAAGCGATCCACGACACGGTTGAAGAATTGGACAAAGGGCGACTACGCGTAGCGCAGCCCGACGCAAATGGCGTATGGGTAGTGAATGATTGGGTGAAAAAAGCAGTGGTGCTTTACTTCCCAATCTGTGAAATGGAAACCATTGAGGTGGGGCCTTTTGAGTTCCACGATAAAATTCCGCTCAAGCGCCACTATGCCGAGCTAGGTGTACGGGTAGTGCCCCATGCCGTCGCTCGCCACGGGGCGTTCTTGGAAAAAGGGGTGATTATGATGCCTAGCTATGTCAATATTGGTGCTTGGGTAGGTAGTGGTACAATGGTAGATACTTGGGCTACGGTAGGTAGCTGCGCTCAAATAGGGCGCAATGTCCACCTCAGTGGTGGGGTCGGTATTGGGGGGGTGTTAGAGCCGCTTCAAGCGACTCCAACGATCATTGAAGACGACTGCTTCATCGGTTCCCGGTGCATTGTGGTAGAGGGTGTGCAAGTGGAAAGGGAAGCCGTCTTAGGAGCCAATGTCGTACTCACACAGAGCACGCATATTATTGATGTGACGGGGGCTGAACCAGTTACGCTGCGAGGGCGCGTGCCAGCCCGCTCGGTGGTTATACCCGGCACTTATACTAAGCAGTTTCCCGCAGGCACTTACCAAGTAAGTTGTGCCCTCATTATTGGGCAGCGCAAAGAAAGCACCGATAAAAAGACTAGCCTCAATTCAGCACTGCGCGACTATGATTTGGCGGTGTAGCCACCATCGTAAAAAAGGATCGGGCTTTTAACCCATCAGTAGTATAGGAGAAGGCCTCGGTAGCTAGACCGCTGTATTAGCCAGCTCCTGCACTTGCTGTAGAGCTGCATGGAGTTGTGTACGGTTGGCGGCTCCCATCGGCACGAGTGGAACGCGAAAATTCTCTTCACAAAAGCCCGCCCAAGCCATCGCTGTTTTAATCCCCACGGGGTTGCCCTCCACGTAGAGCCAAGGGTGCACGTCGAGCAAGTCGAAATTCAATTTACGAGCTAGCTCAAAATCCCCTGTAAGCGCTGCGCGGATCAGGTCGGAGAACTGCTGGGGAAATAGATTCGCGATTACACTGATGGTTCCGTTTCCGCCGGCGGCAATCATGCTCACGCTCAAGGGATCATCGCCGCAGAGAACTGAAAAATTATCGGGTCGATACTTCATGATTTGCATGGCTTGCTCCAGATTACCGCTTGCTTCTTTGATGCCACAAAATAGGGGGCACTCCTCTGCGAGCTGCAAAACGGTATCGGGGTGCATATTGCTGGCGGTGCGGCCCGGTATATTATAAAGCAAAATAGGGCAGCTACTTACCTCTGCTAGGCGGCGGTAATGCTCCATAATACCTGCTTGGCTCGGCTTGCTGTAAGCGGGGCTGCTGCTCATGATGGCTGCTACGCCCGTAAAGTCGTATTCTTTTACTTCCTCAATGAGCCTAGCGGTATAGTTGCGGCCAAAATAACCAGCTACTACGGGCACGCGGCCGTTAACTTGCTCGATGGTATAGGTAAGCACTTCCCTGCACTCTTCCTTGCTTAGCGTGATGGCTTCGCCTGTAGTGCCAAGGGAAACGATATAATCGACGCCTCCGGCAAGAACATGTTCGATGATACGGCCGAGTGCTTTGAAATCGATAGCACCATGGGCAAAGAAAGGCGTGATGAGTGCTACACCCGTGCCACTAAACGGCAAAAGATACTTTTGGGGCATTGGTTACTTTAAAAATTTGATCAATCTGCCGGAATTGAGCAGCTACACTCATTCCCGATATAGGAATAAAAAATTGTACATCGTAAGGATTATCGTTCAGCCCCGTGTGAGGCCCCACACGAAGTTTGGTTTGCTTCAAGGCCGCTAGATAATCCAACTGCGCTTGAGCAGTTCTCCCTAGTGTGATCAGGAGATCGCAAGGGCGTTCCAGAAATTTTTCCACATTCGCTCCCTTCGGTATGCCATACCAGTTGAGGTCGTGTTTAGAAAATTGATCGAAGCTATAGGCAGCTTGATTAACTTCCACGGAGAAAAAACCTAATATTTCCGTTCTTAAGCCAGCTTTTTTTCTAGCTTGTTGATACGCTTCCACCGCTTTTCGATCGTCGGCGTCGTCTGCTATAAAAAGCAAGGCCACACATTTTGCTTCCAGTGGATGAACAGCCTGTGGGGCGTAGTTGGCTTGCCGACTTAGTAGCTCTCGCTCCAAGTGCCGGCGAAAAAAATACTGTTGGATAGTTGCGATAAATCCCATCGCTTGTTCGTTATAACCTAGAAATCACTAGCGTGGCCAGTAGGGGGTAAATTCTACTAAGGACAAAAGTGTTTTTAGATTTGGTTGTAAGATATAGCTCCTCAATTAGACGTTAAAACTGGCTAGTCACCAACTTATTGTCTTTTACGCACCACAAAGATACAGCTTTATTCTTTTTGTTCAGTCACTGGTGAGGTATTATGACGGCCATTTTACTACTTGCTGGCACAGCGTGCAGGGGCAAGGGCTACTTTTTAACGCTTAACAGACCACTACTAGGCGGGTAAGCTCACTTTTCCAATACGAGCATACTTCTCAATTCGCTTTTCGATCATTTCCTCGGTATCCATTTCTTGAATAGCGGTAATGGCCTTTTTGATTTGCCGCTTCAAGACTTTAGCCATCTCTTCGGGGGCATTGTGAGCACCGCCTTGAGGTTCCTTGATGATTTCATCAATAATGCCGAAAGCGTACATATCCTCGGCCGTTAGCTTGAGGGCATCGGCGGCTTGTTCTTTATAGTCCCAGCTATGCCAAAGAATAGTGGAGCAGTTTTCAGGGCTGATTACAGAGTACCAAGTATTCTCCAACATAGCAATATGATCGCCCAACCCGATTCCGATCGCACCGCCACTAGCTCCTTCGCCGATTACGATACAAACAATAGGTACGCGTAGCTGTGCCATCTCAAAGAGGTTTCTTGCAATAGCCTCCGCCTGTCCTCGCTCTTCCGCTTCTATGCCCGGAAAGGCACCCGGTGTGTCAATTAAGCAAACAACAGGGAAATTGAAACGCTCAGCCATCTTCATTAAACGAAGTGCCTTCCGGTAGCCTTCCGGATTGGCCATTCCGAAATTGCGGATCTGCCGTTGTTTCGTATTAACGCCTTTTTGATGACCGATGATCACGACTGTTTGCCCGTCCATGTTGCCAATGCCGCCCACAATTGCCCGGTCATCCCCGAAAGTACGGTCGCCGTGCAGTTCAATGAATTTACGGCACATTTGGTCAATATAATACAGCGTATAGGGGCGCTCGGGATGGCGGCTTAGCTGCACGCGCTGCCAGCCACTCAGGTTGTTATAAATATCTTTACGGCTTTGTTTGATCCTGTTCTCTAGCTCCAAGATCGTAGCCGTCATATCCACAACACCTTCTTCACCTACTTGCTTCACTTTATCAAGCTGCTCGTAAAGCTTTTCTAACTCTTTCTCAAACTCTAAAAACACCATACTGTCTGGTTTCATTGAATTTGCCCAGCTACTTCTTGTTGGCTAGTAACCGACGATTGTCCTTGAATATCCCTTAACACACTTACCATCTATCTTAGCTGAGATACAGCTAAACCAGCAATTTCACTCAGGGGAAAGCAAAGGTAAGCATTTGTTGATTGATTTTACAAAATCATGTACGATTGATGACAATTCAATACTTATATTTGCCCTTCTAAAAGAATATGACCCCAAATCCTTTTCTACATCCAATGAAAAGTCTTATTTTGCAGCCTATGAAGAAGATTATCTTGTTTCTAACGATTTCGTTCGGTCTTGCTAGCTCCATTTTTGCGCAAAAAATGGTCCTGCCACCTATTTACGAAGATGCCGCTACCTTGCAGGCTCGCTACCAATTAGATGAGCAGCAGCAAGCGGAACTTACAAAGATTTTAGCTACACGTCAAGCTAATCTCGAGGCTATTGTCGCACTACAAAGTAGCGACCCACAAAGCTTTTGGAAAAAACGCAAAGCAACCTATCTAGGTCAGCAAGCAGCTATTGAGCGCCTTTTAGTAGGAAAAACGCAAAAAGCCGCTTTCGCTGCCGTCAAGCTTGCCAATCGACTTGCGGAAAGCGAGCAGATGCAGGCCTTGCTTGCAGATGGCTATAACAGGGAAGAGGTGCGCTTCCTAGTGTTAGGGCGCCTTTACTAAGGCTATTTCGCTGCCAACCATTTACTTCTAACCTCTTACTAAGGCCCTCTAGCGGCTTAAAAGTACAATAATTCCAATGGACCCCCTCAAAGATCTATTCAAAGAAAAAGCAAGTGCGCAGTTTGCAGAATTGCGTACAATTTTAGCCGAGCATGGTGAAACCATCGTTGATCAAGTAAAGGTCGAGCAGCTAGTAGGCGGTGCCCGTAGCATCAAAATGATGCTTTGGGAAACAAGCCAGTTGGATGCCATTAAAGGTATTCGCTTCAGGGGCTATAGCATTCCCGAACTCAAAGAACTGCTGCCTGCTGGCTCACAAGGAGAACCAAAGCCAGAAGGGTTGTTCTGGCTGATGCTAACGGGCGATATACCCACCGAGCAACAAGTGAACTGGCTTACCAAAGAGTGGCATCAACGCGGCGAGCTACCCGAGGCTGCCACGAAAGCACTAGATGCTTTAGCCCCCGATACGCACCCAATGACCCAGTTCGTTATCGGCATCATGGCTATGCAGCCTACCAGCGTTTTCGCTAGCCGCTATGCCGAGGGGATGCCCAAAAGCGATTATTGGGATGCTACCTACGAAGATAGCATGAACCTGATTGCCCGCCTGCCCCGAATAGCAGCCTACATCTATCGCAGAGCTTTTCATAATAATGAGCAAATACCCGCCGATACTTCTCTCGACTGGTCGGCTAATTACGCTCACATGATGGGGATCGATACGCCCGATTTCTATAGCTTGATGCGGCTTTACCTAACTATTCATGCCGATCACGAAGGAGGAAACGCCTCGGCGCATACCGTGAACTTAGTTGGTTCTACGCTTAGCGACCCTTATTTGTCTTTCGCCGCTGGTATGAATGCACTCGCAGGGCCACTCCATGGCCTAGCTAACCAAGAGGTGATTAAGTGGATATTCGAAATGATTGAACACCTCGGTACGCAAACGCCCTCCGAACAACAGATCATTGATTATGTGAATGACACCCTTGCGCAAAAGAAAGTTATCCCAGGCTATGGGCACGCCGTACTACGGGAACCAGACCCTCGCTTCACGGCGCAGCGTAAGTTTGCACAAGACTACATTAAAGACAGCGATTTGATCGAGACGGTCTGGAAAATTTTTGACGTAGTGCCGCCTATTTTGCAAGCACTTGGTAAGGTTAAAAACCCTTGGCCCAATGTGGATGCGCATTCCGGTGCCTTGTTGGTGCATTATGGCGTGAAAGAGTATAGCTATTATACCGTCCTATTCGGGGTAAGCCGTTCGCTAGGGGTGTTAGCAGCAGGTGTCTGGAGCCGTGCGCTAGGTATTCCTTTAGAAAGACCTAAATCTGTAACCATTGATTGGCTCAAAGAATACTTGGCCAAAAATAATAAGTAATCAATATGAACATTCCTCAGGAGCTACGCTACACCGAAGAACATGAATGGGTGCGCGTGGAAGGAAATATCGCCTATGTAGGCATCACCGACTTTGCCCAGCATGAGCTCGACGAGCTCGTGTATGTAGAGGTGGATACCATCGGCGAGACGCTCGGTGCAGGTGACGTATTTGGCACCGTAGAGGCCGTGAAGACAACAAGCGACCTTTTTATGCCCGTTGCTGGCACCATCTTAGCTTTCAACCCCGCACTTAACGAGTCGGAAGGCGACAATCCTACTCTTGTCAATGAAGACCCCTATGGCGAGGGATGGATTGTGAAAATTGAACTAAGCGACCCAGCCGCCGTGGAAGATTTACTAGATGCAGCCGCCTACAAAGCGCTGGTTGGTTAATTTTTTTTTCATCCACCCACCAAAGTTATAAGCCTTGGCATCTTATGTGAAAGTAAAGGTTTGGCAAAGGCCAGTGCTGATTTTTTGGTGGCTTACAATCACTACACTTTCTTTGCTTCCTTCTAGCCGATTACCAAAAATAAAAAGCTGGTCGGAGATATTTACAGCAGATAAATTTGCACATGCTTTTGTATATGCTATATTTGCCGTACTATTGTACCTAAATGTAGGTGCTAAGTCAAAACATCCAGCCTTGTATGCTATATGCTTAGCTGCTTCGTATGGTGTTTTGATAGAGTTTTTACAGCATCTCTTGCCCATAGGGCGAGCCCTAGAATTAGCCGATATGCTTGCAAACCTCTTTGGTGCTTGCCTCGGGGTGGGGCTGTACCTAGGATGGGAGAAGCGAATACAAAAAAAACAGATGCCGTAGGCTAGCCCTATTGCATCATGGATAAGAATACTGTTAATTTTTAAACCAAGTCGAAATGAATATTGCCATTAACGGATCTACGTTGGCTATCATTCTCGGTTTAA
>DAINNZ010000001.1:80057-86276 GCA_036735605.1 Lewinella sp. | reverse complement strand
CATCCGTAGCAGAAGCTATTTGAGCGAGTGTTACACTTGCTAGGCCCTGAGAATTGAGCGTTACCATAACAGGCGTCGTAGTAATTACTGGCTTGATTGTATCTAGCACAGTAACGTTTACGATACAGCTACCAATATTTCCAGCAGCGTCTGAACGGAACTGCTCGAATGGGAACGTTTCACCGGCAGAATCACAATCAAAAGCTACCAAAGGGAAACCTACAATCACATCCGGAACGGGAATAAAACAATTATCGGTAAAGCTAGTTAGTTCGCCTGGCGCAACAGAAGAAATGCCATCTTCATTTAGATAGATGGTAGTGTCCCGACAAACAACGACAGGAGGCACGGCGTCTGAAACAGTCACTAAGAAAGTACAGCTAGCAGCGTTGCCGCTCTCGTCTGTAAAAGTCAAGGTAAGCGCCTCCCCATCTACCTCTGCCGTAGCAAGATCAACCGTATGGCTGCCCAAGAAGGAACTGGTGTTTTGTGGGTAAGAAGTCCACTCTGTTGCTAAAGCAGGGAAGGCAGGATCATTGTCTATATTGCCTTGCAGGACATTGGGGTTTCTCACCAGTGTTTGCTCGCCCGTAGAATTACCGTTAGCGGCCGTCCATCTAGCACCCGGATCAAACCCAATCGCGCCGATGATATCAATCGCTTCGCCGTCTTTCTCCAATACAACTGCATCATCACCGTTATAGAAAGTAACGGTAGAAGTCAAATCTGATTCCGCCAAAAATGCTGGCGCAGCTTGTGCATTACAGATCACCAGTACCTCGCCAGCTGCTAACATTCCACTAAGCACTTCCACATTCGATGGTGTCGCACTGCCATTGTTATAAGCCAAAACACGGTAAGCACTCAGATCAATTGCCGCAGCCGTGCCATTATAAATCTCTACGCACTTGTTGTTGCTTGAACCTTCAATGTATTCACTGAAGAAAAGATCGCTAGGCAGTGCCTCTGCGGCACCTGCTCCAATATCTTCGCAGCTGAAATCCATATTATTACTAAGGATACTTACGTCTCCGTTACAATTATCTGCCACGTTTAAATCGAAAAGTGCTTCCAACTCAGCGATAGTCAAGGTAGCTAGGCCTGCCTCATCTAGGAAAACTTCAATCTCCCCATCAGCCGGACAAGCAAAAGTAGGAACCGCTCCATCTAATACCGTGACGATTACTACACAGCTTTCAGTCACCGTACCACCCACCGTAACTTCCACCGTAACTTCCACCTCGCCCACATTAGCGCAAGTGAAATCGGCTATTGATAGCGTTGTGTCGATAATACTAGTTGTATTACCTCCACATGCCCCTCCAAGATCAACCGTAAGATCGCTAGCAGAGATTGAACCTAAGCCGTCTGCATCTAAAATTACCGTAAAAGGACGGCATTGTAGGCCACTAAGCGTATCCAAAATCGTGGCCGTGGCCATACATTCCCCTACATTACCACTTTGGTCTTGTGCCGTAATAAGATAGGAACGTACCTCTCCCACATTTGTACAGTTAAAGGTTTCTAAAGAAGCCGGTGTGATCAGCGCAATATTACAATTGTCATCAAAATCAACTTGCAAACTAGAAGGATCTAAAATCGCATCACCCGCTAAGTCTAAATAAATGAGTGTGTCTCTGCAAGTAGTGGTAGGGCGAATTGTATCCAACAGCGTCACCATCATCATGCAGCTAGCTGTTTGACCTGCTTCATCTGTTACCGTTAACGTAACCGTTGTACCACTCACTTCTTCCATCGAAATATTCACGGTATGACTGCCTAAGTTCGAAAGATCATTGATAGGTAGCTGCGTCCACTCAACGCCTAGTGCAGGGAAGCCCGCAGCATCCTCCAAATTACCTTGGAACACATTGGGGTTGCGAACCAAAGTACGATCAATCGTTTGATTGCCACCTACCATCCAACTAGTACCTGGGTCTTCACCAATTTTACCAAAAATATCAATCGCTTCACCCGCCTTGGTCAAAGCTACTGCATCATCCCCATTGAAGTTGATATTGTTATTCGTTTGGTCAGCTAAAGCTAAAAACTCGGCAGCCGATTGACCATTACAAATAACAAAGGTTTCGCCCGGATTCACTACCCCCATTAATGGGATATTAAAGGGACTTGTAGCCCCATTGGAATAACGAGCAATCGCATACATGCCTGCCATCAAGTCAATCGGTGCAGCGGTGCCATTATATAGCTCAATGCACTTGTTGTTGCTGCTGCCTTCGAGGTACTCACTGATGAATAAATCCATGATCGGATTGGCAGGCGTCATATTGCTGCCATCTAAATCGGCACAGCCAAAAACACTGTTATTAATGGCCAAGGTAACATCCCCGCAATTATCAAAGGAGCCATTATCAATAGTATCCACCGTGATCGTTGCTTGACCGTTCTCGTCTAAATAAACCGTTAGATCGTCTATGCAGATCGCTGAAGGAGGCCCATCAATCACCTCTAGTAGAAAACGACAAGTATCTGAGGTATTGCCCTCCGTATCGCTTGCAAAAAGTTTAATCTCTACCGTCTCTCCTGCCATCACGATTGTACCAACCGCTGGCAATTGCTCAGTAGTGACCGTACCGTCTTGCGGATCTGTAAATGTTGCCATCGCGGTGAAATCAGGAACAGCAGCCGTACAGTTGGGCATGTCTGCCGCCAATGTTTCCGTATCCATAGGGCAGTTGTCCACTACCGGGTTTTCAGGGCAGGTAGGCCCCGATTCAATCGTGAGCGTGAAACGGCAAGTGTCAGAAGTTGCCCCCTCTGTATCGGTCGCGAATAACTTGATCTCATAACTACCCACTTCTTGGATCGTACCTGGAGCAGGAAGCTGACCGAGCGTCAAATCAGCTTGGTCGTCGGTATCATCCATAACCATCATGAAAGCAGTATAATCAGGTAAAGGATTGGTGCAGTTTGCCCCTGCCCCAACAACCATCAAGTTTTGGAAGCTACTACAGTTCGTGATCTCTGGAGCTGCGTTGGTAGCTCCTAGGAACTGAAAAGAAAAATCATCGATAGCTACACCTTGACGCGAGCCTCCACCAGTACCATTGTCTCCAAAGAATACGAATGCTACAACAGCACCGTCGGGAATCGTTAAGCCCTCCAAAGTAGCCATTAAAGAAGCAGTAGCCCAAGGGCCTCCAGCAGGATTTACTCCCGTAGCGAACGTATTAGCAGCTGCGAAAGTTAAGGCAGGTATCGCCACGGGCGTTCCTCCATCTATCGCATAAGACACAGCCCAGCCATTATTACGCCCCCCCATCACACTACGCCAATGCTCTGCAGCATAAGAAATGCTAAAAGAATTTACCTCCCCTCCAGTATTATTGGTGAAAGAAATGGTAGCGTTAATAGCGCGAGTACTTGATGGCAAAAAGCCAATAGAGCCATCCATTCCTTCTCCAAAAGAGTATTTTCCCCCTCCAGTAGAAGAACCGTTGCTAACTCCCATCCACATAGAAGTGCTGACTACATCAGATGTAGCCCAGTTTGTAGGATCAGCCGCACCACCAAAACCCGTGAAATCGTCCTCATAGGGCGTATTAACAGCATTGATACTGATCTGCCCAGACAAAAATGAGAGGGAAAAAAGAGAGATGAGAACAAACAATAGGAAAGTTTTCTTCCCTTTAATACTTGTTTGATGTTCGAAGCACGAAACGTTTGTCGTCATGAGATTAAAATTTTGATTCTAGCCAAAACGGCACTGAAAGCACCCTATGGTCAGTAGAGTTGCCTAAATATCTTAACACAGCCACAAAGTAAAGCCAAAAACTGCCTTCTAGCAACTTTTTTCTGTTAAATTCTCTGCGAAAGGGTAAATTTAACCTACACTTAATCCCGAAAAGTCTTGTGCGTTATTCAGGAAGCCCTGCCCCCGCGAGCGGTAGCGACAGCCAAACAATAGCGTAAAGTGCTATTGCTCAAAGGCAAACTGCACAATATTAGCTCCCATTTGCAGGGCGGCCGCACGGATTTCAGGCGGATCTTTGTGAACGCTCGGATCTTCCCAGCCGTCTCCTAAATCACATTCAAAAGAATAGAAACAAAGCATGCGGCCTTCCCAGAACAAGCCAAACCCTTGTGGTGCCCCCCCTTCGTGTTCGTGAATCTTCGGCAGGCCTTTTTCAAAAGTAAAGCGCTGCCGATAAATGGGGTGACTGAAAGGTAGCTCGATGAAATTTAGCTCGGGAAAGACCTTTTTCATCGCCGCTCTAACAAAGGGATCCATCCCGTAATTATCGTCAATGTGCAAAAAACCACCACCTAGGAGGTAGTTGCGCAAATTGTCCGCTTCTTGCTGGTTAAAAACCACATTGCCATGCCCGGTCATGTGCACGAAGGCATAGTTAAAGAGATCAGCAGAGCCCACCTCTACCGTGCCATAATCGCGGCTAAATTGAGTACCTAAAGCCTCATTACAAAAAGCGGCCAAGTTGGGTAATGCCGTTGGGTTTGCGTACCAGTCGCCGCCCCCATTGTATTTAAGCAAGCCCATTTTAAGTGTTGCGCTAGGGACTTGCATCGAGGAGAGTAAGAGCAAAAAAGAAAGCAAAAAGATGGACTTCATCATAGCAAAAAACGATTTCATAGTACAAAGATACGGGCATTTTTCTTCTTTTCACCAACACTGCCGCTTAACTTCAATGCCTTAAAGCTATGCTCTCATTTCAAAATTTTCAACAAGGTGGCATACATGCAGGGGCAAGTGTAGCTTTGTAGCGCAAACGCATCAAGAAATGGCTGCTAATGGCCGTTCGGTAGCCTCTGCTGGTAGTGGCCGCAGTAATTCGATGGCTTCCCAATAGGTTGCTAGTTGGTTTCCGCAATACAATAGAGCTAACAAAAAAGTGAGGCTTACTAAAGTGTATAGCAGCGCTAGTTGCCTATGCTTGGCTTCATTTCGACGGCTTTTATAAGACATGACATAGATATTTTGGTAAGTAAATAGCAGTTGTGCAATTCTTTAACGCTTTTTGTAAACCCCTTCGCATCTAAGAACTGTTTACATTTTGCTAAACAACGTTAAGAAATATATAAACCGACTGATGACAGCAGCCCAAATAGAGAACTACCACGCTATTGTAAAGGAGGTACAAGCAGCCAAAGCCACCCTCGTGGCGGTATCTAAGACCCAAAGCGTAGATAAAATCGAGGCGCTTTACGCACTTGGGCAGCGCGATTTTGGCGAAAACAGAGAGGCTGAGCTAGTAGAAAAACAGCAGCTACTACCCAAGGACATTCGCTGGCACTTCATTGGGCATTTGCAGCGCAACAAAGTAAAAAACATACTGCCTTTCGTACATTATATTCATGCCGTAGATAGTGAACGACTCTTGCGCGAGATTGACAAGCAAGCCGCTGCGCTCCACCGAAAGGTAGAGGTGCTCCTACAATTCCACATCGCAGCAGAAAGCAGCAAATATGGACTCGATTGGCCAGCAGCAGCCAACATGATGGAAAGCCTACAAGGTCAAGCGCTCTCCTATACAAAAATAGTGGGCGTAATGGGTATGGCAACTTACACGGATATCGACGAGCAAATAGCCGAGGAGTTTAAGCAACTACAGCAGCATTTTCTGCGTTTAAAAAGCACTTACTTTCAAGATAATCCCAACTTTAAAGAGTGTAGTATGGGCATGTCAGGCGACTACCCCATCGCACTTGAAAGCGGTAGCACTTTAGTGAGAATTGGAAGTTTGCTTTTCGGAGATACCGACTAAATTACGCTCATTTTGTTATATCCTGCCTCTATTTTAGAGGCCAAAATGTACAATACAACATCCCATGGCAGCAGCAAAATTGCAAAAAGGGGCTGTACTCTTAGCAGAGCCCTACATGTTAGATGACAATTTTAAGCGAGCAGCAATTCTGCTGACAGCGCACGATGAGGAAGGCAGCCTAGGCTTCATTATGAACCGCCAAAGTACGATGCGCATCGACGACTTGGTAGATGACTTCCCCGAATTCAATGCGCCCGTCTTTTTCGGCGGGCCGGAGGAAACCAATACCCTCCACTACTTGCATTGTGTAGGCGACCTGCTGGCAGATAGTAAGCCTGTAGTGCCAGGGGTTTATTGGGGGGGCGATTTCACACAGCTCAAATTCTTGATTAAGAACGAGTTGGTTTTACCCCGCGACATTCGCTTCTTTGTGGGCTACACAGGCTGGTCGGAAGGCCAGTTGGAAGAAGAACTC
>DAINNZ010000001.1:73239-80047 GCA_036735605.1 Lewinella sp. | reverse complement strand
AGTTGGGTCACCGCTAATATGTTCCCCAACTACCTATTCAAGAGCCGGCCAAAGCAACTTTGGGCACAGATTATGCAAAATAAGGGTAAGCACTTTTCGATCATCGCGGAGATGCCCGATAGTGCAAACTACAACTAGCCACTTAGCTCACTACTGCTTCACAAACCGACCGAGGTGGTTGCGCTGCTCGTCGCTCACTAGCAGTTGATACATACCAGTGGGCAGTTGATCCACGGCTACATTTGCGTTGCGTAAAAAGCCTTGGCTGACAAGTTGCCCTGCCGTATTAAAGACTGCATAACGCGCGCTTTCCGTCCAATCGCCAGCTTTTAAGAAAACCCGATCGCTAGCAGGGTTAGGGTATAAAGCCAGTTGTTCTACTTTCGTAGGCTGAGCCGTTGTAGAAACAAACGAGCCTTCTACTACTGTAATCTGTGTATTGATCTCCGGTTGGTAAACTGTATCTACGATACCAGAGGGCCATTTCACCACCACATAGTCAACCGTTTGGTCTTGGCCTAAGCCAAAGTGCGTCGTCAAGGAACTCATGTAACGAAAGCCGTCGCCACTTCTTACATCCCGAATTTGCTTGCCTAGGTTGCTGCTAAAAACTTCCACTCTAGCACCAATGCCGTTGCGGTTGCTAAGCGTACCTTCGGTGAGAATTTTCAGGTAGTTGTTTCCATTTGGCTGATTGAAAAAAACCGTAGAACCCGTTACAACGTCGAGAAACCCATCGTTGTTCAAGTCTCCGACAGGGCCGTGCCCAAAGGGAACAGGAGCAAAGCGGAAAGTCATATCGCCGTTATTGAGAGCGATGCGGTCGCCAGCACCAAATACATCTAAATAGCCATCGTTATTGAAATCGTGCGTAATCGTTTCAATACTAGTGCCCTCTAAGAAGTCGAACCCACTACCAGCTGTAATATCGGTAAAGGTTTCGCGATCATTGCGCATCAACTTATGGCGGCCTTGCGCGAAGGAGCTGGCACCGATCAGTGCATCCATATCGCCATCGTTATCGTAGTCGCCCCATGCAGCAGACCAAGTTTGAATCGGGTCTGCCATATTCATAGTGGGTGCTACATCGGTGAAAGTGCCGTCGCCGTTATTTCGGAAAAGCTGATTAATATTGGCTTCGGAATTGCCCCCTCGGCACTTGGCGATGAAAAGGTCTTGGTCTCCATCGTTATCATAATCGATCCATATAGAGCCGTAGTTTCCTCCGTCGGGCGTATCGCCAATACTGCCTTGCTGAAACATTAGGTTATTTTCTCCGTCGTTGAGGAAGAAGACATTGGGCTGCACGTCGTGGCAGACAAAGGCATCTAAGTGACCATCGTTATTGATGTCTATGAAGTTAGATCGTTGGGAGAAAACATACTCATCGAAGGAAATTTGTGTGAAGCCGAATAGCGTATCCGTAGCACGCATAAAAGTAACCCCTGAACCGCCGCCATAAAGTAGGTCGTTGAGTCCGTTGCCATCAAAATCGCCAGCGGCCATACTCCAGCTAGGCATATGCTGGGCGGTAGTGGTAGCTACATCTACTGCCTCAAAGCCCATTTCATTGAGTCGTTGTAAATTAAGCCGTACATTATTGGCTTGAACCGAGATAATATCATCTAGGCCATCATTATTCATGTCCACTACCCCAAGGGTATTACCCGCTGCGGTAGCGAAATTAGCCGTTTGGAAACTGAGTTCTATGACCACCTCTTGGGCATAATCAATCGAAAATTCGAAGCCGCTAGAAGACCATCTGTTGTCAAAAACGATAAAATACCCTAAGCCGGCCGTAACGTTAAAAGAATAAGTGGAAAGGAACTGGCTCCCGCTATCATCATCGCCCCCGATACAAGAAAGGTTGAAACATTCCCCCTGATGGATAGTGAAGCGAGTATCCACGCCCGTAGAGTTAGGAAGATCGGTACTGATGGTAATCGTCGTATCCGTTGTTGCGCTGAAGAGATACCAGTTGGCTCGGTTTCCGTAGGTATTATCCACGCAATTAAGCGTTGGCACATCTGTTCCGTAGATTGAATCCACCACATGCACCCCGAGGCCTACCTCTAAAGCGGTGAAGCAATCTAACTGAGCCTTTAGTGGCTGCCAGCTAAAAAAGAAGCTTACTAAAAAAAACGGTAAAATATATCTCATAGTAAAGAAGTAGTGAGTCTAAAATGGCTCTTATTAGTCGCAGTTAGTTGAAATGCTATTGATCCATTCGGCAATGAGTGCCACCCCTTCTTCGTGCACTAGGGTTCTGCCGAGTAGCGGCATACGCACCATTTCCTCTGTGGAGTTAAGACGATAGAACAGGGCAGATTTAGTGGTATTTCTAGGGCTTACGATATTAATTAGGCTACTAGAAATAAAATCATCTGGTGTAACACAAACCCCTAAGTTGGTTTCATCATCGGTTTCTTCAAAAGCTAGCCGAATGGGTCTATAATCGCAATGGCCGCCAGCGGTATGGCAGTGGGCACAATTAATATCGATATAAGATCGAAGGCGAAGTTGTAAATCTTGGGCTGGGTCGTCCCACTTCACTACTGCTTGAATCGAAGAGGGATCGAAATCGGTAGCCAAATAGCCTGCCATTTGCCATTTACTGAGCTGGTTCATTCGGCTGCCATCGGGGTAGGTATAATCGGCGTGCAGATTCTGCGGTTTAGGGCCAATTGGCGTCGCGTTGCCATTGCTTTTATGGCAGGTTAAACATTCCGCTTCAGAGGGTACTCGGTAATTTACAGCGCGAGCAACACCATTGTCGTCGATAAAATCGAGTGGAATTTCTTTACCATTTAGTTCCAGCGTGGCTTCCGTCTGTGCTTCGTTCCAGACATACTCTGCGAAGTGCCAAACCCCTTCCTTCTTATAGAGCATCCGGGTTTCGAGGATCCGGGGAGCATTGGTGGCCTGCTCTTGATTATAGAAGAATGTTTTAAGGATAACCGCTCCGTTGGGGAAGTCAATTAACTGCCCAGCACCTTGGTAGGTTGCTTGGGTGTTTGGGGGCAACCAAATATAACGTGTTTTGTGCGCATAGTCGGTAAACAGCGTAGAGATGGGCTCATATTGCAACAAACCCTCGTTCGGCTCCATAGCAGCCAATGCACCCAGAAAAAAACGATACTTGCTGAGGCTATCAAAAGGGGCAGTAGCCAGATCGAAGTTCACATCCGTCTCAATAATCGGTGGCGGCGGCGGCGGTGGTGGCGGCAATATCATATCGTCGTCATCGCGCCCGCAGGCTGCTAGCAGCAATAGCCCAAATAAGCAAAATAAAAAAGTAGGTCGCATAAAAAAGTTTTGTGCTAAAAAGATACCCCTGCCCCTGCATTTATGCCAGCGAATTAGTTCAGTGCTTGCCCATCCGAGGGCTTTCCAATGGGTGTTTTACCAAGACCCAGACCTTGTGCTATACATAGTGGCAACACCTAACAGCGCAGCTAGTGAGTACAAAAATCAGATTCTCCTACAAGCATGCTCCTTGAAACCTTTGGGGGCTTAGGGTCAAAGAAAGCATGCCAAGAATGGCCTCTAAATAGAACCCAGCTACAAATATGAGAAAAATTTCCAATTCATTGCTTGGTGTAACCACAAAAAAATCAATTTGTTAGCCAAAAGACAAAAAACTAGCCTAATTGCTCCACGATCAAATGCCTATCGATCTTTTTAACTAAGCCGGCCAGAATGTTTCCCTTTCCACCTACTTCTATAAAGTGCTGCTGGCCTGCCGCCGCCATGTTCTGAATACTTTGCGTCCAACGCACAGGGCCCGTTAATTGCGCAATCAATTTAGCGCGAATTTCATCCGGGTCTAAACTAGGTTGTGCATCCACATTTTGATATACGGGACATTTAGCAGGGCGAAAATAAGTGGTTTCAATAGCTGCCTTGAGGCGATCTTGCGCTGGTTGCATCAGCGGGCTATGGAAAGCCCCTCCCACCGGCAGCAGTACCACGCGGCGCGCACCAGCGGCCGTGAGTAGTTCCGTCGCTTTTGCAATGCCTACTTGGCTGCCGCTAATGACCAATTGGCCGGGGCTGTTGTAATTGGCAGCCACCACCACCTCTTCGATCGCTGCGCAGATTTTCTCGATAGCTTCATCCTCCATACCTAACACAGCAGCCATGGTGCCCGGCACTAGATCGCAGGCCTCTTGCATAGCCAAGGCGCGCTGCTGCACTAGACTGAGCGCTGCCGCAAAATCGAGTGCGCCCGCTGCTACTAAAGCAGAAAACTCGCCCAAACTATGGCCTGCCACCGCCGAGGGGGCCTCCAAATCTTCTGCGGTAAGATACGTAATCACAGAATGTGCAAAAATGGCAGGTTGGGTGTATTGTGTTTGTAGCAATTCTTCTTCTGTACCTCGGAACATCACCTCTGTAAGAGAATAGCCGAGCACTTCGTTCGCTTGCTTAAATAAGGTTTTTGCGGCCGGTTTAGTATCCGATAATTGGGCACCCATACCAACGAATTGGGCACCTTGCCCTGGGAAAATATATGCTTTCATGCTGCAAAGATAGGCCGATTTAGTAAAATAAAATAACGCCTAGCATCACTAATAGCTGAATCAGTAAAAAGGGAACAATCCCTCGATACAAATGGCTGGTTTTCACCTCCGGCGGTGCAACTCCTTTGAGGTAGAAAAGCGAAAAACCGAAAGGAGGTGTGAGGAAAGAGGTTTGTAAATTCAAACCCAGCAATAAACCTAACCAAACTAAATCTACGTCCAAAGCTATGAACATCGGTAGCACCACAGGCACGAGGATAAAAATGATCTCAATGAAATCAATGAAAAAACCCGCTACAAAAACTACCGCCATTACTAAAAGTAAAAAAAGCATGGGGGAAAGATTAGCCTGTAGTACTAAATCTACTAAATACTGATCACCTCCTAACTGCCTAAAAACCAAAGAAAAAGTGCTGGCACCTAGTAAGATCATAAACACCATACTGCTCAAATGCGTAGTAGCTCGCAGCACCCCCCTAAAAACATCCCCCGTTAAGCGGCCTTGGGTGAAAGTCAGCAAAGTAGCCCCTCCCGCGCCTATGGCAGCGGCTTCCGTTGGCGAAGCAATACCCGCAAAGATAGATCCTAAAACAGCCAAAATCAATAGCAAGGGCAGGATCATGCTTTCTACCAAACGCCCAGCAAAGGATCGCCTTTCACCAGGCAAACCTTGCAAGAAAATAGCTAAATCTTCATCACTCAAACGCGGCACTGCCGAAGGGCGCCACCAGCCATACAGCAGAATGTAAAGGATGTAAGCTGCCACGAGCAACAAACCTGGCCCCAGCGCTGCCGCAAACAATTGCCCCACACTAACACCCAACACACTACCCAACAGCACTAAGACTACCGAGGGCGGTATGATCTGGCCTAGCGTGCCAGAGGCAGCAATCACGCCCGTTGCTAAGGTGGGCGAATAGCCGCTCCTGAGCATCGGTGGCAAACTGATTAAACCCATCGTAATGACCGTTGCTCCCACGATGCCTGTGGACGCAGCCAAGAGTGCACCCACCACCACTACGGAAACCGCCATGCCGCCGTGTAACCTCCCGAAAAGTGCCGTCATCGTGTGCAATAGCCGCTCCGCTAGACCCGATTTTTCCAACATCATACCCATGAATATGAAGAGTGGAACGGCCAACAGTAAGTAGTTTTCCATTACCCCCATCATTCGGCTCGGTAGTAAATTAAAGGCCGAAAGATCTAGAAAGCACAGGCCATACAACAACGATAAGCCGCCCAAGGTGAATGCCACCGGATAGCCGTACAAAATCAGTAAAAAAATACTGGCAAATAGCAGTAAAGCAATTATAGCTAGGCTCATCTTACTTCCTTTTCCGGCCTTCGCCATTGGTAATAAGCTCGGATCGCCGCTGCGATTCCTTGCAAAAACAGCAGCAGCGCCATTAGAGGGATAGCTGCCTTAATCGGTACAAACGTGGGCAACCCGCCCGGATTAGGCGACCCCTCGCCCATTATCCAAGCCGCTCGCAAGAAGCTACTACCTGTAATGAACACTAAAACAGACCAAGGTAACAAAAACAAAATAGCCCCAAAAAAATTCACTTTGCCCCGATCTGCCTCACTAAAGCGCTCGTAAAATAGATCTACCCGCACATGCTTATGCTGCTGCAAGGCATAGGGAATCCCGAACAAAAAGGAAAGGGCGAAAAGATGCCACTCTAATTCCACCACCCAAGCAGCTGTAAGTTGTAAACTAGTGCGCAGTAGTACGTCCAATAAGATGACCACCATCAGCAAAGCGAGGCAAGCTGCCGCTAGGTGGCCAAAAAAAACGATTATCCGATCAATGATACGAAGCATAGGCCAAAGCTAGCAGAATTGGACAAAATTTCGTAGTCTTGCAGCAAATATTTTATCTAAGGTGGCAAAACGCATCGGCATTACGGGCAATATCGGCAGCGGCAAGAGCACCGTGGCAGCACTCTTTGAACGCCTCGGCATTCCTGTTTACTATGCCGATCAGCGCGCCAAAAACCTCCTGGTCGAAAAACCTGATTTGCGCCAAGCTATTAGCCAGCGCTTTGGTGCCGATATTTACCTAACAACACCTCAACCAGCAAGGCAAGAAGACAAAGCAAGCCAAAACGTGCAGCCCTTCTCAGCCGACAATGACCACGCTACGCAAGAACTAAGTAAGCAGCAGCAGCTAAGGGAGGGCACAAGGTGCAGGGGCAAGGGCATTACAAAGCGCAAGACCCACTTCGAGGAGCAAAGCCACCTCCTACTCGATAGAAAACGACTAGCCGACCTTATTTTTTCCG
>DAINNZ010000001.1:49455-73229 GCA_036735605.1 Lewinella sp. | reverse complement strand
GACCCGCAAGCACTCCAAGACCTAGAGGCCATTGTTCATCCGGCGGTTGCTAAGGATAGTTTAGCTTGGCACCTAGCCCAAGCAGCTGTGCCCTACACCCTCCACGAGGCCGCTATCACCTACGAAACTGGCGGCCAAGCAGCCTTCGATGCCATGATTGTAGTAAGTGCCCCCGAAGCAATTCGCCTCGAACGGAGTAGGCAAAGAGACCACGCCAGCGAGCAAAGTATCCGTGATCGGATGGCTAAACAATGGCCCGAGGAACACAAACTTGCCTTGGCCGATTTTGTAATCATTAACGACGGGCAACAACTGCTCTTTCCACAAGTACTAGCTATTCATCGCCAACTATCGCAGCCCCTGCTTGTTTGAATAGCTGGTTGCTAAAAACAACCTTCGAGCAATTAAGTAGTCGGACAAAAATAGAGTTGTTTTGTGGTGCCACTGGCAGCCGTTTGATGACCTGCCGAACCACTCTAACAATCGCCCCTTTGCACTCGGCATCTTTTGCTCCCCGCCAGCGTTAAAAAGCCTCGGCTGAAAGCAAAATCTACCAGATTGAAAAGTAACATTAAATTTGTCCGAATACTTATTTACAATCCATTACGCCATGCCTACTTCTATTTGTACCGCAACGCCCTATCCTACCCTACGCACGATTAACAATGAGTGGCTGCTCAATGGTCACACCGATCTACGGAATACCACGCTGATAGAACTCGATTTCCGCCCTATCCAAATCAACTGGAGCCACTACCAGCTCGACGAAACCACCCTCTTTATCGGCTGCCAAATGCCGCTTGAGATGGAACTGCAGCTACGAAAACTAGGCGTTAACCTCCTACAGGCTCCTAGTAACCTGCCCTACCGCCCGCTACGCAGTGGCCTTTACAGCTACCAAGAATTGATGGACGGTTATAGCCCTGCACAAGATAATAGCCGAGATTTAGCCATCTATCAACATTTCGATCGCAGTCGGCGACAACCCAATGTCAATGAAGCACTTTGGCAGCGCCTACACGATTATAGCATCGACGAAGCACTACGACGCCTCCTGCAATTCGATAGCCATGGAATGAGCAAAAGACGCAGCGTTGGCTTTATGGGTGGCCATAGCACTGGCAGAGACCAGGCAGACTACCACAAGGCTGCTCACACCGCTAAATTACTAACCGAAGCAGGCTATTTCATCGTCTCCGGCGGTGGCCCCGGCATTATGGAAGCGGCCAATTTAGGCGCTTATCTTGCTGGCCAACCAGAGGAAGTGCTCCATAAGGTGCTAAACAGCTTAGCAAAAGCACCGAAATATACCGATCCAGGCTACCATGAGGCTGCTTTTGAAGTGATTGAACAGTATCCCGCAGGGGCAGAAAGCCTAGCCATCCCCACTTGGTTCTATGGACATGAACCTAGCAACCTCTTCGCTACTTACATCGCGAAGTACTTTAGTAATAGCATCCGCGAAGATACCTTATTAGCCGTTTCCCTCTATGGTATTGTATTCGCTCCCGGCAGCGCAGGCACGACGCAAGAAATTTTTCAAGAGGCTGCGCAGAACCACTACATGACCTATCATTGGGTGAGCCCCATGATTTTCCTAGGCCGAAAACGCTATCAGATAGAAACTATGATCTTTCCACTGTTGCGCCAACTGGCCTACGGCAAAACCTATTTTGACTTCCTCAGCATCACCGATGAACCGCAGGAAGTAGTACAGTTCTTGCAGCAACACCCGCCGGTGATTCGATCTTAAAGCTCCTCACTCCTCTTATTCCGCCGGCTCCTCAATCACTTCCAACATCGGAAGCCCTACTACCTTAGCCTCCTTTGGGCCGATCGTTAAAAAGCGAAAAAAACCACCACTCGCTCTAGCTACGTGATCTGCGAAGCTTCTGAAACTGGCGTAGTAGTAATAGTTGTAAGGGCTTGGCAACTTTGCTAAAATAGGATTCAAGGCGGCTAATTTCTCACTTAGCAGTGCTTGCCTTTCGCTCGTGTCTTTGGGCAAGCCACCTAGGAGTTCCCGTATGCGCAGGGCAAGCTTTCCTTCCATTTGATCGTAGTATTCTTGTAAAACCAGCTCTTCTTTATAGGAACGGATATGAGCAAGTTGGGTTGCTGCCTTAAGTTCAGCCTCATCTAACTCACCATCAGCTGCACCCACCAAAATACTGATGAGCGGAATGGCATCCAACATTTGTGCTTTTTCTTCTGGGCTGAGCGCCTCTAATTCAATTGGCATACAATTCGTTTTATATTTCCAGCAAATATAAGAAGAAGGCAGCCAAATCGATCAGATTATACCCAACTTATTTCATATAAACGCCTTAAGTGCCCGCACACCACTTAGCCTACTTAAGTAGTAGGATAAAATAGCTTACTTTTGCACTAAGTTGTTCGATGGGTCATGGGTGAGCAACATTCGCTACACTTTGGCTTCGCCGCCACTAAGTGGTCGCTCGTTCACGATGCAACGAACAAGGATCCTTGAACCGAGGTGATTTACCTTCCGTGATCGTTACGCAGCCTTGGGGAAATTATCGCGCCCTTATCCGCGTCTTTGGTAAGTCAAAAAACGCAGGCCCCCGTGTACGGGCGGCGAGGCTTTTTGATGCAGACCAAGGCGGGGAGAACAAGTGAGAAATTCTCAAACCACATCGATTCAAATATATTGTACAACCAAATGTAAAGTATCCATAATGCCTACTATCTTTTATTGGCTACTAGCCATTTTAGCTGGCCTATTGATTCCCATTCAATCGGGTCTTAATTTCAAATTGGGGGAAGCCGTTAAAAACCCTATCTATGGTGCCTTTTTATCATTCGTAGTGGGTGCATTAGGTCTTTTGGTCTATGCTATAGCCACCCAAACCAAGTTCGACTTAATTAAAGGCGCGGGGCAACTGCCTTGGTATTACTGGACAGGCGGCTTGATGGGGGCCTTCTTTGTTTCCACGCTCATCATCGTACCGCCTAAGCTAGGCATGGCACTCACTTTAGGAATTACCGTGGCCGCCCAATTAGCCTTTGGCTTGGTAATGGATCATTACGGCTGGCTCGGCATGAGCGCACAGCCTATTAGCTGGGTAAAAGTTGTTGGGGTGCTATTGATTATCGGTGGCATCGCTTTACTTCGAAACTAATTAGGCCGATGCTAAAAACTTGCCCTCCGGATGAGCTTCCGCTTTGTACACTCCCTGGCGCAATGTAAATCTATGCCACTAGGTTTCCTCCCCTAGCGCTTTGCAACTCTCCTGAGTTGGCTTGGGCACTCGCGGTCTGTCAAGCGTTACTATTCGGGTTGATCGTTAGCGACTTTTGCGACTAATCGAGGCAGAGGTTCCCGCGCATAGTGGGACTATATAAGGGATGCTCCAACGAAGAGTAGCCGCAAAAGACGCCAAGGGCAAGTCGAAGTTTTAGCCTTGACAGAGCACTAGATTAGCGTTTTAGTTTTAAAGGAGGCCTTGGCGGCAAGCCCAAACAAAATTTAAAAAGTGTTAAATAGAGGATATGTGAGCCAATTTTGTACGCGCACGCACGCTATGCGCGCGCAAATACAAAATCCGTTTACATATCCTTTAATGTGCTGTTAAAGATTACTTAAAGCTAATGATTCCAAGTAGGCTGCGGTTATATTTGACCCAAAAATGAACTAAACCTTTTCGTTATGAAAACAACAATTCTTTCTTTTGTTTTTTTGATCGCTACATTTTTCACGGCGGGGCAATTGGAGGCTCAAAGTATGGAGAGCAAAGCAAAAAGCGTCTTAATTGAAACAGGTTCAACGGGCATATTAGGTTTTATACCCACCTCTGGCACGGGTCTTGGCTTAGTATTTGATGGCGGTACATCGATCTTGAGCTTGAACTTCGAGGGGGGCTATATGCTAAGCGAACGCACCGCACTAAAAGCACGCTTGGGGATTATCTCCTTCGACGGTACTTCTATTTTTGGCTTTACTGTTGGACCGAAGTTCTACACTTCGTTTGGTCTATTTGCCGATTTGAGCGCTGGCCTTCTCAGTGCAGCGGGGGAATCCGCCTTTCAAGCCAACTTAGCCGGAGGATATGCCATTAAACTCAAGGATAACATCAACCTCGAGCCCTCTTTGGGTCTGCTGATTACCGAAGGAGGTAGTGCGGGTGTTTTTGGCCTCAAGTTTGCCTTATTTTTGTAAGGCGTTTTCAAAAGGTTTCTAAAGGGGAAGGAGGAAGTTTGGATTGAAAGCAGCTCCCTCTTTCCCTACCCTTGCGCGTTGAGGGAACACTTGCCCCTGCGCTGGTCGCCAAAAGCATGACGAGCGACAAATCAAATCAACCTTTAGTCTTGAATTAGCTGTTCTAGTGCCACCCCACGGCTAGCTTTGAGCAAGACCGTGTATCCTTCCCAATTTTGTTCCCAGAACCATGCTTTGGCGGTCGGCGCATCAGGGAAGTGTAGTAAGGCTAATTGAGTGGCGGCTGCGGCATACTCATCACCTACCAAAACAAGGGTATCGATACCCAATTCCTTAGCTTGCTGTGCGATGCGAAAGTGAGCCTCTTCGCTAGTTTCACCGAGCTCCAGCATGGCTCCTAAAACAGCGACACGCGGCGCAGGATAGGCAGCTACATAAGCGCGTAGTGCCGCAGCTGTGCTACTAGGATTCGCGTTATAGGCGTCTAATAAAAAGTCAATGCCCCGATAGTGTAATCGCTGTGAGCGGTTGTTCTCAGGCAAGTAAGCCTCTAGGGCGGCGGCAATGTCCTGGGCAGGCACTTTGAAGTACTTACCTACTGCGATAGCTGCCTTAACATTTTCAAAATTATGCTCACCGAGTAGCTGGGTATTGGCTTGAGTCAGTTGGCCCTCCAGAGAAAGAAAGGCCACCCGCACATTAGGAGCAGAACTGAGCAGCTTAACTTCCATTTCCGGCACCAGCTTGGTAGGTGCTTCGGCTGTTACATAATTAACGCGGCGGCTTAGCTTTTGAGCCATTTCTGGTAGCGGTGCTGCATCTAGGTTCACAAAGACGATGCCTTTATTAGCCTCTAGGTAATCGTATAGCTCCCCTTTCCCTTTCTTAACGCCTTCGATACCGCCGAAGCCTTCCAAGTGTGCCTCACCGATATTGGTAATAAGGCCATGTGAGGGAGCTGCGATGCGGCAAAGTGCTGCAATTTCCCCCTGATGATTGGCGCCCATTTCTAGAATGAGCATTTCTACCTCCGCACCAACGGCTAGGATGGTGAGCGGTAAACCGATGTGGTTATTGTAATTACCTTGGGTATAGTGAATGCGGTAGCGCCTAGCCATCACTGCGGCGATGAGCTCTTTGGTAGTTGTTTTTCCATTACTACCCGTGAGTGCTAAAACAGGAATAGCGAGCTGCAAGCGGTGATGATTGGCTAGCTGTTGCAAAGCTAGCAGGCTATCCTCTACTAAAAGAGCTTTCTTGCCTATTGTGGCTGCTATCTGTGGGTCGTCAACGACTGCGCGGGCAGCACCCGCCTTAATAGCTTGCTGGGCGTATTGGTTGCCATCAAAGCGATCGCCTTTAAGCGACCAAAAGATAGCCCCTTTCACCACCCGCCGGCTATCGGTAACAATATGGGGGTGCTGGAGGTAATGTTGGTATAAATCAGAAGTGCTCAGAGCCGTTTATTTTAAATACGGCCGAAAAGTACGCCACTTATTTTAAAATCACCAACTTTTGGAAGTCGCTATCGATTGTTTTTTCTTCGCCCTTCAATCTAACTTGGTATAAATAGACGCCCCGAGCTAGCTGGTCTTCGTAATCATCTAAGCCGTTCCACTCGATACAGTCGTCTTGGCGCAAAGATCCGTCACTAAAAAGTAGCTGCCGACGGATTGTCTTTACCAACCGCCCACTAACGGTATAAATCTGGATAATCGCCTCCACATCTTGGTTAACTAAGCTGTGATCGAACTGGAAGCAAGTCCAATCGGTAAAAGGATTGGGGTAATTGAGAATATGCTTAATCGTTTCTCCTGCGTCGGTTACCACTAAAAACTGAATTTCCGTGGAAGCGCTATTGTTGGCCACGTCCCAGGCACGTATTTTAAGCGTATGTAGGCCCGGTTCGAGATCAAACAAAGGATAATTAACCACCCCTGCTTGGAAATCATCCGGATTGGCTTCATAGTAATCGTTGAGCACAATGGTATTGCGGCTATCTTCATCCATCACTGCTTCCAGATCGTGGCCGATACTGTTGCCTGTAACATTGATACCGGATTCATCGCGGAGTTTTACGATCAAAGTAGCCTCAGGCTCCACCTCGTCGCCGGAGAGGAAGCTTTCATCGTTGAAGAAAATCCCGATATCAGGGCCTTGGTTATCGGTATTTTCTCGGCGACTGGTGCCTCCAATCACAATTTGGTCGTAGTAACCAGCCGCGTCTATTCGGGTGGCTGGGTCGGCGGCGTAGTAGCTTATTTTACCCTGACCGAATTGATAGTCGATATCGCGAGGCACCACAAAAGTAAAAGAAAAACGGCCATTGTTCACGGTAGCTCGCCCTCTGAATACGATGTTACGTTGTACTTCAACATTAATAGCAGGGCTGCCGGGGTCTTGCTGTAGTGTGGTAATAGTTTTAGGTTTATCAAAAACAGTAGGATACACTAAGCCATTAAAATTGGGTAAGAAATTGCCGTTCACATCCACTATTTCACCACTGATTGTAATCTGATCAAGCGCGCCGATCGTATCGACGCGGCTACTGTCAATTGTTTGCTGATTAACCATCGTGGTGCGAACACCATTCGTAGGCAGTGCTACTACGGTAGCAGGATCGCCTAGTAAAGTAAACTTTCTAGCATTTTGGGTCGTACCACTCAGCGAGGAGGAACCACCGCGAACAGTGATAGCGTTTTTAGCAATCAGAATCACATCGCCAAGGGTGCGCCATTGGCCATTGGGGCGCTCTAGGAGTGCTTCGGTGGTCTTTTCCGTTAAGATTCTATTCTGCGTTGCAAAAACGGGCCGTGTGGTAGTAAGTAATGCGACAGCACCCCCTCGGCTACTAAGTAAGGTTTCTTCACCAGCGCTGACAAATTCCGCATCGTCGAAAGAGGCGAAGGTGCAGGTGGCGGTGATAAAAATCGGTAAATGATCGGGATTCCGCCAGTTTCTGATTTGGGGAATAGAAAGCACCCTTTCTTGTGCCCAGCCCCTGGGGCCACCATGACCTAGGTAAGTAATGGCTAGGCTTCCTCGTAAGACTGCCCGATCAAGACCTTCCGTTACGGCGGGGTAGCGATCGCCGGCGGAGAGGCGAATCTGGGGAAAAAGATCGAAGTAAAGTTTTTCGAAGTTCAACTCTGGCTTAATACCTGCTAAGCTACGAGCAATGCCATCCACGTCTCGGGTGTGTTGGCCGCCATCTTCATCATCTCCAACAAAGACCATCCGATTGCGCCAATCACCTAAGGCAGCGGGCTTTGTATCGTATCCGATTATTTTAGCGACGACCTCCCTAGCCTGATCCGAGGAGCGCACAGGCAGACGGCCAACGCTTACATTCAAATCGGGATCAAGTGGCTGCCGGTTAGGCGAGGCCGTAAAGATACCGAAGAAATCATCCGCAGGGAAGTCGCTCACTTCATTAAAAGTGCCCTGGTGCTCATAAACGGGGATGAAGTTGCTCCCTAGCCCGTAGATATTTCTGTGGTCGAAACTACCATCGCCTACTAACAAAAGATAGCGAAAGCGGCTGTCTCTTTCGTAGAGCATTTTAGCAAAATTACGGATAGCAGCGGGGTCTTGTTTACCGCTGCTAAATTCGTGATATACTTGATCGGTGGTGGCTACCACTACTTATAAGCCGCTAAAAGACCGGCGGTGTTCGGCTAAGGTTTGCGCATGCTGCAAGAAGGCGGGATGGGAAATGATAAGCATTTCGGCTGCTGTGATGCCGTGAAGATCTTGATTTTCTACTTTTCCAATAGCGGCTGCAGCGAGCAGGCTGGCAGATGGATTAAAAGCGACAAAGGTTTGCAAGCGACCATTGGTGGCGCTGCCGGCAGTTAATAAATCGCCATTGAGCGTAGCGGCTAACTGTATTGGGCCACTTTCTTCAATACGCCAGATGCGGGTGCTAGCATTTGCATTGGCTAGTTGTAAGCTAATTTGTGTATTTTCAAGGCTGCGGCTATCCCTAAAGATCAATTGGTCAGCCGAAAGACGCAGCTGCCGACGCGCCACTAACTGAATGTAATCTAACCACCCCTCGCTAGCAAAAGCGTTCGCAGGCACCGGGTAGCTGACCTTTACATTAACCATATCGGATGCTAAATTCACGTTGCCGTTTAAGTTAGTTAGGTTCAGCGCCCTAGATTGTAAGACGCTGTTGTAATTAACACCCGCCCCGAGGTTAGAGCGCAATTCTTGACCGTTGATTTCTAAAAAGTAGAAGCCATTGGCCGATATAGGGCCACTTCGCAAAGCCATTCGAGCACTCACTTCGACCGCTTCATCGGCCACGCGATCTGGGATAGTAAAAAGGCTATTGTACGTTCTTTCTCGGCTGTTTTTGAAAAAATCGCCCAGCCAAATCTGCCCTGATCCGCTGGCATTGTTGATCGTATGAAGCGGGTTGGCGGCTTCTTTCTCGAAGCGGTATAGCCCATCGAAAGAATTCACTGCTGCACCACCGCTTTCGGTAGTACTACTGATTCGTAAGCCATTGCCAGCGGCTCCTATTTTGAGGTAGTAATAGTTCTGCGTATCGTAGAGGTTGGGCAATTGATCATAGCGGTTGTTGGTAGGGTCGTAAGTCCAAACGGTAGCCCCTTCGCCGTAGAAAATCAGCGCGTCAGAGGGATCGAAGCTACCATCGGCCTCCCCTTCTACTAAAATGGGGTACTCTCGCAGATCGTCAATAAATTCATCCGTAGCTACTTCAGGCAGCATTCCCCCTTTTTGGCCTAGTAGGCGGATGCTACGGGGGTCGATATCATCTAAATTTGAAATTTTGAGCTGGTTTTTTAAAAAGTTGTAGCTCAATTTGTGCATACCTGTTTCGGTTACAGCGATTTGGTAAATTTCTCCATCCGCTAAAGCAGAGCGATTCGTAAAGGTGGTTCTCGCTTCTGCTTGCGGGTCGCGTATCACACGTAAACGAAGCTCCGTAAGCCGCTGAAAACCAGTAGCACTGCGTATGATAGGCAAACAACTTACTTTAGCCACCCAGCCTTGGGGTGTTCGGCTTATGGAAGTTTCAAAACGAAGCTGATCGCTTAGCCAACTAGCTATATCATAGCGCGTATCCGGTGAAAAAGATTCGTAGCTGGCTGCTAGCACCTCAATTTGTAGTTGGCCCGGGCCAGCTACTGAGAATTGCTCTACCCACATAGGCAATACCACCGCTTCCTTGGCGTCTGGCACGGCTCCCTCGAAACTGAGCTGGTAGAACGTCTTCCCCTCCCAAGTAAAGCGTTGCGGCTCTGCCGACCAATTAAAGGTCTTCGCCAAAGTCTGTTGAGCCCTGAGAAAAATCGCAAAGCCAAGTAAGCACCAAAAAAATAAAATATAGCGCATCATATTGGTTAAATAAACGTAGCTGGATCAAAAATACGAAATACTTTATAAATCCGAATAGGTAGGTGTATTCGGTGATGACGTACCCCAGTATTCATAACGAGGAACAACCCATCGCATTGTTTGTTAAGATACAGTCAGGCGGCCATCCGACAAAGCGGCTTCTTAGGCGAAATCCTTAGGCGAAATCCTTAGGCGAAATCCTTAGGCGAAACTATAGGCTTTCGATGCTTAGGTGTTTTCCGCGGCTCTTGCGCTACCAATTTACACTTGCCCCTGCACTATGTGCCATCCCTTTCCTGAAAAATGCAGGCGCAAGCCGAAACGGAATTACTACACCACAGGAACAGAAATTGTGTTGGCAAACTTAGTGCTGTCCTTTTTTACACAAAGTTTTTTACACAACAAAGAGGAAGAATATGTAGTTTTATACCTATAAGTACGCAGACAAAACTACTTGCACTTTTTTTGACTCGGCATCTACCGTAAAATGTACGAGTGTGACGGTGCTAAGCATGCCGCTTTAGGCCAATTTCTAAGAAAGCCAACCATGATGAAAAACCTACTTAGCTGTATTCTTTTTCTTGGCCTTACGACCTCGCTATCGGGTCAAGACGCGGTCTTTAGCCAGTTTTATGCGGCTCCCTTGCGGCTCAACCCTGCTTTAGTTGGCGTGGGGGTGGCACCTCGAATTCATGCCAATTATCGGCAACAATATGCCGCTTGGCCTAATGCTTACGAGACCTATGCCATCAGTTACGAGCAACCTTTTGAGAACAAACCCTATTCGCTAGGAATATCGCTGCTCACCGATCGGCAGGCCGATGGGGTGTATCGAAATAATAGTTTCCAAGGTGTTTACAGCTATGAGGTAAAGGTGAATAAAAGCACCTACGTCCGAATGGGTTTATCGGCCGGTTTACTCCAAACACAAGTGGATTTTAGCCAGCTAGTTTTCGGGGATGTCTTAGACCCAATTAATGGTAATACGGGTGGCATAAGCGAGGAAATGCTTGCTGCCAGCTCAAAAATTAGTTTTGATGCGGGCATGGGTATGGTAGTATATGCCAAGAATTTATATGCCGGTTTTGCCGTCGATCACCTAACACGACCAGATGAAAGCCTGCTGGAAATCAACCCCAATATCATCGGCGGCCGGCCAATGCGCTTCACCTTTCATGCCGGCGGGCAGTTTAGCGTGAAACGCTACAACAATCGGCTGCGGCCTTCCTATATAGCCCCTAGTATTTTGTTTAGTCGCCAAGCAGGCTTTCGGCAGTTGGTAGCCGGCGCATATTGGGGCTGGGGCCCGCTCTTTATAGGCTCCTACTACCGCCATGCCTTTGGTAACCCCGATGCAGCGATCGGCCTAGTGGGTGTGAAGCAGGGTGTTTTTAGAATTGGCTATAGCTATGATGCCACCATTTCCCAGCTGCGCGCAGCACCCGGAAGCTTAGGCGGTGTACACGAAATAGGTATCTCCATCGATTTAGGGGATAGCGAGCAATTGAAGAAAAAACGCTTCAAAAGTCGGTTCAACGACTGTTTTGGTATGTTCAATTAAGGAAAGTGCATCCACACAACATCAATCGTACTCCCTATCGCAGCATCTTTTTCAACAAACACCTAGTACCCAGCCTTCCTCTTCTCGGCATTTTTTGGCTGCTTTTTGGTCTAATTCCTTTGGCAAATCGAAATAGGCAGCTAGCTTGCCTTCGGCTTGCGTATGCAGCAACCATTTGGCTACATATTGCACCTGCTCTCGGTCGGCAATAGGGTCTTCGCCTGGCCTTTCTATCAAGCTTGGCCAAATTTCGGCGTGTAAAATCAAGGCGGCTTCTCCTTGTAAGGGCTGCCTGGTGAAGCCTGTCTCAAAAGGCCAAACCAGACTATGCGGTGCTAGCAAAGGATCTTCAAAACGAAGTTGCTGCAAGTAAGGAATAGCCGTGAGGCCTTGGCTACCGACACTGCCTGTATAGGCTAGTTTCCAAGCCGATTGCATGCCAGAACAGCGGGTTTCAACCAGCCTTTTTTCCGCCAACTTGGCTTTTTTAGTCAATACCGGATAGTCAAAATCTTTCTTGGCACCCAAAAAAATACCACTCTGCCCGGCTGGAACGCCCCAAAAAGGCCCTGAACTAGCCCTCGAACGGCGGTTCAATTCCGCCCCCACCGCAAAACGATTATTGTGGTTGTTAGCATTGTCTTCCATCAGTTCCGCAATTAAAGCCCAAATTGCTTTCCAAGGTTCGTTCTTTTTCAAGCCCAGTACCTTCGCAAAACCTGCCGGATAAGCATAGATCACATCTAAACCAAGCAAAGTCCGTTGACCTAGCTGCACCGCCAGATGCAATTGCGCTTGTAGGTAGGCAAAACAGGCTAGCCTAGTACGGAAATAGTGCGTTGTTATCAAGCCCGTAGCCACCGAAGCAGTAGCCACCCAAATGGCATCCTTGGTGGGCGATGCAGGGCTAGGCGCACTGCGCGCACTCCAATCAACGATGATAAACTGATCAAAATTCATTCCGCAAAAGTAAAGTAGAAAAATTTATCCTAATGTTAAGTTTACATTTGATTAATATTGAATTAACAACAAACTTGATTTAGTTTTTTGGCTAACGCAGGGGCAAGAGCCTCTTTGAGCGCAAGAGCAACAACACCCAACCAACAAAAACACCGCCTAGCTCGGCTCAATATCACCCTACATACAAGAGGTGTCGGGCAAAAAACGCCCCATGAGTCAACTAAAGAGAGAGATAGCTTGTTTTGTAAGTAAGTATTCACACACTTTTAAATTATTTACTATGTCATCTTTAAATGCAATTGGCTTACAAGAAAGTAAAGCCGAAATTTTGGCTGAAAAACTGAATGTTTTACTGGCCAACTATTCTATTTTTTACCAAAACACCCGTGGTTACCATTGGAACATTAAGGGAGAAAAGTTCTTTGAGCTACATCTTAAGTTTGAGGAACTATACAACAGCCTGCTACTGAAGATCGACGAGATCGCAGAGCGCATCTTAACTTTAGGGAAAACGCCGGTGCACAATTATTCCGACTACCACAAAATAGCTTCCATTGCAGAAAGTGCGAAAGAATCGGACGGCACTGCTGCCGTTCAGGCCATTTTACAAAGCTTTAAGACGATTATCGTATTACAAAGAGAGATACTACAACTAGCAGCCGACGCCAACGACGAAGGTACTAATGCTTTAATGAGCGACTACATTCGTGCTCAGGAGAAACTAGTTTGGATGTATTCCGCCTTCTTAAAGAATTAGAAAATGTGCACTACTAGCAGCAGCATTTCCAGCCGGCAGTTTGAGATTATTGTAGCAGCGGGAAAACTGCTCTCTACTGCCGGCGTAAGCGGCTTGACGATCAAGAATTTGGCCAAGGAAATGCAATTCACAGAAAGTGCCATTTATCGGCATTTTGCTAGCAAGGAGGATATTATCGTGGCTATGTTGAACTATTTAGCGGATGATATGGATAAGCGCCTCAACCAACTAGCCTCAACCAATGACCACAGCCCGCGCAAGCAACTAGAAGCTATTTTCAGCAGCCAATTTGCTTTTTTTTCCGCCAACCCCCATTTTGTAGTAGCCGCATTTTCAGATGGCCTGATGGAAGCTAGTCCGAAAATAAACGCCGCTATTCTTCGTATCATAGGCATAAAGACCAAGCATATTATGCAAAATATTCTGGAAGGGCAGCAAACGGGCTGTTTCACAACAGCTGTTCCGGCGGAATCGCTCATCCACTTCGTGATGGGGGCTTTTCGTTTACAGCTTTTCAAGTGGCGCATCGCTAATTTTCACTTCGACCTTGAGCAAGAAGGCCGAGGTGTATTAAAGTCGCTACTAACAGTGATGCAAGGTACGTTAAATCGAAATAATGAAAAGTAGTATCCTCCTTGCAGCCATGCTGCTCCTCACGCTTAGCTGCCAAACCAGCAACTTGAAAAACCGAAGCATGAACAATATCAGTTCCCAACACCCAGCAGATAAAGCTGTATCAGCCAAGCCCCTTTTTAAAGGAGAGGAAGGCAGTGTGGTGTCTCTACAAATCCAAAAAGATGGCTTATTGGATAAGCATATTACGAAAGTGCCAGCACTGCTAGTTTGCGTGAGCGGAGAGGTGATTTTTGAAGATGAGCGAGGGCTCCGTCAGACCCTTAGCACCGGCGACTACCACCATATTGAGGCGCAACTCACACACTGGGTAAGCGGGGTTCGGGATAGTCAGTTACTACTGATCAAGTAAGGAAGCCACCGCTGTTAGTTGGAAAAAGTGTAGCTTTGCGGTGCTCAATATTTCCATTTATGGCAGCACAGGCCTCGGCCATTTCTGATCGTGTAGTAGATACTTTCTTCACGCCCCTTCCGGTTGAAGCAGTGGCCGGTATTAGCTTACCAACACTATTCACTTGTCCTTTTTACTATGAGCCACATCCACTTAGCTTATTAGCTACGGCTGATTTGCAGCAGTATCTCAGCACGCAAACCGATTGGGTACACAACTTCGGTTTAGGGAGCCCTCGGGAAGGCAACGGTTTGGTAATTGGCAAAATGTTCGGCGTGCTCGTGGTAAAAGACACCAACGGCCACCTAGGTTACCTAGCCGCCTTTTCTGGTAAATTAGCTGGTGGCAATCACCATCACCGCTTCGTGCCGCCAGTTTTTGATATGCTCCGTGAAGATGGTTTTTTCCGCCAAGAAGAAACACAACTTACTGCACTGAATCAACAGATCGAAAGCCTGCAAAACAGCGAAACCTTAGCCATCGCTCGCCAACAACTCTCGGAAGCTACGCAAGCATACGAACAGCGGCTAGCTGCCCTAAAAGCTGACATTAGCAGCCAAAAGCTAAAGCGGCAACAAGCCCGTGAGGAAGCAAGCCGCCTACTTTCCGAGCAAGATTATCAACAACTCGACACACAACTTCGGCAAGAAAGCACCCAAGAACAATATAACCTCAAAAATTTCAAACGCCTACAAACCGCTTTGCTGGCTGAAAAACAAGCCAAGGTAGCGGCGTTGCTAACAACTATTCAAAGCTTACTACAAGAACGAAAAGAGCGATCCGCTGCCCTACAAGAGCGGCTCTTCGAACAATATACCTTCTTGAATGCGCTCGGAGAGCAACGGTCATTACGCGCCATTTTCCAACAAGCGCCTAAACCCGAACCACCTGCTGGTGCTGGCGAATGTGCCGCCCCCAAGCTACTGCAATACGCCTTTCTCAAAGGCTACACTCCCCTTGCTATAGCCGAGTTTTGGTGGGGCCAATCGCCCAGCTCTGAAATACGAACACACCGCCATTTTTATCCAGCCTGCCGCAGTAAATGCGTACCCATTCTAGGACACATGCTAGCAGGCTTAGCCTGCGAGCCCAACCCCTTATTAAGCAACCCTGCGGAAAACAAAGCCTTGCCCATCGTGTACGAAGATACGGATCTACTAGTTGTCAATAAGCCCCACGACTTCCTGTCGGTACCCGGAAGAAGTGTAAAAGACTCCGTCTATACCCGTATTCGTGCTCGTAATCCTGAAGCCAGCGGCCCACTGATTGTGCATCGCTTAGATATGTCCACCTCTGGCCTCATGGTAGTGCCCAAAAATTTGCCTGCCTACATCCAACTACAGCGGCAGTTCTTAAAAAGAAGCATTCGAAAGCGCTACCTAGCCATTTTGGAAGGAGAAGTTCAGGGAGAGGAAGGCGAAATCAATCTACCGCTGCGGGTGGATCTAAACGATCGGCCTAGGCAGTTAGTTTGCTACGAACATGGCAAAAAGGCCACTACCCGATGGCAAGTGATAGCGCGGCAAGCTGGCTACACTACGGTTCACTTCTACCCTATCACTGGCCGGTCGCATCAGTTGCGTGTACATGCAGCACACCCGCAAGGCCTTCATTGCCCGATTAAAGGCGACGATATTTATGGCCGCCGTTCGGATCGTTTGTATCTGCATGCGGCCTACTTAGCTTTTGAACACCCCACTACGAAGGAAATACTTCAATTTGAAGTGCCCTTCCCTACCACACTACCCCATGAATAGCTTTCGTGAAAGTGGGTTGATCTTCCACTTCCCCCCCACTTGGCGACTGAGGAAATATGACAGCCATACCTTTTACCAAGGTCTAAGTGGCCGCGGGCTGAAAGCAGTGGATTTTATCATCTTACTACCCGATGGGCGGCTTTGCTTGATCGAGGTGAAAAACTATCATCCGAGGCTTGGTAAAGAGGGGCAGTTATACCCTGTCGTACGCCCTAAAGCTAGTCATTTAGCGGGTGGTTTAGCAAGTAAGTTCAAAGACAGCATCCGAGCTATTCACGTGATTCATCGTTATTATCGCAGCAAATGGTATTACCGTTGGCGTAGCGCACTGTTTCCAGCTCGACTTTTCGGCTATCGCAGTGATTTACATTTCTGGACAGAAGCCGCCCAGCGCTTAGTAGCTACTGCGCCAACGATACTACTACTCTGGTTAGAAACTCCCAAAGCGGCGAAGCGATACCGAAGTAAAATCTTTGCTCACTTAGCACAACAAACAGACTCCTCCGCGATGCAGTTGCAACTGGGTGGAAATGGGAATAGCCCCTTTGAAAGGCTAGAAGTCGTATGGGAAAACCCTAAATAGCAACTGCAATTTATACCAATGTATTTCAACCGTGATCGAAAACCGCAGCACCTATTATCCCCCTACCACCTAGGTGTAGTGTTGATGCTGCTAGGCGCTATGCTTTTCGCTACTAAGGCCATTTTCATCAAACTAGCTTACCAATATGAGGTCAGTAGTATTAGCTTACTGGCGCTCAGGATGGCCTTTTCCTTGCCTTTTTTCCTAGGTATCGGCTATTGGCAAAGCCGACGCGACGCTAGCCGAATAGCCTTGAGCTGGAAAGAGCGAATCGGGATCATCCTACTAGGTTTAATAGGTTATTACTTGGCTAGTTACCTCGATTTCTTGGGGCTGCAATATCTCACAGCAGGTATGGAGCGGCTCATTCTCTTTGTATATCCTACCCTTGTCTTGCTCTTAGGCTTTTGGTGGCTAGGTCGCCGTATTGAGCCCCTTCAGTGGGCAGCTACCTTGCTCACCTATCTAGGAATTGCCATCGCATTTAGTGGTAGCGAATGGAGCTGGGGCAATGATTTCACCAAGGGCGCTATACTGGTATTTGGCAGCGCTTTCACCTTTGCCATTTTCGTGATTGGTAGCGGAGAACTTACCCCTCGCTTGGGCAGCGTTCGCTTCACTAGCTTTGCCTTGTCCGCAGCGGCAATCGGCGTACTCACCCATGCCCTAGTGGAAGCAGCACCACTCCTTGGCCTAGCCCCGGCTGTATATGCCTATGGCTTTGCCATCGCTATTATCGCTACCGTACTCCCCTCTTACGCTACCAATGAGGGTATTCGCCGCATTGGTGCTGGTAACGCTGCCATCCTAGGTGCTATTGGACCTGTAACCACGATCCTACTAGAATATTGGGTGCTTGGTGAAAGCCTTGATGGGCTGCAATGGATCGGTGGCCTACTCGTCATTTTGGGCGTGGTGCTGATAGGCAGCCAGAAAAAATCAAGTCGTTCACTTAGCAAATAATATGTTAATGGTTTGGTTGAAACTAAACCTTTTAGACTGCTACTAGTCTTAATTGTATATACAGCTATCTGAATACTGCCTCCCTAACCTGGGCAGCATCCAACAAAAACCTCAGGAATATTTCCTATCATACTTTTTTTATGCAGTCCAAATTTATTCTTTTGCTAGCCATTGGCTTGTGTTTCCCGCTCTTTCTGCTAGCCCAATCTGGTCCTCTTGAAATCGCTGGCACTGCCGTCAAAACCAGCATCCGTGGCCAAGTGATCGACGGCAATAGCAACCGCCCGCTAGATTATGCCACTGTCAGCTTACTCCTTCAAGCCAACCAAGAACTAGTTACCGGCACTATTACAGATGAAGACGGACAGTTCACCCTAGAGGCCGTGGCAGGCAACTACCTCATCAAAGTTGAATTTCTAGGCTACGAGCCCCTAGAGGTCAAGAATATCACGCTAGCACCTAATGAGCAAAAAGACCTAGGTAAATTAAAAATAAGCACCGCAACGGCTTCCCTAGAGGAAGTTACGGTTACGGCCGAGAAAAGCCAGATGCAGCTTTCTTTAGATAAGAAGGTTTTCAATGTAGGTAAAGATCTTGCTAGCCGCGGCGGCAATGCCGCCGAACTCCTCGATAATGTGCCTGCGGTACAAGTGGATGTGGAAGGGAACGTACTCCTCCGTGGGAATGGGAACGTTCGTATTCTTATCAATGGCCGCCCCTCTAGCCTAATCGGCAATGGCGGCACGGGCCTTCGCAACATCCCCGCTAACCTTATCGAACGAGTTGAGGTGGTAACCAACCCCTCCGCACGCTACGAAGCGGAAGGAACAGCGGGTATCATCAATATCATCCTCAAAAAAGATACTCGAAAAGGCCTAAATGGCTCCTTCGATTTCACGCTGGGTAATCCGCAAAACTATGGCACCGCTGTTACCCTTAACCGCCGAGCCAACAAGCTCAATTTCTTCACCAATCTAGGCGTAAACTACCAAAATAGCCCTGGCAACGGGAATCTGTTCCAAGAAACGACAACACCCGATGCCATCCTGATCAGCCTCCAAGAAAGCGAAAGAAATAGAGCAGGCCTCGGCGGTAGCTTCCGCTTTGGCGCCGATTATTTTTTCGACGATCGCAACACCCTAACGACCGCCTTTAGTTACCGCCTCAATGACCGACTCAACTCCTCGCTAACCACCTACCGCGATTATATCGACCTACTCAGCAACCCTACCGGTATCGAAACCCGTACCGACGATGAAGAGGAAGACCGCAAAGCCTTAGAATATTCCCTCAACTATAAACTCCTATTCCCGCAGCGCGATGGCCAACAACTAACCGTTGACTTCCGCTACCAGGATAGCGACGAACTAGAAGCTTCCCAACTTAACAACCGCTTCTTTAATGCCGACTTTAGCCCCGCTGACCGCGTCGATTTACGCCAACGAAGCAGTAACGCAGAATTAGAACGGCAAATGATTTTTCAATCTGATTATATCCACCCCTTCGGCAAAGACCACCGTTTTGAGGCCGGTATCCGCTCTTCGCTGCGCACCATCAACAACGACTTCCTCGTGGAAGAACTCGATAGAAATACGAACGTATGGGCAAGCTTAGAAGGCCTCAGTAATGACTTCCGCTACCGCGAAGAAATTCATGCCGCCTACCTCACTTACGGTAAAAAAATAGGTCGCTTCTCTTATCAGCTAGGCCTTCGGCCAGAGTATAGCCGCGTAACCACTACCCTACTAGAAACCAATGTTGTCAACGACCGTGACTACACCAACCTATTCCCTACTGCTCACTTTAACTACGACCTTCCGAAGCAAAATGCCGTACAAATTAGCTACAGCCGCCGCATTCAACGGCCTCGATTTTGGGACTTGAACCCCTTCTTCTCCTTCTCCGACAACCGCAACTTCTTTAGCGGCAACCCTAATCTAGACCCTGAATTTAGCCACTCCTTAGAGCTAAGCCATATCAAATATTTTGAAAAGGGCTCCCTCAGCTCTAGCCTCTATTTCCGTCATACGGATGGCATCATACAGCGCATCCGAGTAGTGGACGATCTGGGCAACTCCATCACACAACCTGAAAATCTAGCCACCGAAGATGCCTATGGACTAGACATGACCGGCTCCTATGAAATTGCCAAATGGTGGCGCTTTAATGCCGATTTCAACATCTTCTACTTCAAGACCGATGCTAGTAACATCGATGCCTCCTTCGGTGCCGAAAACGTGAGTTGGTTCACCAGAGGCACTTCCCGCTTTACCATACAGAAAAAGACCGATGTGCAGGTTCGCTTCAATTATCAAGCACCGCAACAACAAGCCCAAGGTAAGCGTCTCTCTATGTCGAGTGTAGATTTGGCCGCTAGCCGCGATATCATGAAGGATAAAGCTACTTTGACGCTGGGTGTGCGCGATTTATTCAACACCCGCCGCTGGCGCTTCATCGCAGAAGGTGACAACTTCTACTCAGAGGGCGACCGCCGCTGGCGCGTTCGGCAAATTGATCTAACACTCAATTATCGCCTGAATCAAGACAAGAAACGCAATGGTAACCGCGAAAAAGGCGGCTACGAAGGTGGTGATGACGGTGGCTTCTAGGACTTCCTAGCTAGAAAGGCTAAGCTCGTATGTGCTAAAACTTGTGGTTACCCCGCCTTAAGTCCTCATTCGAGAGCGCTTTACCAAATATTGCTGCAAGATAGGACGGAAGCCGGCGTGGATGTCGGCTTCCACATAATCTATTTTATACTGCAAGCACTTCAGCCGCAGCGCTTCTTTGTAGGCCGCTACTTGCGTTACATAGTGCTCTTTCACTTGGTTCGGCTGCAGCTTTACCCGTTCGCCGCTTTCCATATCTATGAACTCATAGGGCCGGTTTTCAAAGGCGAAATCAATTTCCTTGCTCTTGTCAACGGTATGAAAAAGTACCACCTCGTGCTTAGCGTGCTTGAGATGCTGTAGGGCACTAAAAAGCTCCTCATTGCCGCCACCATCAAACATATCGGAAAAGATTATTACTAAACTACGCCGATGAATGCTATCAGCGATTTGATGCAGTGCCTGCGCAGCTTGCGTTCCCTCCTGTTTGGTCGGGTTTTCAAGGAGCTGTTGCAAATAGGTAAGCAACAAGCGATAGTGCGTAGTGCTCGATTTGGGGCGAGTATGCTGATGCAGCTGATCGCTAAAAAGTGTCAAGCCAAAAGCATCCCGTTGTTTCATCAGCAGATTCATCAACGCAGCGGCAGCCATAGCTGAAAAGCGAATTTTATTGACATATTCAGCCGAGGTCTTTGTCACTTCTGGGAAAAACATCGACGAGCTTTGATCGATCACTAATTGGCAGCGCAGGTTGGTTTCTTCTTCAAAACGCTTGCTAAACAGCTTATTGGTTCGTGCGAAGACCTTCCAATCAATATTGCGGGTGCTTTCCCCTGGGTTGTAGATGCGGTGCTCGGCAAATTCCACACTAAAGCCGTGAAAGGGGCTTTTATGCAGCCCAATAATGAAGCCCTCCACCACTTGGCGCGCCAGTAAATCGAGGTTTCCAATATTCCGGAGCTGTTCGTTTTCTATTAGTTGCATATTGTTTACTTTCGGTATGGCCGGTTCTTTGGCTAACGCATCCGAGCTAGCTATTGTTGCTATGGCTCTCGCTACAAGACACTTTTATTCTTTGAAAATCAGTAGCCGCACGCTGGCGAAAACCGTCCTTATGCTTTGGCTGTCGCTCCGCTCGCAGGGGCAAAGGTAGCCTCCTTGCGCAGCGCCTTCGACCACTCTACCTTTACCTTTTTTTGGCTGTTGGCTGTTGGCTACTGGTTGTTGACTGTTGGCCTTTTACCCCTTTTGCACTACCCACTAAAGCCTTGCCCCTGCCCTACGGGCAAAAAAAATGGCTTACAAAACCATAGCCAAAGCGCGTGCCTACGATCTTCTTACTATCTTCTTACGGTTGAACTTAGCATCTTCAACTTGCTTTTACCGTCTTTCGTCGAATAAGTACAACTAGTGAATCCACAAAACCGTTCAATGATACAGAAAGCAAAGATATGATTGGCAAAGTTAAACAATGGTTGGGGATAGAAGGCGTGAAGCTTGAAATCTTAGTAGCAGAAGAGCTCACGATTGGCAAGGGGGTGTTACAAGGCCGTATTCGGCTACAGAGTAAACAAGCACAAACGGTAACGGCCATTAAGCTAGTGCTTATTGAGCGCTACAGCCGCGGTACGAAGGAAAAGCAGTTGATCGACGAATACGAGTTGGGCACTTGGGTGCATAAAGAGCGCATTATGGTGCCTGCCGAAGGGGAGAGCGTGGAGGTTCCCTTCACCCTAAGCTACGAGCCGGTGCGCTCGCCGATTGAAACATTTGGCAATAAAAATGCGCTGTATGCCGGACTAGCTTGGGCGGCTAAAAAGCTCCATCAGGTCAACAGCCAATACCGCTTAGAGGCCGAGGCCAATGTGTTGGGCGTGGGTTTAAACCCCTTCGATCGGAAGTTGCTCACTACTTAAAAATCGAGTACTAACTTTTCCGCTGTAGCAAGCTTTCTGCTAATTGTATCAAGGGCTGTTTAGCTGCCTCATCCGCCTTTACCGCATTGAGATAATCGTAGGCTTTTGCCTGGTAGGTATCTCGCAGCTCTGCTACTAGCCGAGGAATACCGAGCGACTGCATGATAGCCGTTACTGCGGCCACCTTTTCGGAGGGGTTCGCAGGCGTACTAGCGTAGTGATCAATCAGTTGCTGCCGGTCTTTTGGCTGGGCTAGTTCTAAGGCTTTCAGGTAGAGGAAAGTTTTCTTGTTGCGCACAATGTCGTTCCCTACCTTTTTACCGATTTGTGCCTCGGTGCCAAAGGTATCCAGCAGATCATCTTGAAGTTGAAAGGCGATACCGGTGTATTTACCAAAGTCGTATAGGCGGCCAGCCTCCAAATGCTCTGCGCCGGCGGCTAGCGCACCTAAGCCTAAAGCACCCGCTAGTAAAACGGCCGTTTTTAGCTCAATCATTTTCAGATAATCGGGGATGCTCACCCTAGGGCTATTTTCAAACTCTACGTCGTATTGTTGGCCTTCGCAAACTGCGGTTGCAACCTTATTGAAAATTACCATCATCTGCGGCAAATTTTCGGGGTAGCCTCCATACAAAAGGCATTCATAAGCCTTGATTAACATCAAATCGCCACTAAGGATAGCCGTATTTACATCCCATTTTTCATGGACAGTAGCTTGGCCTCGGCGCAGCGGTGAATCATCCATAATATCATCGTGCAGCAGCGTAAAATTGTGGAACACCTCCACGGCCATTGCCACGGGCAAGATACGTTCTAGGGGAGCTTCAAAGAGTTGGCCGGCTAGTAACGCAAGCACGGGCCGGATGCGTTTCCCCCCAATTCCAAGGATATAATCTACCGGATCGTAGAGGCCATGAGGGGCTTTAGCAAAGGGGTTTGCCTGCAAATACTCGAGAAAAATCGCTCTCAGTTGTTCGGTCGATTGTACAGTCCTATTCATGGGGTAAAAATACTAAAAAAAATACCCAAAGTACCTTGTGGCGCTTTGGGTATTGAGAAAAAGTGCGTGTACGAGCGATATCGGCTTATGGCCAAATACCGAAAGCGATATAATCGCTCGCAATTTTTTCTATAGCAGCCACAAAAGCAGCTGTTCGTAAGGTATCTACGGCAGGTTTTTCTTCCATAACGGCATAGATTTCTTGGAAAGCCGTAATCATTGTTTCTTCTAAGCCTGAGCGGATTAAGTCCACTTCCTCTGCCCCCCGAACGATCATCATCCGATCGCGCTGATCCACTGTTTTGCCTGTAAGCAGCTCTAGTTGATCGATGATGCGGCGGTTGTTAGCCTCATCAAAGCGCTTTTCAAGGCGGCCAAATCGCATGTGGGAAAGGTTCTTTAGCCACTCGAAGTAGCTAACGGTTACGCCACCTGCATTGAGATAGATATCGGGTATCACCACGATTCCACGCTTCGCTAGAATATCAGCAGCGTCGGAAGTTACAGGGCCGTTGGCGGCTTCGGCAACAATTTTGGCTTTGATATTAGGCGCATTTTGGCTATCGATCTGGTTTTCGAGTGCTGCGGGGATAAGCACATCACAGTCAAACTCTAAGACGATACGCCGCTGTTCTTTAGAGAAGCTTTCTGCGCCGGGGAAGTTCAGTATGCTACCAGTATCTTTGCGGAATTGCAGCAGCGCGTGAATATCTAAGCCATCCTTTTTATAGATAGCACCTTCCACTTCGGATACGCCTACAATGAGCATATCGCCTTCTTCTTGGCTAATGGTAGCCGAGTGAGAACCTACATTACCGAGACCTTGCACCACGATCCGCTTACCTGCGGTACCTAGTTCCATCCCTAGCTTTTTCATCAAAGAAGGCGTATTACAAGCTTCTCTGATGCCGTAAAAAACACCTCTGCCAGTAGCTTCAGTACGGCCTCTAACGCCATTTTGGCTTACAGGCTTACCCGTTACACAACCGGCGGCGTTGATATCATCACCGTGGAAGGCTCGGTAGGTGTCGTAAATCCAAGCCATTTCTCGGCTACCTGTTCCATAGTCGGGTGCTGGTACATCTACGGCGGGG
>DAINNZ010000001.1:25907-49445 GCA_036735605.1 Lewinella sp. | reverse complement strand
GATTAGTTCCGTAGTGTAGCGGCGGGTAATTTTCTCTAGGTCGCGCTCATTGTACTCCCAAGGATTAATCTTCACCCCGCCCTTAGCGCCCCCGAAAGGAACGTTAACGATGGCACACTTGTAAGACATAAGGGTAGCCAACGCCACTACCTCATCTTGATTGACGTGGTTAGAATAGCGAATACCGCCTTTAGTTGGGCTGCGGTGGTGGCTGTGCTGCGCCCGGTAGGCTTCAATTACTCGTACTTGGCCATCAATTTCTACCGGAAACTGCATTTGATAGACCGAGTTACATACTTTGATTTGGGCTAAAAGCCCCTCGTTAAGGCCGGTGTGAAGGGCTGCTTTGTCGAAGAAGTTGTTTACACTCGCTAAAAAACTTCCTTGTTTGTCATTGGACATGCTGATTGGTTTGGTCTTCTAATTTGGTTAAACGCCGATCCATTCGCCATACAAAAAACACCAAACCTAAGAAAACTAACACAATAACGCCTACTACTACATACATTTTCCCCATCGACCGCATAAAGTCAGCAGCAGGTGCTGCTTGAGCAAAAAGTGGTGTACCCAAGCAAAGAAGCCCCAAAAGGAACAAGCATCGAAGTGAGTAGCTGCGTGGTATTTTCATAAGAAAGGTGGTTTGGAACGACCGACGGCACAAAAGTCGCTTATTAGTTTGGTTCAACAAATAGTAATTGGTAAAAAGGGCGTAATTTTATCTTAAACCACCCTTTTTAAGCCAGCAATTAGACAAGGAAGGCAGATTCCGAACAGCTTAAAAGGCAAAGTGGTTGGTACTCGGAGTACCAACCACTTTGCGTATGCCTGAAAAATTGTGCGAAGGCGCAAGTAGGTCAATTAACCAATTACCTCTTTGACCGCCGCAGCTGCATCTTGTAAGGAGATAGCCGAACGAACGTTTAAGCCCGATTGATCAATCAATTCTTTTGCCAGTTCAGCGTTGGTACCTTGGAGACGAACGATGATGGGCACTTTGATATCGCCGATGTTCTTGTAAGCATCTACTACACCTTGCGCTACCCGATCACAACGCACGATACCGCCAAAGATATTAATTAAGATAGCCTCCACGCGCTCATCTCTAAGAATGATCCGGAAAGCGTTTTCTACCCGTTTAGCGTCGGCCGTTCCTCCTACGTCGAGGAAGTTAGCTGGTTCGCCGCCCGATAGCTTGATGATATCCATGGTTGCCATCGCAAGGCCAGCTCCATTGACCATACAGCCTACGTTACCATCTAGGTTAACGAAATTAAGACCGAACTCACCCGCTTCTACTTCGGTAGGGTCTTCTTCCGTCACGTCGCGCATAGCTGCCAGATCCGGGTGGCGATAAAGGGCGTTGCCATCGAGGGCAAACTTACAGTCCACTGCGATGATCTCATCCTCTTTGGCCGTGTTGTGCATACAAGGGTTGATTTCTATCAGGCTGGCATCGGCACCGAGGTAAGCTTGGTATAGTTTGGTGATAAATTTCACCATATTCTTGAATGCTTGCCCCTCAAGGCCAAGATTAAAGGCCACTTCGCGGGCGTGAAAAGGCAGCATTCCTTGTTCTGGATCCAAGTAGGTCTTGTGTACTAAGTGAGGCGTTTCCTCCGCTACTTGCTCAATATCCATTCCGCCTTGCGTTGAATGAATGATGACATTGCGCTTGGCGGCTCTATCCATCAAGATAGACACGTAGTATTCTTTACACGCCTCGAAAGAGGGAGCGTAAGCATCTTCGGCGATCAGGATTTGATTTACCAACTTCCCAGGGCCTTCCATTCCACCTGGTGTTTGTGGGGTTTTAAGCATCATCCCTAGGATTTTGCCTGCATTTTCAGCTACTGCCTCTCGGTTCTTAGAGAACTTCACCCCACCGCCTTTACCGCGGCCGCCGGCATGTATTTGGGCTTTTACAATAGCTGCGCTTCCGCCTGTTTCAGCACTGAGCTTGTCGTAGGCTGCAAGCGCTTCCTCTAAAGTGGTAGCCGTGTAGCCGCGCTGAATGGGAACGCCATATTTGGCTAAGATCGATTTTCCTTGATATTCGTGGAGATTCATATAATATTTCTGGTTTTCTTGCACTGCTTAGGGCAGCCAAAAGCTTAGTGATCGCAAAGCTACTACATTTTGTGCAGCCTTGAAAACCATTTTATGGCTTTTTATGCAGCGAATTTTCGCTAAAGTGCTTATCTTGCGCTAAATTCAGTCGCTATGCCCCCTTCTACTACCGCCGAGGCAATCGTTCTCAATGCAATTCAAAGGCAATATTTACAAGACATCAACACCTCTTGGAAACTACAATTTTTCTTCTTCCGGCATCTCCCTACCGTGTGGTGGTGGGGGGGTAAAATACAATCCGCCACGGCTCAGCAGATCGTTGCATCCCTTCCATTTAGCTGGCGCACCCAAAATCCATTTGGTTCTACCTATTTCGCCGCTCAAAGTGGCATCGGTGAACTAGTAACCGGCCTACTCGTGCAACTAGCGACTAAAGGCCAAAGCGTAAAAATATCTACTCTTGTGATTGATTTTCATGGCCAGTTTAGCAAAAAAGCTACCGAGACCGTGTATTATAGCTGCGATCAAGGTAGTGCCATCTTTCATGCCGTAGAAAGCGCCATCAAAAGCAAGCAGCCGCAGACTATCGACTGCATCGCTATAGGCCAGACAGCTAGCGGGCAAGAGGTTGGTCGTGTAAAAGTTACTTGGTCGATCAAAGCAAAATAGAAGAATTACAATAAAACAAGTATTTTTGTCCCATGCTACAATCTCTACTATTCCTTGTTGTATCCGCCTTGGCACTTGGCTATGCCTTTAGGCAGTTCGCTCAAATCCGTGCCAGCATCCTTCTGGGCAGTGATGAAGCCATCACTGGCCCTAGCAAACAACGCTGGAAGAATATGCTGCTGGTAGCTCTAGGGCAACAGAAGATGTTCAAAAAAATACTGCCGGCCGTCTTGCACCTAGCGCTCTACGTCGCCTTTGTGATAACACAAATCGAATTGCTAGAAATTTTTATTGATGGTATCTTCGGCGTTCACCGCTTTTTTGCCGACAAACTCGGTGGCTTTTACACCTTCCTCATCTCTTTTATTGAAGTCTTGTCAGTGCTTGCCTTCCTAGCAACTTTGATCTTCCTCGCTCGAAGAAATGCTCTCAAAATTCCACGCTTTGTCAAAACTGAAATGAAGGGCTGGCCGAGCTTAGATGCTAATCTTATCTTGGTTTTTGAAATCATTCTTCTCTGCTTCATCTTCACCATGAATGGTAGCGATGTAGTTTTGCAAGGCCGCGATCCTGACCACTACCCCGCTACCGGCCAATTGGCAGTATCCAGCCATCTAGGACCCTTACTTTTTGGCGGGCTAAGCACCTCCAGCTTAGTAATCCTAGAGCGCATTGGCTGGTGGGGGCATATTCTAATGGTCTTTTGGTTTCTCAATTACCTTCCCAAAAGTAAGCACCTCCATATATTGTTGGCCTTTCCCAATACCTTTTTTGCCCGCCTAAAAGCTCGGGGAGAAATGGATAATATGCCCACGATCATGAACGAAGTAAAGAGCATGATGAACCCTGAAACCGCCTATGCAGCTACCGGCGCAGCCGTAGATGAATTGCCCGAATTTGGCGCTAACGACGTCACTGGCCTTAGTTGGATCGATCTATTAGGTGCCTATTCCTGTACAGAATGTGGTCGCTGCACCGAGCAATGCCCCGCTAACGCAACGGGTAAAAAGCTGAGTCCTAGAAAAATTATGATGGACATTCGCGACCGTGCCGACGAGATACAGTTGAAAATAAAAAGCGGTAATACCGACTATTGCATTCGCCCAGAAGAAACACTCTCCAGGACTAACTTTAACGATGGGAAGACGCTATGGGACTACATCAGCCGAGAAGAAATACATGCCTGTACTACTTGTAACGCTTGCGTAGAGGCCTGCCCTGTGCTTATCAATCCCTTAGAACCCATTCTCGCTATGCGCCGGCATGAAATTCTTACCGAATCTGCCGGCCCAGCCGATTGGTTACCTTTATTCAATGCCATTGAAAACAATCAGGCTGCCTGGAGTATGAGTAGCAGCAGAACTGCCTGGATCGAACAATAACACCCAATATGTAGTACCGACGAAAAAATAATATCCTCTCATTTTCGCATCAATTGAAAAAGGTTAGATCTTTCTTTTCGTCCTTAGTCCGATAAAAATAGAAAAGCATGCAAGTAAAAACGATGGCCGAATACGCGGCGGCTGATAAAAGCCCCGAAATTCTCTTTTGGGTAGGCTGTGCAGGTAGCTTTGACGACCGAGCACAAAAAGTGACTCGCGCCTTCGCTGAAATCCTAACCAAAGCGGGCATCGAATTCGCCATTCTCGGAGAGGAGGAAGCCTGTACGGGTGATCCAGCACGCAGAGCTGGTAATGAATTTTTGTTCCAGATGGTGGCTCTACAGAATATCGAAGTACTCAATATGTATGGCGTTAAAAAAATCGTGACGGCCTGCCCACACTGTTTCAATACCCTCAAAAACGAATATCCTGCGCTAGGAGGCCACTACGAACTAGTACACCATACGCAATTGCTACAGCAGCTTATCGAAGAGGGGCGCATTAAACTCACCGATAGTAAGAGCTTCCAAGGCAGAAAAATTACTTACCACGATAGCTGTTACCTTGGCCGTATCAATGGCGTTTACGAAGCCCCCAGAGCCGTTCTAGCAGCCCTAGACAACGACCTAGTGGAAATGAAACGCAGCAAAGCAAAAGGCCTTTGTTGCGGTGCTGGCGGTGCCCAAATGTGGAAAGAGGACGAACCTGGTGATAAGCGAATCAATACAGAACGAGCCGACGAAGCACTGGCCACCGGTGCTAGCATCGTGGCCGTCAATTGCCCGTTCTGCCTTACGATGATGAGCGATGGCGTCAAAAATAGAGAAAAACAAGATGAAGTAATGGTAATGGATCTGAGTGAGTTGATCATACAATCTATTTAAACGATGCCATCTCTTCCTAGCCAACTGCCCGTCCGGGTGCCCCGCTTTAAAGTAATGCGGCGGGTGTTCCGCCTAGCACTTGATCCGCTCAATGGTTTTAACCGTTATCTCCATGAATACGGCCAAAGTGTATTGCTCGAAGTAGGAGGTAGCCGAAGCTCCATCATCACTACCGACCCTGATTTGATACAGCATGTGCTTCAAAAAAACCACCGAAATTACGAAAAATCGGAAATACAAACCGATCAAATGGGTAAATATATCGGCTACGGTTTGCTCACCAACACCAGCGAAAGCTGGCTAAAGCAGCGCCGACTCATACAACCCGGCTTCCATAAACAAAGGATGCAAAGCCTCGTTGATGAAATGCAACTCACGATCGAAAAAAGCTTTCAACAACTCGATGCCCAACTGCTTCAGACCCCAAGGGTGAATATTAGCCAGTTCACCCTCCGCCTCACCTTCGATATCATTGCCAAAGCTATTTTCACCGATGGCTTCAACGACGAAGAGACCCGACAACTCAATACAGCGGTGGATCGCATCCAATCTTTCATCATCTACCCTATTCGGCTGCCTTTCCTGCGCCCTTTTATCCGTTGGAGTGGCCTAGAAAAGCGCTACCAAGCAATAGCCGCCGCAGTAGGGCAGCAAATACTGTTGCGCATTGAGGCTAGAAGAAATAGCCAAAGCCCCAAAGACGATCTCCTCCAAATGCTACTCGATAGCCGGTACGAGGATACAGGGGAACCAATGGACAATCAGCAATTAATCGATGAAATCATGATCCTCTTCGCGGCTGGCCACGAAACCTCCGCGAACGCTTTGGGCTGGATCGCCTACTTACTCGAAAAACACCCAGCAGAAACCGCGCTTGCCGCCAACGAAATCAATGACTTGCTAGCAGCTCGTGAGCCTAACTTTGACGACCTCAAGCAGCTCCCCTATCTAACCGCTATTATCGAAGAGGCTATGCGCCTCTTTCCTCCTGCCTGGATCACCGATCGGGTTGCCCTAGCCGACGACGATTACAAGGGCTACCCCATCCCCAAAGATAGGGTCGTGGCACCCTACATCTATGGCCTGCATCATAGAGAAGACTTCTATCCGGAGCCAGAAAAGTTTATGCCACATCGGATGTTAGCCGAACAGAAAAAAGAAAGACATCCCTACGCCTTTATTCCTTTCGGTGGCGGGCCAAGGCTCTGCATCGGGCTACACTTTGCTATGATGGAGATGCAATTAGTGCTCATTCATCTACTCCGAAATTATCAGCTGAGTAGCGCAGGACAAGGCATCGTACAACCTAAGCCGTTTCTAACCCTACGCCCCATTAAGCCCATCTTCCTGAACATAAGAAAGCAAGCCTAAGCCCTATTCTTCGACTTGTTGGCCTTAGGAATCGAATAGCTTTTTGAGCAAAACGATCTGCCCCAAATGGTAGTACGTGTGCTCCACAATTACTTGCATATTGCGGTAATAAGTACCGTATTTCGGATCGAAGAAAGGAGCAGCCAACTGCTCATCAGTGAGTTTTTCTACTAAGCTTGCAAATAATTCACCCGCTTCCCAATGCTTGGCCAGCATCGCCTCCCAATCGGCCTGCGAAGCTAGTGGCGGCATATCGAAGCTATACTTATCGCGTATATCCAAGCTGCCACCTTGCAGCACTTGCGTGACGCCCGCTATGTAATAATGCAAATGAAAAGCCAAGGCAGCGAGGGTATTATGCGAACCTATTTTTTTCGTTGCCTGTTCAAAACTCACCCCGCTCAGCTCTCGTTTCACATTGGTGGTAACTACCCAAGTGCCCTCTAAGTAAACCTCTCGAAACTGGATAGCTAGTGTTGGTGCAATTGCGATCATATCGTAAGAAATTAACTAGCGCAGACTAGGTACATCTTATAAGTCGTGCGCAAAAAAACAGCCCTTGCCCCTGCGAGCGATAGCGGCAGCCATTATTAAAGCCTAATTTTGGCGACAAGCGCAGGGGCAAGGCTTGTCTTGTAGCGTAAAAGTCGCTTTACTGCACCACGATGCGTTGGCTCACTACAAAAGATTGGTCTTGGCTAACCAATTGATAAACACCCTGCGGCAGAGCGGGCAAAGATAGGCTGTTGCGGCCAGCCACTAGCCCCGTCCAGGTAGCTACTTGGCGGCCATGCAGGTCGTAGAGGGTCGTTTGCGCGCTGGTTGACCACTCTCCTTCTACTGCAATATTCAATACGGAGCCAACACTAGGGTTAGGGAAAACGGCCACGCTGCGAGGGCCTTTTCCTCCTTCGATCTGGGTGGCGGCTACCGGTGAGAAATAGAAAGTCCCATCAAAATCTACCTGACGCAGGCGGTAGAGGTTCTGTCCAGCTTGGGGCTGTTGATGCTCGAAAGTGTAGGCGATGCGATAATCGCTATTGCCCGCAGCCGCTAGGCGGCCAATGTTTGTCCAATGGTTGCCATCCAAGCTATGCTGCACTTCGAAGTGGCTGCTGTTCTGTTCCGTAGCCGTTACCCAATCCAACTGTACACCTCGCTGCGCATTTGGCTTCGCTCTGAAGCTAAGCAACTGCACCGGCGTAGGCGGGTTGAACGTAAATGGTTCGGTAAAATTAAGGGTGAAGCAGTTGCCTGTGCTTGCGCCAGAAGCTCCTGAGACAAAAGGCACGGTTACGGGTATCGTGAAGAACGCCCCATCGGAAGCACGATATACCACAATCGTCAATTCTTCACCAATCGAACCACCATAAGGAGGAGGGGGGCAGGTATTACCCGGCGACGTTTGCTCACCAGCAATTTGGAGTGCCGTACCAAAGGCAGCAGGGCAGCCAAAGCCACCTGCAAAAAACTGGACAGCCGTAACACCCACTAGATTATTTTGTGCATCAATAGCCGCCACCCAATCACCGCCAGTAGCTGGAAGGCCACCAATCTGCCCTATAAAAAAGTTATAGAACATAGTGCCAATTGCATTCTGATTGCAAGGCTGGGGTGTAAACTCCGTTGGTTGCGCAGCCAGCGAGCTAATGAGAAGAAAATATAGTAGCGAATTAAAAATTAGTTTCATAAGGATTAATTTAAGTTGGGTGGCTACTCCTTCGGAAAAGCAGCCACCCAACTAGTGTAAAGGACCGGTTTTATTTAATCACACGCTGACTTAGCTCCGGGATCAGTTCCCGTCCTTTTCGTAGCATCACGGTATATACGCCGCTTGGAAGAGCGGCTGCTTGCCAAGTGAAGTCATATTGGCCTGCTTGTTCGATGCGGCCGTTGAAGATAGTCGCAATCTGGCGGCCATTTACGTCCATTACAGAAAGTTCATAATTATCAGCTTCCTCCACCTTCAGCACAACGCGGGCTTGATCTACCATTGGGTTCGGGCTCACGGCTAAGGCCATGTTAACGACCGGTTCAGTAGGCAACTCCTCAGAGAAATCGAGATCGATTCGCTGAGCTCTATTACCACCTTGGTAGGTAAGACCTGCATCGATAGTTTTACCTCGGTAACGGAAGCTATAGGCTTCGTCGGCTTGAAGACCTTCTACAAAGCTACCATCTACGCGAGCCATCTCCCCAGAGATAGCAGTAGCCGCATAAGTGCCGTCTTCCTGAACTTCTAATTGAGCAATTACCAGCCCCTCTTGGTTGATGACCTCTACCCTATTATCAGCACGCAGGTCTAAACCACTTACCACGCCATAGACAAACTCATTGGCTTCGCCACCTGGGTTTTCGCGGTAGCTGTTAGCGCCAACTGCGTTATTAGTGACTACTACATAACCTACACCGGCTCTGACCGTGGTGAGCGAGTTAAATGGACCACCGCCCGGGAAGTAAGTCTCAAAGCCACCACCAGAAAGCGTGTAGGCTACATTCAAATCGCCCGTAGCTTCAAGCGTCGCAAAGAAATCAGTAGCTGGAATATCACTAGGATCCGTAGAGCCAACAAAGTTGGTACCCGTATCCAATGGTCTGCGGTAAGTGCCATCTTCTGGTGTTCCACAAATCTGCACCGTTACAGGTGCCGAAGCAGAGATCAGATAGCCAAATCCTCTAGTGAAATTGGTAAGCGAATTAAAACCACCACCACCTGGCAGGAAGAGTCTTGCGCCTGCATCGAAAGTAATGATTTGCGTAATCTCGGAGAAGCTACCAAAGTTGTTCTGTAAATCCGTATCAAAAGGATCTACAAACAAAGAGACGAAATTATTGCCTGTACTAAGTACCAAGTCTTGACAAACAACCATAACACCCACAGTCACAGAACGGATGATCGTGTCTTGCACCAATGAACCGCCACACAAGCTAGCCGTAATTAAGCGTACATTGTAGGTGCCAGCTGCGGCATATTCATAGCTAGGATTCGCCATAGTACTTGTACCTACACCATCTCCAAAGTTCCAGTCATATCCAAGGATATCCCCCTGAGCATTCTCGGTAAAGTTGACGAGTAAGTTGTTGCCCTGATCCACCGTGAAGCTAAAATTAGCACTAGACTCTTGTACTACTTCTAAGGCAAGGCTATGTGTTCTGGAGCAACCCGATGGAGACGTCTCTACACAAGTGAGCGTCACAGGGCCAGCTAGGTTCCAATCGATGATAACTCCATTCAAGCCCACACCGCTGCTAATACCGCCTACAAAAGAGCCAGCAATCGGGTTCGACAAACTCCAAGTGTAGGTATTACCGGCTGTAAGAGCAAGAGAATATGGAGAAACAAAAGAGTTCAAACAAGGCGTTGCGAAGCCCTGAATATTTTGCGCAGCAGGCGTTTCACCCAGTGTGATCTCAATAGTATTGGTAGCTACGCAGCCTGCTAAATCGCTAGCTATTACGCGAATAACGGCAGCCCCAAAACCAGAGCCATCTACTGTAACAGCAGAACCCGTACCGTTAGGCGTGAGGCTAATGGCCGTTACGGTAGCATCTTGGCTATCAACCGACCAAATGTAGGTAGGTGTAGCGGAACCATTCGAGAAGACAGCAGAAAGCGTGATCGGATCGCCAGTACAGAAGTCGGTAGAGGCAGCGTTGATGTCCACATCCGCTTCTTCCCTGACGCGTACCTCTAGGGTGAAGACGTTGCCGAAGAAGGTAGTAGTACCTACCAGGCCGTTATCTCGTACCAAAGCCCCATCGTCACCACAGCCATTGTCATCTTGCACCACAATATCGTAGAAAATGCTTTGAGTAGCTGTTCCTGTATTAATAATGCTATCACCGATAAAGTCTTGGCCGAAGGAACTTAGGCCAAACAAGCCAGAGCAGTTGTTGTTGGTGCTACACTCCTGATTGTTGTTTTCATCCAACACTATCAGCGTAGTACCTACTAGCTTGCGGCGGATGAAGAAGGCATTGCTACCTACTTGGTTTTCTACCAAATCTTGGATAATATCAAAATCTAAACGTGCGCCAGAACAAATTTCTATCACCAGATTAGCCACTTTAGGCTCCGGATAAATATCGATGCTCACTTGGGCAGTATCCCCCTTACAGCCACGCGCCGAGATAGGCACTATGCTGTAAGTAACTGTAACCGTTTCGGGCGACAAGTTGTAATACACATCATCTTCCAGTATATTCGCATCGCCTATGCTGCCTAGGCTTGCATTGGCAGCATCTGCGCTAAAGTCGGTACTTGTAGTGCTGAAGCTAATTCCTGCTAGTTCATAGCTCGTCATACCTGCCAGCGTATTGCTAGTGCCAAGTGTAATACCGGTTGTTTCATCTCCACAGATCGGGCTGTTCATGGTTGGAGCCAGCACGGGTTCTGGGTGGATGGTATCGGTAAGCATGAAGTCGTTGCCTCTACAGCCATTCAAGCGAGGTGTGACGGTATAGGTAATCACTACCGCATTGTTGGAAGTATTCGTAAAGCTAGCGGTAAGAGGGTTGCAACCACTTGTACAATTGGCTGGTGCAGGAACTGCGGCAGGGTTGGAACTCATTACCGTATAGGTGAAATCTACCCCTGTGACTCCGTTAGTGACCGCGCTCATCAGATCAACCGTATGCTCCTCGTCGGAGCAGGCAGCGGAGGTGATGGCTTCAGTAACTGGGTTAGGATTCACCGTGAATGTAATGGTGATAGGCTCGCCACTACATTCATCCAAGTCGAGCATTCCATTCGTATTTTTTTCAATGTACGGCGTGATGACGAGCGTGGTAGAAAGTGGTGTATTGCCCAAATTAAAGAGGGCGACCGAAAGTGTTGGGTCCAAATCGCCAGCCGCTAGAGCCGTAGTGGTATTAGCACCACCTAAACCAAAGAAGTCCGCATCGCCGCTTACCTCAATCTGATACCAACGCGCTCCGTTAAGCGGAGTGGTCAGGAAAGCAGCATCTACCGCCACACTGCTACCAGTGCAGATGGTAAAGGTGTCAATATCTCCGGCCTCCAAGATTACTAACGGCGCAGCAGCTGGAGCATTTATCTCTATTTCGGCAGCAGGTATCTCTTCCACTTGAAGGGTAGTCGTGTTGCTTGTAAACAAGCTTACACAACCGTTGAAATCAGTAATACTGGTTAGGTTGAAGAGGGAAGTCTCGGTGAAGGCTTGCGCCAACACTTCTCCTTCTCCTTGATCTACTGTTACGTCGTAGGTTTGCCCATTAACTACTAGGCTATAATCGCCGTCGCCGTGGTGGGTTTGGAAGAGCAGTGTGGCGGAATCTCCATTGCAAATTGGGTCAGCAGGCGCTAAGGCTAAATTGCCAGTAGGAAGCGGATTAACGGTAATATCGAACTGCTCACTCAGATCATAACGACATAAGCGATTTTGCCCCATCACCGTAGAAACGAGCTCGATGCTATCGAGAATAATATTCGTGGTGGTACTTGGTGAGACCGGCTCTCCGATGATGGTAAATTCACCGTTTCCATCTAACACTACGGGTGAAGGAGTACTTAAAGTAATGTTATTCGCACTGAAGTAAACACTTGCCCCTGCGGAGCCACTCAAAGCAACCATAATCGTACCATCCGCACAAACGGTGGAGGTGCTATTGGTGGCATCCACTACTACGTTCAATTGTGGTAGAACGGTAATATTGAATTGCAGTGTTCTGCCAGCGCATTCGCCCATTTCTAAACTTGTGACGCTAGTGCTATCCTCAAAATAAGGTGTGAGGGTCACATTCAACGGTAAGTTCGCATTGGTGTTGTTGTCCAAAACGCCGTTGAAGTCTAAATCGGTGAAAGGAATAACAAAAGGACTAGTTTGCCCGGCAGCAGCAGGCAGTATGCTTGGTAGTATTTCGCCTGGATCATTGAAACTGACCTGCACGTAGAGCGGATTCGTGAAAGGATCCGCTGCCTGAGAAGCTGCTGTTGTAGTATTAAAAGGTACTACAAGATCGTCTCCGCTACAAACCGCCGTAGCAAATATATTGATAAAGCTTTGGTTATTTAAAGCAATAACGCCAGAAGTTCCTATAGCAGTGGCTCCAAGTTGTGGCTCTAGCTCGATGATAACAAGCGCTGTACCAAGGTTTTCGCTAGGACTTCCTGCCGTTGCATTCAAACAGCTTACCCCGAGGTTGCTGCCATTACCAAAGTGATCGCGGATACGCTCTAGGTAGTAAATGCCCGGCTCCGTGACAGTGTATGCGACACCGCCATCCGCTACTACAGATAAGCCCAGGCTGCCGCTCGGTCCGAAGACGCGAATACGGAAGGAATCCTGTACCGGACTAGTAAGCGCATTAAAGATCAGATCGACTGATCCGCCAGCACAAGCGGGGCCATTAGCCGTAATAGTTCCCTTAGGAAGGGGTTTTACCAAACCGGTGATTGATTGACCGATTGGTTTAGGGCAACTTGGCATCGTGTTAGACACAATACTATCAAGGGTAATAGTGACGGTTTCAGCAGTAAAGTCGGGGGCATCGGCAGCAGTAGTAAAGCTAGCTACGCCAGCGCCGTTGGTGACTACTGTTCCGGACATCACGTCAGGAATATCGTAGTAAACAGTGGCATTGGGTGTACCAACGATATTTACGGTGAATACATTCCCGTGGCAAACCGTATCCTGCTGGAAAGCGAAAGTGGTGACGAAAGGCGTTGGCACAACCGTGACAGTGATATCGAAAGGTGAAACGGGTGCCGAAGGCGTACGCAAGCGCGTACAAGGAGCTGCGGGTGATAGCGTAGAGATACCGGTCACAAAGAAGTTGGTCGTAGTGATAAGCGTAATAGGCTGCGATTGGCCGTTGCCGTTACCATCCAAATCTACTATATCCGTAAGGCCATTGTAGAAGAAAGTTACGCGTGTATTGGGCGTACCTCCTGCAAAATTCAGTATAACACTAGAATCTTGGCAAATTGTGGCCATATCGGGCGTGAGCGTGGGGAAAGTTAGTTGCTGGCGAACGTACACATCTACGAAGACGGTATCGCCTGGGCAAGCACTTGCCGTGAGTGGGCCATCTGGGCCGCTAGGGTTCGACTCGTAGTAAGGTAGCACGGCTACACGCACCAAGGCCAAATCGCCACTGCCCGTGTAGGTTAGCATATTGCCGATACCGCTTAAAAGCGCGTTAGCAGCCGCCGCCGGAACTAAAACACTTCCACTGCCCAAGCTGAGCACCGATGCCGTATCGCTGAGCATAATTTCGTAAAATAACGGATCGCCAATAGAAGAGGTAGCAGGCATTCCCATTGTCGCAAGCGCAAAGGCAGTGCCTGAACAAACGGTATCTACAAAAGGAGTGCTAGCATCAGCGGTGGCGGGTAGCCCACCCAAAGTTCCACTGAGTGTAGCTGCTGGAACTGCCTCAATCACTACTTCCAATGTATCTACACCTGCCGTGATGGTATCGCTACACATCTGGCCAAATTCCTGCGTAATAGCGTTTAGCACATAAGAAGTAGTGGTATCGGCTGCTTGGAAGGCAGTACCCGTAGTAATACCGCTGTAAGTGGTGCCATTTACGATGAGCGTGTAGCTATCGGTAGGGTCTGCTAAAGCATCTACATACGTAAGTTGAACTGCTTCTCCGGTGCATACAGGACCATTGCTAGAAAGCGTCCCTGCCGGTGGGGAATTCACAACGATCAGGAAATCGTAGCCCAATATATTTCTACATACGATAGGCGATTGGGTATCGATAGAATCGATATACACCAACATGTCTTCTGGCAGGCTAGGCGTAGTAACCGTAGCTGATCCCGTACCGTCTAAAGTAACGGTGGTGGCAATCAGTGTACCAGAAGTGCTCGCTGTATCTATGTGATAATAAACCACGGCTCCGGCTGGGCCACCATTGAGCGCAAAAGTGGTAGTAGCACCAGAGCAAACGGCGCTATTGGTGGCACTAACGGTCACGTCAGGTGTAGGTACTACTTCTACATTCACATCCAAAGTGGTCGTATTAACGCACATTTGCGGTGTTCCATCGGTGATATTACCTACGGTATAGGTAGCATTCATTAAGGGCCCCACTTTCAAAGTGCCAACCCCTGTGTTGTTAAGGGTTACAATATCGCCATCGTTGAAGCCCATCGGATAGCCGGGGCTAGGAGAAGTACTCGTAATAGTGATGGAACCATTCGGGAAGCCCGTGAAGGTTAGGATAGTAGAATCGCCCTCACAAATAGTGGTATTGCCTCCAAAAGTAATGCGGGGTAATGGGTTTACTCGGATTGTGCTAGTAATAGGATCCCCCTTACAAGCCTGTGCAAAATCGGCAGAGCTTGGTGCACCATTGCTATTATCGAAAAAGAAGGGAGTGAAAGTGATCACAACATCAGCACTTACGGCTAGCGTATTGTTGATGGTCTGGCCAGCTAAGATATCAGAAATACCTCCGCCCGTAAACTGGATGAACTGATCGGCACTAAAACCAGGAAAAGCACCTAATGGATCGGATACTTCTATGCGGAAATAAACGGGCAAGCCCGTTTGAACACTAGGATCAGCGCCCAGAATACCTACGGATGTGCTAGCAAATTCAGTAGTTTCTCCACTACACACAATGATGGTATCGGTGGGGTTAGCTGTTCCATCGATGCTTTGTAGGCCGGCAGCCGTGAAGTTGATGTTTACGGTTGCTACTAAATCTAATTCAACGACTAGCATATCAGCAGGTAATATAGTGGGGGCTAGCCAAGGGCAATTGCGTGTAGTGCCCGCATTGGCAACATTCAGGAGGGTGAAAATCCCCCCCACGGTAGCTTCACTAATTGGCAACAGAGTATCGGCCGTCGCCGTGTAAGAGACCGCCGTTCCTGCACTATCAATCGTGAAACTGTAGGCAGGCGCATTACCTGTAAAGCTTACAGCCAGCATGGTACTAGCCTCGTAACAAATGGTGTCTTCCACTAGCATTATGCTAGCCATTGGCCGCGATTCCGTGTTGATGATGAGTTGGCGGTTGATGATGCTCATACAAGCAGGTGGTGCCATCGTGCTTACTGATGTAAGCGTGAATAGCGTGCTCTCCGTGATTGTTTTGGGCACCAAAGCTACGCCTGTGGCATCCAATGCGATTGTTTGCGCAGCCCCCGCAATGCCTGTGGCTAGCGTAACAGAGCCGTTCTCAGGACCTGTAATCCGTAGGTTAATAGTTTCCCCTACACATACGGTAGTATCCGCCATATTCTCTACCATTATGTTAGCAATAGGGCTAGGTAGGATATTGATTCGGATTCTAAAACCATTGCTGGATGCACAGTCATTAGCTTGTGTTAAACCAGCCACTCCATCCAGATCAAAATAAGGCCGAATTGTCAGAATGATAGACGTCGAAACCGTTAAGTTATTTGGTACATCTAAGAAGGTATCAATACTAAAACCAGCGATAGTTGTATCCACTACTATCTCAGTGCCACCATCTAGTACCGTGCCCAATCCTAGTAAATTATACTCATCTTCTAAGACCCGTAAACGCATCCTGGTAGGCAAGCCAGCTACCGATTCATTGAGTGAATCTAATAGAATGCTTAAGTCTGTCTCGTCACATACATTAAAGACTACTGGGGTGTTGTTGGGGCTAACGATCATGAAATCTTGGCCGCTTACTTTTACCTCAAAGCTAGCAAAAGACTCCGCTTCTTCAATTACAAAGATAGAATCATTGATAGTAGCCACACAATTAGGCATAATGTCGGTTCTAGTGATGTCCACTAGTTTGATGAAGATCGTGTCTCCTAACGGATGGCTAGCGGTAGGACTTACCGTGAAATCACCAGAATTAATCCCTAAGAAATTGGTAGCATTTACTGAAGCAGTTGCCATACTACTGATACCTCTCGTATTATATACTTGATAATTGATACTGTACATACCCGGTGCATCGGTAAAGAGCCGTGCTTGAATAGAGGAGAAATCGCCATTACAACGAACCGTATCAGCTAAGAACACGAGCCCTAAAGAAGCATCTGGCCTATTGAGGACAATAACTGTTTCTTGTTCGTTCAGGGCGCGCGCACAAGCAGCCGCTGTTTGATAGCGGATAGATAATAAGTTAAAAATCAATGAGTCGCCCGCAAGGTTATCAGTAGGCAGAAAAACATCTGCGATACCACTAGCATCAATATGAATGGTGGAATCAGCGCCCATTAGCAGCGCTCCCCCTGCCATGGTATCCACGCGGTAAGTAACGGTAGTAAAGGTCGTGCCTGTAATACGGATAAGCGCATCTTCGCCCTCACAGATATTGGGGTTGCCAGGAATAACCCCCTCGATACCACTGGTGGCTTGGGGTGTATTGAGCACAGCGAAATCAAAGACAGCAGCATCCCCCAAACAAAGGCCAGATGCTAACCCAGGGTTCATCGGATCTGTTTCGTAATACGCTTTCATGCTCACAACATAGTGCTGTGTTGCCCCCGTAGTATTATTGAATGTGAGGCTAGCAAAGTTGGTAGCAAATCCTGCTGCAGAGAGGTAATAGACACCCGTTCCTGGTACAGCCGCCAAGTTCCCCGCATTGCTCACGGTCACCTCATAAAAAACGGTATAACCAAACTGCTGAGAGTTGGGTATAGTAGCCGCATTTAAAATAGATAAACCAACCTCTGTACCCGGACAGATTGTATCAACGGAAGTCTCTAATGGCACAATCGTATCCGCGGGCATGCCTGCAAGGCTGTAGGCAATCTCTGGCTGTGGGAAAGGATCGAAGAACAAGGTAACCTGGTCGGTCTGAATTTCACAGTTATTATCATTGCTAAAAGTCCTTAACTCTAAGATAGCTGAGGTTTCGCCAGGGCCAGGAATATAGCGTGGCGGGTTCATTGTACTAAAATTGCCATTAGGCGAGTTTATGCTTGACCCTCCCTGCGGGAAGCCCGCACCAGAATAGCTTAAGGTGCCCGTTCCGCTCATGACCGTCCAGAATAGTATCTCGCTACCAGAACCTACATAAGCGTCGTAGCCACCCTTCAAGATGGCTGTATCGCCCGCACAGTAGGAGGCGTCGTCGCCAGCAGTGAAAACATCAAAACAAACGGCGTTAGGAGCAACTTGCTGCACCTGACGAGCTTGGTGAGCCATCAACATTTCGGCTAAAAAAGGAATGCTGCCTAAACGGCGTGGCTGCAAGCTTTGTTGGCTCGTAATCGCTGCATGCCAAGCACCCGGCGCAAATGGAATAGTAGCAGATAGGAGGTTGCTAAATAGCAAAAAGGCCACCATCAACACAAGTGATGCGCGACCTACAGTAGGGTAATTCTTTTTCATAAATTGGGATTGACTTTTGGTAATAAGCTGGCCTAAAGCAACGTATTCACTAGGAAATCATAGTAGATAGGTTGCTTAAAGTTAAGTAACTGAAAGCGACAAAACTTACCTAGTTGTGTCACTTCCAGCCTCAAAAGTAGCTTATTTAAACTAATCTATGACAATTCTGCTCACTTTTTTTTTCATCGCGGGAAAAAGCATGCTTCTATCGCGCTGTATGGCGTTGCAAAATTGGGGCGAAAATTTGCCGCAGCGAGCGGTTCTTAAGCCGTCGCTTTTGCGCTTTTAAGCTACCTTTGCCCCTGCACTTGTGCCCGCTTGCCCGTACTATGTACTGGATACTGAGCCTGAGCGAGAACAACAAGCCCGTACCTGTCCCCATATGGATAGACACTTTCCCCGCCGCACCCGCGTGACCGTGTACTGTGTCCTAGGATTGGGCGAGAGCAACGAGTCCACGTGGACACCGCGTGCCCGCTTATAGAATAGACTTGTTCGGCAAACCATCAAACGGCTGAAAACGGTAAAGCACCAAGCACTTACAAACCGAAGGCTGCTTTCACTTGTGCCACGTAATCGAGTTTTTCCCAAGTAAAGGTTTCCACTGTTAGATGGGTAGTTTCACCCGAACCGTTGGTAAGACTAACCTGCTTGATTTCTGACTGCCGCCCCATGTGGCCGTAAGCTGCCGATTCGCCGTAGATGGGCGTGCGTAGTTTCAAACGCTGCTCAATGGCATAGGGCCGCATATCGAAAATAGCCATGATTTTATCGGCTATTTGCGCGTCTGTCATATCCACTTTAGCCGTGCCATAGGAGTTGACATAGATGTTAGTTGGCTTCGCTACCCCGATGGCGTAGCTCACCTGCACCAGCAGTTCATCCGCTACGCCAGCCGCTACGAGGTTCTTCGCAATGTGGCGCGTGGCATAAGCTGCCGAACGATCCACTTTACTAGGGTCTTTACCGCTGAAAGCCCCCCCGCCGTGGGCACCTTTACCACCGTAAGTATCCACGATTATCTTACGGCCTGTAAGACCTGTATCCCCGTGTGGGCCGCCAATAACGAACTTGCCGGTGGGGTTCACGTGATAGGTGATCGCATCAGTAAACAAGCGCTGTAAGGAGGGCTTTAACTGCGCTTTTACTCTAGGAATAACAATATTAATCACATCCGACTTGATTTGGGCAAGCATTTTACGGTCTTCCTCGAAGTCGTCGTGCTGTGTAGAAACCACAATACTATCGATTCGCTGCGGCTTGTGATCGTCGCTGTATTCAATCGTTACTTGGCTTTTGCTATCGGGCCGTAAATAGGTCATTTCTTCACCAGCTTTCCGGATAGCTGCCAGCTCGCGCAGGATGCGATGGCTCAAATCTAGTGCCAGTGGCATATAATTATCGGTCTCATTGGTGGCATAACCAAACATCATACCTTGGTCGCCAGCACCTTGGTCTTCTGCCACCGCTCGCTCAACACCTTGGTTAATATCCGGCGATTGCTCATGAATGGCCGATAGCACCCCACAAGAGTTTGCCTCAAACATATATTCAGACTTAGTATAGCCAATACGGCGAATCACGTCTCGCGCAATGCTTTGTACATCCAGATAAGTAGTAGATTTCACTTCTCCTGCCAAAATTACTTGCCCCGTGGTCACTAGGGTTTCGCAAGCTACCTTCGATTGGGGGTCGAAAGCTAAGAAATGATCGACTAGCGCGTCAGAGATTTGGTCGGCTACTTTATCGGGGTGTCCTTCCGAAACAGATTCAGAAGTGAATAAGTAAGGCATACAGTCGGTTTTACATTTTACGGCCGCAAAGCTAGCTATTCAAGGTAAAGTAACCTAATCTAGGGCTGTTATTTTCTGTTTTACCTCCCTTACAACATATACCCCTCCCCTCCAGGATAGGCCTACTTACCCTTGATGTGCGCTGTGTTTTTTGGGGGCTGCCGCTTCGATCGCCCTGTCTAAAGCCTATACGGGCAGGCGGGCACGCCGTGCAGGGGCAAGGGTCGGCTTGGTAGCGCAAGCCAATTAAAAGGCTTCTTGGTTCCTAGAAGTACCAGTATAGGCCGATTGCCTGCTCCCTAAGGAGTGGCCGCTGTGGCATTAAAGTATTAGGCCGCCAGTTTTGGTTTATTTTTGTAAAACTGCTCTGTACACCAAGGCCCCAACGCTTAGAAAGCTGGTAATGCAGGCGTAAAGCAGCCTGCCAATGTAAGGCCAAATTATGGCTGCCTTGGCGCTGTTCGGCGGCGGCTTGTAAACTCAAAAGGCTACCATCACTTTGTGGCAACAAGCCTTTTTGCTGGCTAGCGAATTGGAATACTACGCCTGCCTGTAGGCCGATTTGCCAAGCACCTAAGTTTTTACAATAGCCAATAGCTAGTGGAATTTGCCATAAGTTGCGCTGATTGAACTGCCCTAGCCGGCGATGTTCTATGGCAGCTAGTAGGGTATCCCCCCGCCTTTCTAATGTATCGTTACTACTTATATTAATGCTTCTCAGTAGCACCACATCCGAAGCTAACGAAGTGGTGGAATTGGAGGAGCTGTATTGCAAAAAGGAGTTGCTCTGCTGCCATCTTATACCTGCTTGTGTAAAGAAATGAGCAGACAGCGGAAGTTCCAAGTGTAGCTGAACAAAAGGTGCATAGCGGCTTTCTTCCGCAGCTGTTACAGCGGGTGTAGCTAGCGCAATAGCTTGCTCATTAGCACTATTAGTGCCCATAAGCAACCCTAAACGGCGAGAGGATTTTTCTTTTTGCAACACCTCTACTACCCGATCTTGGCTAAGCTTTGGCGTAGTTTTTAGCTTGAAGCCAGAAAGGGGCAAAGTGGGCAGTTTACTTATTTCGGCGGAATAGTGAATAGTAACTGAATCTTCTAGTAGCGCGAGCAGTTTAGTCGGCAGCTTAGCGGTTGTTACGCCGCTATCGATAGCCTTTTCGTCGAGCGGTTGCGCCTTATATTCGTAAAAATCATTGGCTCCTCTCAGAGCAGATGTGGCGGCTAGCGACAACGGAGAATTCCGAAAGCTTGGCGATAAGGAAAGGGGCTTTTGAACGGGTAAAAGTGCTACGGCTGGTAGGCGAAGTGCTAGAAATGGATCCGCTAATGAGGCGGGCAAAACTGCTGCTTCCAATCGATTGCCTGAACGAATTACAGCAGCAGCAGGAGCAGATTCGCTAGTAGTAGCCGGCTTTAAAGTGGTGGTTGAGTCGCTTTCACTTTCCTTTTCGGGCTGCTGTTTGGCTATTTTGGTAGTTTTCGCAGCGACTAATTCAGTCGAAGTATCCCTGCTGCCAACTGCCGTTGAGTGGGTGTTCTGCCGGTAGGCTTGAACAGCAACATAGGACAAGCAACCACCGAGGCCAATTGCGAGCAAGAATAGCAAAGGCCAGCGTCTTTTAGCGGTAGGTTGGGCGGCCATTTTACCCAAGATGGCCGGCTTCATTTCCTCCCAAGAAAAGTCGGGCGGCAGTTCATTATGCTCCTCCCGCAAAGGCTGTTTGAAGTGTTCGAATTTAGAATCCATATTTTTCAGCATTAGTGGTGGTCATGATATGCTGCTGTATCCAGCGTCGTGCTTTTAGGTACTGTGACCTAGAGGTAGCCTGTGTGATGCCTAACAACTCAGCTACCTCTTCGTGTTTAAAATCGTCGATGGCTATCAATAAAAAAACGGTTCGGTAACCTTCGGGCATTTCCTCTAGCAGTTGGTGAATGTCTGTTTTAGAGAGTTGCTCTAGGTGGCGCTGGAAGCTGCTTTGTTGCTCGCCGGCTATTTCTTGATAGCTATCTAAGGGAATAACATTTGAAAACAGATTAGTCTTTCGGATATGCATCAGGCATTGATTGACGGCCACTTTACGGATCCAAAACTTAAAATCCCCTTTTACTGCGTCAAAGCTAGCAAGTTTGGAGAAGGTTTGTGCGAAAATATCTTGCACTAAATCGCGGTGAAGCCCTTCGTCTTTTATATACGTCCGAACAATGGCGAGCACATAGCCCACACAAGCCTCGTAAAGAGCCTTGTATCCGCTCTCTTTTCCTGCCTTACATTGTTCCAATACCGAAGCTGTTAGCATATCATTGGTTTTGGGGAGATTCCTTTAGCGCTTATGGCTTAGTCGCAAGCCTCCAGGTAATCGAGTATTTCCTCCAAACTTTCTACACTTACCGTCTGTCCACTTTCTGTTAGTACGAGCTGTATGGGGAAAGCGATACGATAGAAAATAGCTTCATTTTCTTGTATTAGGATTGCTAGGGTCGCCAAATCCGGAATTGACACTATACTTCCGTTAGGCCTTATCGCATCGATGGGAAAAACGGCTTCAAAGCAACTCGGCGGAGCAGTTAATAGGACGATGAAATCAACATAAATTTGTATTTCTTCACAGCGGCTAGTGCTAAGGGCGTTGAATTCTTGTCCATTCTCAACAACGAGGATAGAATCGGCCTCATTCAAATACAGTTGCATGGGGTAAACGAAGTCGTCAAACCAACCGCCATATAAATAAGAGGTAAAATGCTCCCCGTTTTGTATTTCCACCGTATTCCCTGTGTTGAGATTAATAGAGAAGGGAAAAATCAGGTCAAAGCAGTTGATGCTACTGCCGTCGGGGCTCACATATTCGATTGAGATAGTGCTTTGATGAAAACAAGATTGCAAGCTGGCATGAAGTGTTTGTGCATCTTGAATAAGAATAGCTGTTCCGTTTTCATCCAGTAAAGTGAGTGGGAAGCTAAAAAAAAGCTGTTCCGCAGCGGTTAGATTGACTAAGTTGCTGGCAGATGAGGCGCTAAAGTGGTCTCCATTTACATCTACGAGTGAAACCGGATAGACTAAAGCGTAGCAGCTATTATCGAAGTTGATTACATAAGCGGGTACTTGCAGCGTAGTCCAGCCACTATCGGGTACGCAAGTTGTTAGCGCCTGCGTAAATTCTTCCCAATTGGCTAAGTTTTGGTTATATCCAGCAGGGTGAAGGACCGTAACAGGAAAAACAAAATCAACAATTGTGAGTGTAGTAGCATTTTCCGATAGTTCTTCAAAGGCTAGTTCTGAATTAATCGTTACGCTATTTCCATCACTCAATAAAAGTTGGAAGGGGAACTGAACCGATAAGCAGCCAAGCTCGAGCCCAGTTTGATTTTCAGCAGAAAGTGCTCGAATGAGCGTATTGGTGATTTCTGTTGGCGGCTCATAGGGCGCTACTTCTATTTCCGTTACGTCAAAAGAGGTTTCTTCGCAACTACTAAACACAAAAGTAAGTAGAAGCGATAAAACAAGCACTCGTCTAAGTAAACTACGCATATCAAGAATAGATTGAAGACAGTTTAAACCTACTGCCTATTTTACTATATGCCTAGCTGGTTTATTGTGTTGCCTGAAGGAAGTAAAGTAGTGAAAATTATTTTTTTTCAATTCCTAGGCAACAGCCCCTAGCTTTTCTGCATACGGTATGATAACAAACGCATTTTTTCATTTAAACAACAACTCAAATGCAACGAATATACTTTATTCTCCTAGCCGTGATGGCTACACTAGCCATTCAGGCGCAAGACCATCCCTGCGATTGTAGTTTTGACCCATTGGAATCTTTCATTTGTGCAGCCGACTCTAATGGATTTGTCTTAGAAGTACCCAATGCTTGCTTCGCTGCCTGCTTTGGCCTTACGGTGGTAGAAGGCGACTGCGACGGCGGTGGCAACCCCTTTGGCGATTGCGATTGCGAGATCGATCCTAGCGAGCCTTTCGTTTGTGCTACCGACTCGGCTGGTTTCACCCTGCAGGTACCCAATGCTTGCTTCGCTGCCTGCTTTGGCCTTACGGTGGTAGAAGGCGACT
>DAINNZ010000001.1:0-25807 GCA_036735605.1 Lewinella sp. | reverse complement strand
CCCTTTGGCGATTGCGATTGCGAGATCGATCCTAGCGAGCCTTTCGTTTGTGCTATCGACTCCATGGGATATGTAATAGGATTGCCCAATAGCTGTTTTGCGGAATGTCTTGGTTTTAGCATAGTAGATGACGGGCAGTGCGATAGTGGAATAGAGGAATGCGTGATTACAATAGCCGATGAAAACGAAGGGCTTTTCCAAAACTTCCTTTTACAGATTGCCGAAAGCTGTGATATAGAATTGGATAGTTGCATCCTGAATGCTCCGCTCTTTGAAACGGACGAAGACTTCCTAGCTTACCTGATGGAAAACTGTTTCACAGAAGAAGACCTCCAGCAAAACAATAGTGCCTTAGATATGTACAATACCTACCTAAGAAGTAATACCGTATCATCGGTCAGTAATCCAACAGCGGCAGCTATTGAGTTGGAGCTGTTACAAAACCCGGTTGGTCAAACCCTTCGTTACCAGCTTAATATTCCTGCGGCAGATCTAGTGAGCATCAATATCTTGCATCTCAGCGGTCAGCGTTTATACGAAGAGCGTATCCGCTTAGAGGCGGGCACGTATAATGCCTCCATTGAGCTAGGTGATTTGCCAAGCGGTATATATCTCTTGAATGTAGCAAGTCGTGTAGGCCTGCAAACGATTAAATTCGTACGATAAATCTAGTTCAAATACACTTTTTTGAACGTGGCGGCTTTCGGGTCGTCACGTTTTTTTGTTATTGGTGGGAATCGCTACCAGAGTAGCTTTTTTTTGCAAAAATTCTAAGCAACTTTTCTTCGGCAACTAAGCCTTGCCCCTGCGAGCGGAGCGGCAGCCAATAAATATAATCCATACCGTATAGCGCTTTTCTTTTTTTTAATAAATACTAGGGAAATACTTCTAGCTTTGCCTAAATTTGTGCCCGCTCTGAGCGAAAAAGGATAATCATTAAGAAGATCAACCAATATGGGACGTGCATTTGAGTACCGCAAAGCCAGAAAAATGAAACGTTGGGCCGGCATGGCCAAGTCGTTTACCAAAGTGGGTCGTGAGATTGCTATGGCCATCAAAGAAGGTGGCGGCGATCCTGCCTACAACCCACGTTTGCGGGTGGCCATACAGAACGCTAAGGCCGTCAATATGCCCAAGGCGAACGTAGAAGCGGCTATCAAACGCGCCACGAGCAAAGACGCAGAAGACTATACCGAGGTAACCTTCGAGGGCTATGCTCCGCACGGTGTAGCCGTGATTGTGGAAGCTACTACCAACAATAATAACCGAACGGTAGCCAACATTCGCCACGTATTTAGCAAATACGGTGGTAGCATGGGTGTAAGTGGTTCGGTGGACTATATGTTCGACCGCAAAGGCCAGTTCAAAATCAAAAAAGATGAGTTCAAAGGGGATGTAGAAGAACTGGAATTCGAGCTCATCGATTTTGGTCTCGAAAGCATGGAAGTGGATGAGGAAGAAATCACCCTCTTCAGCACCTTTGAAGATTTCGGTAGCCTCCAAAAGGCACTTGAGACAAAGGGTATTGAAGTAAATAACACGGAGCTCGTTCGCCTGCCCTCTCATACCAAAAACCTCAATGATGAAGAAGTAGAAGCTGTCATTCGTCTAATCGATATGTTAGAAGAGGATGATGATGTGGCTAATATTTTCCATAACATGGATATGAGTGAGTAGCCCTAGGGCTAATTTTTTTTAAAAGCAAGGCAAATCATGACTTATCCCTCGCACTTTGCAGCGGCCATAGCTAGTACAGACTGGGACTGGGTTGTGCGAAGCCCTGGCCGTATTAATATAATCGGGGAGCACTTAGACTACAACGGTGGGTTGGTGATGCCTGCGGCTATTGACAAGGCGATCTATTTTGCCGTTAGAAAGCGAAGCGACAGGCAGCTAGTGCTACATGCGCTAGACCTTGGACAGCAGGCCAGCCTACCCATCGACCAAGATGAGCCAGTAGATGCCAGTTGGGTCAATTATTTACTAGGGGTTGTACAACAATTCCGCAAGCTAGGTTACTCATTCGGTGGCTTGGAAGTAGTTATGGGTGGCGATTTACCCATTGGCGGTGGCGTATCAAGCTCCGCAGCGATGGAAGGCGGTATGGCTTTTAGCTGCAATCAATTGCTGGGTAGCCCGCTGAGCCGCTCTGAGCTAGCGCAGCTTTGCCAACGTTCGAGTAATCAATTCATGGGTATCCCCAGCGGCATAATGGATCAGTTTGCCAGCTTGAACGGAGAGAAAGATAAGGTTTTACTGCTAGATTGCAGTAGCTTGGCGGTAGCCAAATTAAGTGCTCATCTGCCTGGCTACACTTTTTTCTTAGTCAACTCAATGGTAAGCCACGACTTGGCGAGTTCGGCCTATCCGCAGCGGGTGGCGGAATGTAAAGCTGGATTAGCGGCCTTGCTTGATTTATTAAATGGAGGCAGTCCTCCCCTTAGTCGAGAAGCTGCCGCAATCGGTGCTTTGAACTCAACGGTAAAAGAGCCTAGTATTTGGGCATCTTATCCATTGATTGCGACTAGAGTTAGCGAAACTGTTCTGAAGCGCTGCCGCTATGTAGCCCAAGAGATAGAGCGAGTAGAAATAGCTATCGCTGCCCTGCAAAGCGGCGACGCAGTGCGCTTAGGAGCCGCCATGAACGCAACACATCAAGGCTTACGCGACGACTACGAAGTAAGCTGTGAAGAGATCGATTTTTTACAGCAATTTGCCCAATCCTTCCCTGGTGTAGCCGGTAGCAGAATAATGGGTGGCGGTTTTGGTGGTTGCACCCTGAATTTGATCCAAACGAAGCAGCTTCCTGCCTTCCAACAAGCTATCCAGGGTGCTTATGAAAAAATGTATGGTGTTCTACCTACTACATTCAGCGTGGAACTTTCCGATGGCACCAGCTTGTTAGAAAGGCAGCCTTCCACCTCCCAATTTTGAGTAAGCCACGCTGTGCGCATCCTTAGGATATGCTGCCTGAGCCGAAGAGAGACTGCTTTCAATTTTAATTGGTACTTTTGCGCTACTTATGGAAAATATGGATATCAAAGCAATTATTGAGCAAGGCGTTCAAAGCGTACTAAGCGACTTATACGGCCCTGAAGCCGGTCAATTGGCCGTAAGTTTACAAGCTACGCGCAAGGAATTTGAAGGTGATTTCACCGTAGTTACTTTCCCCTACACCAAATTTGCTAAAGGGGCTAAGCCCGTAGAAATTGGTGAGGCAATCGGTGAAAAGTTGCAAGAAAAACTAGCGGTCATTGCTGGATTCAATGTCATCCAAGGCTTCCTTAACTTGAGCGTAGCCGCTACCTACTGGCGCGATTTCTTGTTGCATATCTACCCCGATTCGGCTTATGGCCAGCAGCCCGATAAAGGCCAGAAAGTGATGGTAGAGTACAGTAGCCCCAATACGAACAAACCACTTCACTTGGGCCATATTCGCAACAACCTGTTAGGTTATTCCGTTGCCAAAATACTAGCTGCTGCGGGCTATGAAGTCTTCAAAGTGCAGGTAATCAACGATCGGGGTATTGCCATCTGTAAATCTATGCTCGCTTGGCAACTATTCGGAGAGGGAGCTAGCCCAGCGAGTAGTGGGCAAAAGGCCGACCATTTTGTGGGCCATTATTATGTGCTGTTTGAACAAAAATTTCAAGCAGAATATGCTGTTTGGCAACAAAGCAACGAAGGCAAAGCCCTCTTTACAGCCAAAGCAAAAGATGGACAAAGCGAAGCCGACTTCTTCAAAGCCTACAAAAACAACTATTTCAACGAGGGTAGCGAACTAGGCCGAGCGGCCAAAGAAATGTTGCTCAGTTGGGAAAAAGGTGAGCCCGACACCGTAGCCCTCTGGAAAAAAATGAACGCCTGGGTCTATGAAGGCTTTGAGGAGACTTACCAACGCCTCGGCGTCAGCTTTGATAAGCTCTACTACGAATCCGACACCTACCTGCTGGGGAAAGACATCATTGAAAAAGGCCTCGCTACGGCTGTTTTCTACACCAAAGAAGACGGCTCTACCTGGGTTGACCTACGCGACGTAAAGCTAGACGAGAAGGCCGTTTTGAGAAGCGATGGTACGAGCCTTTACATCACGCAAGACCTAGGCACCGCTAGGCTGCGCTACGAAGACTTTGGCGTCAATAAAATGGTTTATGTTGTAGCCGATGAGCAAAACTACCACTTTCAAGTGCTTTTTGAAATCCTCAAAAAGCTAGGAGAGCCCTATGCCGAAGGTATGTATCACCTGAATTATGGTATGGTTGATCTGCCTAGCGGCCGAATGAAGTCGAGAGAAGGTACCGTTGTGGATGCCGACGATCTCATGAACGAAGTCATTGAGGAAGCCCGCCAAGCGAGCCAAGAGCGAGCCACCACCAGCGAACTGAGTGAAGCCGAACAACAGCAGATTATTACCCAAATCGGGCTAGCAGCACTGAAATACTTCATCATCAAGGTGAACCCTAGAAAACGGATGATTTTCGACCCCAAAGAATCCGTAGATATGCAGGGGCAAACAGGCCCCTATATACAAAATGCCTACGTCAGAACCCGAGCCGTACAGCGCAAAGCAGGCGAGCGCTCCTTGGCGCAAGCAGCCACTGTTACAAGCCTCAGCCTTGGCGAAACAGAGCTGATCAACCAGCTGTATCGCTACCCAGCCATCCTCGTAGAGGCGGCTGAAACCTACGACCCTTCCTTGATCGCCAACTTTTGTTACGATCTGGCAAAGAGCTTTCATAAATTTTGGCACGACTACAGCATCCTAAGTGCGGAAAGTGAAGCCGTTATCGCTTTCCGCCTTGCACTCTGCCAGGCCGTTGGAAATACGCTCCGCAATGGTATGGGCTTGCTAGGTATCGAGATGCCAGAAAGAATGTAAAATTTTTAATTTTTCTCTACCAAAAGTTGCTCAACAAGCAAAAGGCTTGTATATTTGCTGCCCGTTAGCAAAAATGAATGCTATAGTTAGTACCTGCCCTTGTGGCGGAATTGGTAGACGCGCTGGATTCAAAATCCAGTTCCTTCGGGAGTGAGGGTTCGATTCCCTCCGAGGGTACTATAAAGTGTTTGCGGCCGAAGTGGTGAAACTGGTAGACACGCACGTTTCAGAGGCGTGTGTCGCGAGACATGCGGGTTCGAGCCCCGCCTTCGGCACTGAGCTTCCTAAGAGCAAAAAGCCTCCTACGCCCAAAGGTGTGGGGGGCTTTTTTTATAACCACTTTTATCGCACCTTTTTGGCTGTTGGCTGTTAGCGTCACCATGAGCCTTTACCCTTTTACAACTTCACCCCTTTCCAACCTTTACCAGCTTGACACTACGTCCTCCAATAGCAGAAGTGACAACGAGGTGATACACCGCAGCAGGCAGATGAGCAATCGAAAAGCGGGCTGTATGTTCGCCACTGGCTGCTTCCCAACTTTGTTCGTGTACCAATTGGCCTTGTAGATTATACAAGCGGCCTTCCATTTGTAGCGGCTGTGGGATGTTGTTGATCTTGAGATAAACCTCTGTATCAGCTGGATTAGGGGCTAGGCTAAGCGAAAAAGATGCTTGACGCAACGGATCAATAAGACTGCTCGGCTCACCGCCGCTCACTTTGTAGAGGCGGCCGTTAAAATCTGCTAGATACAACTCGTCCTCTTCGTCTTGGCCGAAGGTAGTGACCCCACCGATAGGAAGCGTACGCTGGACACTTACCGCCCAGCCATTATTACCGTCGGGGCGAATGGTGAAGAGGTTATTGGTAGCAAAATCTGCGCAAATATAAGTGCCTTGTAATTCCGGCCATTGCCGCCCCCGATAAACATAGCCCCCTGTAATGGAGGCTGCTCCCATGGTTGGGCTATTGTGGGAGAAATCGGCAATAGGATCTACTAAAGTCCCTGCATTGTTGCAAGCAGCGGATGGGTTTGAGTAGGCGATTAAACCTTCGCGGCAGTTCCAGCCGTAGTTGAAGCCACCGCCGCTGTTGGCGGGTTCGAAATTGATTTCCTCTCGAGCGTTTTGGCCTACATCGGCTATCCAAAGATCGCCGGTTGCCCGATCGAAGGAGTAACGCCAGGGGTTTCTTAGTCCGGTTGCCCAAATTTCATCTAGTATGGCTGAGTTAGATAAGAATGGATTATCCGGAGGAATACCGTAAGTAGCACCGGAGGGAACATTGTCCACATCAATCCGCAGCATTTTGCCTAGCATCGAAGTAGTTTGTTGGCCGCGGCCGTTAGGGTCGCCACCGCTGCCCCCGTCGCCCATACCTATATAGAGATAGCCATCTGGACCAAAAGCTAAGTGGCCACCGTTGTGGTTAGAAAAATCTTGGTTAACGGTTAGGATAATCTCTTCACTGCTTAAATCCGTTGTATTATCACTAGGATTGGCTAAGGTAAGCCGGCTAAAAACACTGGTGCCCGTAGCGTATCCCCCGAAGCTACCGTTAGCCGAATAGCTGATAAAAAGCTGTCCGTTATTAGCAAAATCAGGGTGAAACGCCAAGCCTAATAGCCCCCGCTCCGATTGGGTGTTGATACGATTAGCAATAGAGATAAAATCCGTTGGGAGTAAGATTTGGGTAGTAAGGTCAAAAATGCGGATGCGACCACCTTTTTGGCAAATGAACAGCCGATTAGAGCCATCTCTAGGTGCTTCGATTGCCGTAGGTTGGTTCAGCCCTGTCAGAAGTTGCGTTAGTTCTACCTCTACTTGTGCGAAGGCCGTGGTAGCTAACAAAAAAGTGAGCAACCCAATAAAAATTCTATTGAACATATCTAAAAAACTTGAGCCCGCTTGAGCGATTTCTTATCCTTGCCTGCAATTTTTCAATCGCAGCCTGCATCAAAAGTACACAATTTCATAGAAAGTGCAAAAAAATAGCTGGTAATTAGATTAGTTTGTCGGCTATAAAACGTTTGTAGCACTAACCAACTTACTCACCCACCGAGATGAAGCAATTTTTTTTTCTTTTCCTTTACCTAGTCTCCTATCATCTAAGCGCGCAATCCTACGATTTAGCAGCTGGTATGCGCTTCGGCACCGAGTGGGGCGTCAGCGCTCAGTTGAGGCTACCCATGATTGATAAAAACTTCGTTGGCGAGGCCATTATCCAATCGAGTATCAGCAAAGACGAAGGGCTTTTTACCCTTCTCGGTAAGCAGCACCAACCCATTTTAAGCCGGCGGCTCAACCTCTTCATGGGCGGAGGCATTCATGCCGGTTGGAGTAATGAGCTCAAAGGCGAAGTAAAAGCGAAGAGCCCCGTCGGCATCACAGGCGTTATGGGGGTGGAAGCCACCATCGGTAGAACCAATCTAAGCTACGACTTCAAACCTGCTATCAACCTGAGTGGTGGCACCAATTTCTTGTATGCCCAAACAGCCATTAGTGTTCGCTATGTTATAGCCAAACGCCATGATCTGTTCGATAAACAAAAGGAAAAAGACCGAGCGCAAGCCAAACGCCAGAAAAAACGCCAGAAGCGTAAAGAACAACGGCTAAAAGAGCGAGAAATCAGGGGTAAAGGCCGGCTCGAATTTTGGAAAAAAGGAAACAACTAACCTTAATCATTCATTTTTACTATATTCGCCACATGCTAAAGTTGATCCATACATGCTTAGCCTTCTGTTTCCTTGGCCTCTTAGCCGCTCAAGGACAGGAAGAAAGCCCTATGCAAAAACTACCCGTCGGGGTGGAAGAGTCGAAATATTTCCTACGAGAGCCAAGCGGGCTTACTGAAATTAGCCCCCGCGTGGAGCCACCCAACTGGTGGGTCGGGATGCAGCATAAAACCCTAGAACTACTCATCTATGCCCCCAAAGTAGCCAAAGCCACCCAAGCCAAAATAAAGGCAAAAGGGGTCAGTGTGGCCTACCTCAAACGCTTAGAAAACCCCAACTATCTCTTTCTGGGACTAAGCATCCGTGAAGATGCCCAAGCAGAAAAATTCCAAGTACTACTACAAGATGAACTGGACCAAACTATTTTCCGCTTCGACTATACGCTAGCAGCTCGGTCTTGGGCCGCTCAGGAAGATTCAATAACAGAGGAATCGCTTGCGGACACTAAAGCCCTTGCCCCTGCGAGCGAAGCGACAGCCAACAAAGCGACAGCCAACAAAGCGACAGCCAGCGAAAAGCAAGGGAATGAAAAAACAAGTACGCGAAAAGCAGGTAAAAAACAAAATACCGGCAGCTCCTCAAAAGGAGCTAATTTACCACCGCTTGGTGCCCAAGATTTGATTTACCTCATCCTGCCCGACCGCTTTGCCAATGGCGATTCACAGAACGATAGCGTTGAAGGAATGCAACAACAGGGCGTGGCACGCCATAAATTCCTCTTCCGCCATGGCGGTGATTTGCTCGGCATCATGGAGCGCTTAGATTACTTGGAGCAGCTAGGCGTAACCGCTATTTGGCTCAATCCCGTCTTGGAAAACGACCAGCCTTACGAGTCCTATCATGGCTATGCCGTCACGGATCATTACCGCATCGATCGGCGTTTAGGCACCAACGAACAGTACAAGCTGCTCGTGCAAATGGCACACGAGCGTGGCATCAAAGTGATTATGGACGTCATTTTCAACCATGTCGGCGATCAACATTACCAAATATTAGACATTCCTAGTCGAGACTGGATTCACCAGTGGCCTCAATACACCCAAACGACCTACCGCGCCACTACCCTACTCGACCCCTATGCCACCGACTACGACCGCAGACTCATGACCGATGGCTGGTTTGATAAGCACATGCCCGATCTTAACCAACAGAACCCGCACTTAGCCAACTACCTCATCCAAAACAGTATCTGGTGGACAGCCTACAGTGGTCAAGATGCCTTTCGGATTGACACCTACGCCTACCCCGACCCCCATTTTATGGCAGAATGGAATCGGCGGCTACAAGCTGAATTCCCCCAACTGGGTATCTTTGGCGAAACTTGGGTACACGGGCCTGCCGTACAAGCTTGGTTTACACAAGGCGATCGCCTACATCCGCCCTTTAACACCGCATTGCCCGGCGTGACCGATTTCCAGCTCTACTACGCCATTAACGAAGCACTCGCCAAAGATCCTGGCTGGACGGATGGCGTGCTGCGCCTCTACTATACCCTGGCACAAGATTACCTGTATGAACAGCCAGAAAAGAACGTCGTCTTCCTTGACAACCATGATCTCGCCCGCTTTTTTACCGTCGTTGGGCAGGATATGGATAAGTTCAAAAGCGGGCTCGCGCTGCTGCTCAGCCTACGTGGCATCCCTATGTTGTATTACGGTACGGAGCTAGGTTTCACCGGCGAAGGTGGCGGTTTCGGGGAAGGCGGCCGTGTTGACTTCCCAGGTGGCTGGCACTCAGATCAGCCGAATTTATTCCAAGAAAAAGATCGAAACGCCACCCAACAAACTATTTTCAATTACGTGAAGCGGCTCGCCAATTTTAGGAAAAATAATGCTGTTATGTGGCAAGGTACTTTCCGACAATACGTGCCCCAAGATGGCCTCTACTGCTTCTATCGCCAGCTCGGAGAGGAACGGATGATCGTCTTTTTCAACGGAAAAAACAGTGCGCAAAGCATCGATTTACAGCCCTACCAAGCCGCTATTGGGCCTAAAACGGAGGCTTACGACCTCACCCGAGACGAAAAAACTAGATTAGATCAATCGCTTACCCTCAAAGCCAAGGAAACGAGGATTTTGATTATTCAATAGCTTGTGATGGCCGGATTGCTAATTGCCAATTTTTAATGAGCTGGCTGACGCAGGGGCAAGGCTTCCCTAGTAGCGCAAGCGTAGTTTAGGCGAAGAAGCCTAGCCGCCAAGGCTTCCATTTCGTGGCCACGTAGGAATAGTGCAGATCGGCACTTAGACCCGTTTGAAAAAAGAGTAGTCCGAAATGATACATATCCAGCGAGGCTGTCACGGCTGGTAGCTGTTTAGCTGCTTCCCAAGCTTGCTCCATTTCCTCCGACCAATGAATATCGGCCACTATAAAGAGGCTGTTGGGCATTGCCTTCGGTAAACAAGCACCTAGATAGGAAAGCGTACCTTGGTAGGTATGGTCGCCGTCGATAAACAGCAAATCGATTCCTTCAAAAGTAGATAATAAACTTGGCAATACAGATTCAAAGAGACCGGTATGCTGTTGTAGATGCTGGCTACAGCGCGCTACCTGAAAGGTTTGCGAAGCAAGAGCCGCTACGGCAGGATTCCCCTCTATGGTATGTAGCTGCGCATTTCGATTAGCGTAGTGCAAGTAGAGAGTGGAGATGCCGGCATTCGTTCCCAGCTCTAGGATGCAGGGCTGGGAGGAAGCGTCGTGGAGTCGCTTTTGCGTCCAGAGTGCTGCGCGAAAAAGCAGCGCTCCGCAGGCAGGGGGGATGGCCGATTGTGCTACTAATTTCTTAACGGGTCTTTGGGCGCGTTGGCTCAGTTTACTAGGAGCGCCTAGGGACAAAGTAGGCACGGTGCCGCTTTGCTTTTTCCAGTAGCGGCGAAGTTGCTCCACCAAACCAAAGGCGTGGAAATAACGCCGATCTTCCACCACCTCCACAAGGAAAGCAGCTAGGAAAGGAGTATGTACATCGAAGCGCGTCTTTGCCCCGTAATACCAGCGCAAAAAGGAATACCCCCGAAACCACCAATAGGAAAAACGATCCATCATGCCGCAAATGTAGTACAAATTTAAAGAGTGCCCTTGGTCGTATCGGTTTAAAAACACTATCTTGGCGGCTTGAAAATCAGTTCTATGTCGTTGATTGATGCACCTTATCGCTTTACTGCCACCCAAAAGCTATTGCTTGGGTTAGCGGGCTTAGTCGTTTTCGTAATTGCTTGGTGGGCACTAGCAGAACTGCTAGCGAAGGATCGGCCGCTGGTGCAGATCAACACCCGCCCGCCCTCGAGCTTAGCGATGGACAGTGTAGCCATGATGCAGCGAGATTCCATCCTCAAGGCCGATAGTATTGTACTCGCCAATGCCACTGAATTTGTAAAGGACTATCCGCTTTTATCGCCTCCGCACCATGTATTAGCCGCCTTTCCAAGCATTCTCCGATCAGAAGACGGAACCTGGTGGTGGCCAAAAGAAGGGGTACCAAAAAGCATTCTTCCTAACGCAATCATTTCTATTTGGCGCAACCTCCAAGGCTATCTATGGGCCATCTTTTTTAGTTTGCTGATCGGCATACCGGTAGCACTTAGTCCGGTGATGAAAGCCATGTTTGCTAAACAGATTGATGTGATGCGCTACATCCCACTAACGGCTGTATTCCCCCTCTTCGTAGCAGCCTTTGAGTATGGCGAACCACTGAAGGTCAATTTCTTGGCCTTTGGTATCATGGTCTATCTTTTACCCGTAGTGATGCAACGGGTTTGGGAAACGGAAGACGTATATCTCAAAACCGCTTTCACGCTAGGCGCTAGTGATTGGCAACTCATCAAATCCGTTTATTTACCTGCTGTTTTCGGTAAACTGATCGACGACATCCGCGTATTAACAGCTATTAGCTGGACTTACATCATCATTGCTGAATCGTTGAACCGCGATACTGGTTTGGGTAGTTTGCTCTATATTTTCGCAAGACTGGGGAAAATGCCGAGTGTTTACGCGGTCTTATTAGTCATTATCCTGATTGGTTTCTTACAAGACCGGCTCTTTGTGTATATGAACAATCGGCTCTTCCCGCACAAAGTTTTCACTACTACTCGGGCAGGGATGCAAGAAAGTAAAATGGGTTTTGTAACGCTACTTTGCGTGCCGATGCTCTATTTATTATTACGCGCCTTCACCGGCAGTAGCCTAGCCATGCTAGGAACCTTCGTTGGTATAGTATGCCTAGCAGCACTCCTATTGGTTCTATACGGCGAATACCTCCTCCGATTCTCAAAAGACGCAAATAAGAACTAAGATGGCACTATTCCTTGATACCCCTCTCGATAATATCATTGAGCTGCGCAATATCCAACAAAGCTATGATGGCGGAAAGAACTTCATCATCGATGGGCTCGATTTCCTCATAGAAGATAAGCCCAATCAAGGGCAGTTTGTAGTCATCCTTGGAGCCTCAGGTGCTGGCAAAAGCACCTTGCTACGCTACGTAGCTGGCCTGCAACAACCCACCGCAGGTAGTGTGCTCATCAAAGGAAAACCGATTAAAGAATCCGACCGCGTAGGCATGGTATTTCAACAATACTCCAGTATGCCTTGGCTTACCGTGCTCGAAAACGTAGCGCTGCCGCTCGTCTATCAAGGTGTGCCGAAAAGCGAGCGATTAGATCGAGCCGAGGAAATGATAAAGCTCGTAGGACTAGCTGGGCGAGAGCACCGCTACGCTCAATACCCTACCCTTTCCGGTGGGCAACTACAGCGGGTAGCCATTGCTCGCAGCCTCATCGCTAGCCCCGATATTTTGCTCATGGACGAGCCTTTTGGGGCTCTCGATATTGATACCCGCTTGCAAATGCAAGACCTACTCACTGAGATTTGGCACCGTATTCACCCTACGGTTATATTCGTCACCCACGATATTGCTGAAGCCGTTTATCTGGCCGACGATATCTACATGATGAAGCCACCACCCAGCCTGATTGTGGAACACGTGCAGGTAGATCTACCGCTCAACCGCGACCGAAGTACCAAACGAAGCGATCGCTACGTGGAGTTAGTACAACTAGTGGAAGACAAGATGATAGCGGTAACGAATATGAAATAAAAAAAGAGGATATCCGCTTAGCGCACCTTCGTAAGCGTTCCTCCTTGATCGACGACGATGAAGGCACCATCAAATCCCTGTCCTAGGGCTTGCGCCTGTAGATTTCTTGCTGTTTCGAGATGGCTACCTGCGTTAAGCAGCATGAGCGTGAGATTCCCCCGTTGGCGTTCTACTACGGTACCCAGGGCCTGCGCCTTTGTAGCATTGAAGAAACGCGGCGTAGCGTAAGCGCCTAATTGCACGTAGTAAGGACCGCTGCCAGCCACCGGCTCAGGCCTGCTAGAAGTAGGTGCTGTGGGAGCAGTAGTTGTGGCCGGATTAGCGGCTATATTGCCAGAGTCGGTAACGATAAAAGCGCCCGGATAGCCCCGTTGTTTGAGCGCTGCTTGGGCGCGTTCCGCTTCTGCTCGGGTTTGAAAAACCCCCATTCTCACCTTATAGCTACCGCCTTGATTGACGGTGTAAACGCGGCCGAGATCGCCTATAGCCGAGAAAGCTTCTTGGCCGGGCACCTGGCTTAAACTAGCTAATTGAACCGCAAAACCACTGCCATTAAAGCTAGGGTTGCTGGGGCTAGTTGAGCTGCCTGGGCTAGGCAAATTTTGCCCCGGTAGTAAGGAAAGGGTGCCTAGGATATTACGATTGGCACCATCTGTCATCGCTAAGGGAAAATTAAGCGTCTCATAACCTGGCGCAGAAATGGTAATATCGTAAGTATTGTAAGGCTGCATCGCAATCGCATAGGTGCCTTGAGCATCTGTACCTACTTGCGTGGGTAAGCCGGTGCCCCGATTGATCGCCCTCACCTGAGCACCTGCAATGGGCTGCCGCGTTTGTGCATTGATAATCTGGCCTTGATAGGCATCACTAATTTTGCTCAGCATCACAGGTAACTCCCCTGACTGGTTAGCGGCAGTGATCTGCAAATTGAGGCGCTGCGGTAAGTAACCTTCTTTAGAGATCACGACCTCACAATTCAAACCACTTGCAGCCGTAAAAGCATAACGCCCATTGATATCCGTCAAATAGGCTTGATCTCCACAAGCCGCAAAATCAAGGCTGGCATTAGCGACAGGCGTATTATCGGTGGCAGAACGAACAACAATAGAAAGACTACTACCTGCCGGGCTTATGCGATACAAATCTTCATTCCCGCTTCCACCTATACGGTTGGAGACCACGTAGCCGATCGCTGAGCTTGGGTTGTAAATAAAGCCGTAATCATCGCGGCTGCTATTAATACCGTTCCCCATGTGGAAAAGGTTGTTAGGCCGGCCATTGACCAACTCCGTACGGAACACATCAAAAGATCCCATGCCGTGATGCCAGTCGGAAGAAAAATACAAACTCACCCCATCGAAGAAAGGCGTAATTTCATCTCCAGTAGAGTTGATGACCGTGCCAAGGTTTTCCGGCACCATAGCCCAGTTGTTGCCTTGCCATTCCGCTCGGTAAATATCAAAACCACCATAGCCTTCCGGGCGATCACTAGCAAAATAAATCGACTGCCCATCAGGGGCAAAAGTGCCAAATCCGGTAGAAAAATCAGATCCATTAAAAGGTAAGGGTCTCGCATTCACCCAAGCACCACTTGGATTCACCTCTGCAATCATCAAAATCAAGGAAATACCACTTCCAGGGATCATCCGGGTGCCGTCAACAAAGTTGTTACGTGTAAAAACAACCTGAGAGCCATCAGGACTATAGCTCACCGGCCCCACATTTCCTGCGGTATTGTTATAACCATTGCGAAGTAAAAAAGGCTCCTGTAGCGCGCCCCCGGCACCCACCATCGCTACGAAGGGATAATTCTTAGCCTGCCCATCAAAGGTTCCTCCTTTATCCGTACGCGCTGAATTGAAAACTAGCTGGTTCTGCCCTGCGAAAGAAGGCCCAAACTCCGCAGTAGGAGAATTAGCCGGCGAGGCCGTAGCTTGAAATACGGGCGGGCTACTCAGTTGCGACTTAGCAAAATCACAGCTTTGCGCAAAATGATTGCCGACTATAGCATCGTGATCACGGGCATACAGTAAATACCATTGCTTAGCTTCATCATAACGCCCAAGTGCCTTGAGTACATGCGCGTGCTGCAACTTCACCTGAGCCGTAGCCTTCTTATCCCTCACCGCTTGCGTATAGTACTGATTGGCCTGCGTCATTTGATTGAGCATCCGATAACTATCGGCTATTCGGCTAAGAGCATCATAATCATCCGGGCGGCTACTCAGGGCTTGCTGATAAGAAGCTACCGCTAGATTATAGGCGTGTAGCTCGTATTCCTTATCGGCCGTGCGCATGGCCGTTCTGAATTGGGCTTGTAGCGGTAGCGCAAATACGAGCGCTAAGGATAGTAGTAAAAAGCTAGCTGATTTCTGCATAACTAGTAGATGTTCGGTGGAAGTGGCTAAAAAGTGAAGAGCCCCATCCGTATTATAAAATATGCTTGGCAAGCAACCAACCTACAGCCACTTGTGCTGCAAGGTCGTTCGTGGCGGTAAAAGTAGGATTTTTTTGTAAATATTCCTGCTTTAACACGGAAAATATGAAAACGGCTATCCTGCTCTTTGCCTAGCAGCGCAAGATTTGGCTGCGCTTTGGCTTCGCCGCTACTACACGGGGTCGCGCTTTCCCTACTCACCGAATCAAGGCTGTTTTTTTTGGCAATACTTGCAGGGGCAAGACTCCCTTTTTAGCGCAAAACTAAAGGAAGCCGCTTCGCTATGAAAAACACCTGCCCCCGCATTTATGCCAACCGAATTTACCACACTACTAGACATTTCCGTGCGCTAGGCTAACGAAAACAATAAATAAAGTTTTTAGAATAGAGTTATTCGGTAGTCAACGTAAAAAAGTTCCCAAAGCTAAGCAAAAAACAGCGCAGCACTGAAATCAAATTACTTACAAACAAAGAAAATAATCAAATTTATACGCAAAAAAGGAATAATGTGGAAAAGTTTTTTTTGTAAAACTTGCAAGTATTAAAACTTAGCCTCAACTTTGTGTTTATACCGATAAATAAGAGGACTGATTCTCTTATATATTGGTAGTTCGGGATTAAGCGCATACAAGCACACAGTAAAACGTCAAACCCAATTTTTTATCATGAAGGCGCCTGTACTGTGTTGTTTTTGCGTTATTTGTCAGTAAAGCAAAGCTTTAATGAGGCGAGAAAGATACGTATTTAATCGGCAGACCCTGCAATATGAAAAAGTTGTAGAGCCCCTTAGGTACACCATTTTAAGAATCTTCGGATTCTTGTGTGCGGCAGTGTTTACAGGCTTAATCATGCTCATGTTCACGCACCGCTACTTCCCCAGTCCGGCGGAGAAACTTCTTATCCAAGAGAACGACCTGCTGCGAGCTGAAATAGATGAGGCCTTTCAACAAGTTGCAAGTGTCTCGAAGGTAGTGGAAAACCTTCAAAAGAGAGACGCTCATGCACACCGAATGATCTTCGGCATGAAACCGATAGACGAAGATGTGTGGAATGCAGGCATCGGCGGCCACGACGCTTACGAAAACCTACGGCAGCTTCCTAGAACGGGCGAACAAGTAGCAGGACTACGGCAGCAAATCGATCAATTGAAGCATCAAATAGATTTACAAAGCCGCTCGCTCGATTCCATCACTTTAATGGCGGCACACAAAGAGGAAATGCTTGCTAGCATACCGAGTATCAAGCCAGTAAGAGCAGATAAAGTAGATCGAACGCTCGTGCAATTATCCGGCTTTGGTTATCGTATCCATCCGATCTTTAGAACGCAGCGCATGCACTGGGGTATCGACTTCAACGCTCCTGTTAATACTCCCATCCAAGCAACTGGAAAAGGAAAGGTGGAGTTCGCGGGCAATCGCCACGATGGCTACGGCAATTGTGTAATTATTAACCATGGCTTCGGATTCCAAACGCTCTACGCGCACATGGAAAAAATAAGCGTTAAAGTAGGCCAATCCCTACTACGCGGGCAAGTCATCGGCACTATTGGTAGCACTGGCCAAAGCACAGGTGCTCACCTACACTACGAAGTAATTAAAGACGGCCAAAAGGTAGATCCTATACAATATTGCACGGATGGCCTCACGCCAGAAGAATACCAAGACTTCGTTCGGCAAGCACAGCAAGAAAACCAAAGTTTCGATATTCACTAGTGGTTGTTGGTCGATCGAAAAAGGCAGTGCGTTCATTCTCACTGCCTTTTTTATTGGCTCTTTTCGTTTATCTTTGAAAAATTTTTTGGCTCATGCAAGGTATCGTTGACTATTTCGCCACCATCCCCTCTGCTCACAGGACACTGCTGCTCGTAGGAGGCATCACTTTTTTTTGGCTCTTGGAAAGTGCCTTGCCGCTTTTTCGCTTTACCTACAATAAGTGGCAACATGCCGGCGTAAACTTCTTTTTCACTTTTACCACGATCCTTGTCAATTTCACACTAGCCTTCCTATTGGTAATGAGCAGCGACTGGGCCGTAGCAAATACTTTTGGGCTTTTACAATGGATGCCTATCCCCCTTTGGGCAACAGCTTTTGTCGGTTTATTATTACTAGATCTACTGGGTGCCTATCTACCGCATTGGGTGGAACACAAAGTGCCACTACTATGGCGATTCCATTTAGTGCACCATACCGATCAACAAGTTGACACCACCACCGCCAACCGGCATCACCCAGGCGAAAGTGTGATCCGATTCGCATTTACTACCCTTGGTGTGCTATTGATTGGAGCACCAATGTGGTTGGTTTTTCTCTATCAAAGCCTCAGTGTAGTACTCAGCCAGTTTAATCACGCTAACATAAACCTAGCTCCTGCGCTAGAAAAAAGCCTAAGCGTCTTGCTCGTAACACCATCTATGCACCGTGTACATCACCACTATAAACTGCCCTACACGGATAGCAACTATGGTAATATCTTTTCCATTTGGGATCGAATCTTTGGAACCTACCTTACGGCTGACAACGACAAACTAGTCTATGGCGTGGATACCTTTATGGCTGAAAAAGAACACAGCGATATCCGAGCAATGCTCAAAATCCCCTTCCTGCCAAAACGTAGTGCTAGTAGCCCAGAGGAAGGCTTATAGTCCGCCTTATGGTACTTGAGCCACAACCGATACCTTCCTCACTTTGTTCTTCCTATAAAAAGAAGTTATGTCCCCTTTTCATCTTGTGCTTGCGCTGGTTTGTAGCCTACTCTATGTTAGTTGCCAACCTAATAGCACGGAGACTGACGCGTTTCAATCTACGCCAGTAAATGGCAAAATCAGCAATGCCGACCTCATCCGCAACCCTATACAGGCGGATGGATTAAGAGATACCCTAAACGTAGCGAAAATGAGCTTTGATACCACCGATTATTACTTCGGTAGCGTAACCGAAGGCAGCCTTATTGAAAAAACCTTCCGCTTTACCAATACGGGCCTCGTACCTTTGTTGATCAGCGACGCCCGATCTACCTGCGGCTGCACCGTAGCCGACTGGCCAAAACAGCCAATCCCTGCTGGAGAAGAAGCCCACATAAAAGCACGCTTCGATACTACCAATAAAACAGGCAAACAAGCTAAAACGATTTCCATCACCGCTAATACCTACCCTGCTATTACTACGCTGCGGCTAATCGGCGAGGTAAGCAGCAGTGAGTAAGTAAAAAATAAAAAAATTACAACAAAAACTTGCTTATTAAAACATTTTATACTATTTTTGTTTCACGAAAGGTTATTTAAGAACAAAGTGTTGCAAAAATCAGTGTATTATGAAAAACTCAACCACCACAAAAGGGGGGAGATCCATGCAGCAAGCGCAGGAAAACCCCGTCATTTCGATCAATTGGAAGCTGTTATTTCAGCGTTTATGGCTTCGCCTTAGTCGGCTTTGGAAATCAGCTCATCATCGCTTACAACAAACGGACTATACACCCCCTACTTGGGTCAAAAGCTTCCGATTTACCTGGTTTCGGTTCGGTTTGGTCTTGTTAGCTATCTATGTTTTCACTCAAAAGCAGATTGACTTTACCCTCTCCGTAGGCAAAGCAGGGGTTTCTGCAAGCCAAACACAAGGAGCAAGTGCCCCTCCTGCCAATCTAGCTAAGCAGCGTGGCGCAGCCACTGCGGAGCTCAGTATGTGGTCTGCTAGCCCAAAAAGTGGGCAAGGAAACAGTTGGCACCCTGATCAATACCCGCAAGAGGCGGTAGATGCCTACCTTAAACGTTTTACGCAATTAGCCCTCACGGAAGCCGAGAAATTTCACATACCTGTTGCAGCCAAACTAGCTATGGGGCTATTAGATAGTGAAGCAGGCACCCACCCTAGAGCTATTGAAAACAATAACCACTTCGGTAATGCCACCCCCAATGGCTACTACCCTAGCGCCTGGGCTAATTGGCGGGCCCACAGCGAAATGATGCAAAGGGAGTTCAGTCAACTAGCGAACTACAGTGATAATCTACAACGCTGGGTAAAAGAGCTAGACAATACGGGTTATAGCGACGATCCGCAGTATGGCAGTAAGCTATTAGCAATCATTCGGCATTATAAACTCTAATGCCTATTTGCTCACAATATGACTTTTCAAGCCCTTTCAGCACTATCGATAAAACTGTAGATAAGAAGCCTAACACAAAGGAGGGATGCGGCCTAGCCTAGCCTCACCCCTCCCCTATTGGGTCTTCAAAACCCTTTTAGATTAAGCTAATTTACTGGTGGCTACAGCCCCAGTGTTCCTCCGTTTGGAAGGCCTCAAAATTGAAGTCGTCGGCAAAGGAAGATCCACTACTTTTTAACAAAGCGTTGAGCCCTTTAAGTTCCCGATCAATGATATTGGCTAGTTCGGCCTGGTGAGCGGCTTGTAGGGACGTTTCTGCTTTAGCCGCTGCAAAGCGCTTTTGTAGCTGAGTCAGTGTCATGCGGGTAGCAGCCTTCGCATCGGCCACTAGGTTGTCCGTCCGCAATAGGGTAACAGCGGCGGCGATGAACTGCCGTTGTAAAGCTCGCCGGTAAGCATCTTCCTTTATTTTAGTATCGAAAAGATGCTTGCTTACCTGCCCCATAAGGTCTTCCACCCCATACTGCTGGCTACCATAAACTGCTTTTTGCTCTACCATTCTGTTGAGACGGCCTGGATTGAAAAGGGTTGCCAAACCACTCGATTGTAAATTCTGGATACGTTGAGCAACACCTTCTGCCGAAATCCGACGAAGGATAGCTGGGTCTATTAACCAAGTAGGTGTTGTGAAAATTTGGTTATTCATAAAATCAACTGCTCTTCGTTGCTGTTCGCTGCTAATGGGCGTGAAAACGATTTTGTTCTCATCAGCTGAGCGCTGGTGCTCATATACACCACCTACATTGTTGGCTACGTGCCCACTATAGCGATTGAGCTGACCAATTACTTGACCGTATAACTCCTCCAAATCAGCGAAAAATTTCGTATCTTCTGCACTCCACTCGATGAGCTTAGGGACAATACGCTGCAAGTTCTTGATACCTAGCTCGGAGGCGTACACGGCATCGTCGCCTAGGTCTTCTGTTTGCGCCGAAGGATCAAAGCCCCTGAAGCGTTGTGCACCAAAACGATAGATAGGGTCATCGGCCTTTTCTAGGATCATAGCATTTAAGAAAGGTCTTTCCTCCTCGGGGCTTTTTGCTGCTGGAATGGGAAGATAACCAAATCGGATAGCGTGGTAATCGTAAGGGCCCATGCCCGGATGTACGCCTGCGCCTTTATCTTCTGGCTGAGCAACATAGTTGAAGCGAGCATAATCCATGATACTCGGAGCCGTGCCCATACGCTGTACAAAGCCGGGGCTGCGCAAAGAATCAACGGGGTACGCTGAACTAGAACCCATATTGTGTGGTAAGCCTAAGGTATGCCCTACTTCATGCGCCGAGACGAAGCGGATCAATTCACCCATAACGGCCTCATCGAATTTAACAGCACGAGCCGCTGGATTCACGGCTGCTGTTTGTACAAAGTACCAATTACGCAACAAATTCATTACGTTATGGTACCAAATAATATCGCTCTCAAGTATCTCGCCCGTTCTAGGGTCGTGTACATGGGGGCCCATCGCGTTTTGAATATCGGTGGTGACGTAGCGAATCACGCTATAGCGTACATCTTCCGGGCTCCAATCTGGGTCTTCCTCTTTTGTAGGCGGCATTTTAGCCATGATCGCATTACGGAAACCAATTGCTTCGAATACCTTTTGCCAATCGTTCACCCCTTGCATGATTGGCTGGCGCCACTGTTCAGGCGTAGCAGGATCAATGTAGTAAACAATCGGCTTCTTAACGTCCACTAGCTCACCGCTTTCCCAAGCAGCCATATCCACAGGCTCTAAGCGCCAGCGAGTAATAAAGCGCTGCGCTTCTGCACGCTGCGCAGCATTGCCATAGTCTATCTGCTGTAAATTAAAATAGGCCACCCGAGGGTCGTGAAGCCTAGGTTGCATCGGTTCTTTAGGCAGCGCAATGAAACTTTGGTTCATCTCTACGCTCAAAGTTCCTGTGGTCCGGTTATCTGGCAGCTTCTCAGCCCCCCGATAAGTAAGGATGTGGCGCACTTCCACATTCATCGGGAAAGCCTTCACCCGAGCGATAAGGCTTCGGGTTTTATCCAGTCCTTTCAAACCAAAATCCCGTTCTTCTCTCGGATCCACAGCACCAATCATAGGCACATCCGTGGTGAATAGAGGCGTTACTTCAATAACGGAGCTGCTACTATCCAAACCAGGCGTATTAATCTCGAAAGCCATAATGACGGGCTCAAAATTATTAGCTTTCACGGAATTATAAACCGGCAGATTGGGATCAGCCACCGCATCAAAACTAACACTCCTTAGTAGAATTTGCTTTCCGGCTTTTTCCCATCGAACAACCTGCTGCGGGCGACTACGCATACCCGCGCCGCCAAAATTGAGCCCCTTTACATGGCCGCTAATTCGGCTGGTTACTAGCAACTCTTGGCCCAATAAAGTGTCGTGTAGCTCGAAATACGTTTTCCCATCTTTCTCGATCACGCCAAAAAGACCCAGCTGCACCGTCGCATCTTTGAGCAACTCGGCATACTTGTCTTTTTTCTTCTCTTCCTGCTTTTCTTCTTTTGCTGGGCTGGCTTGCTCTACCGCAGCAGGATCAGGCGTGGTTTTCTTCTTCTTTTGAGCCGAAAGGCTGGCCACGCTTAGGAGCAAGCAAAGCGTTAGCAGTAAAATTTTCCGCATAGTTATTATTGGTTAAGCTTACAAATTGTTTAATCCTCGCAAAAAATGAATCGCTCCTTCTGAGTTTGCTACTTTGCCCTCCATGAATTGGTTGCTACAACCCTTTCATTTTTATGCAAATCACAAAAAGTTAGATTCTTTTTCGCCTTACTTTAGTTAGATGTCGATACAATGATTTTTTTTACAAAAAAAGTCCTTTGCGTACCCTTCGCAAACGGCTGCACGAATCGGCTAGCTATTACTGTTCCGACCCCTACACTTCATTTTTGCCCGCAGGGCAGGGGCAAGATACATTTTGTAGCGCAAGCGTTTACCTATAAAAAGCCGAAATGCCAATTGCTTCGCCTAAAAGCCTATTTTAACCGATACCCTTGCCCCTGCGCTAGCCAAAAAAGGAATGGAATGGTATGAAATGATACCTCCTTTCCTATTCTATACGCGTAACTATTCGGACGCGCTGTTCTTCGTTTTGCCCTGCGTGATACCGATTTTCAAAGCGATAGGTAAGGGTGGCTGCTTGTCCTTTCCTCAAAAGCGCTTGGCCAGGCACTGCGGCATCGAGATAACAAAGAAGCCGCTCCCCCTCATCGGTCAGAAAGTTCAGTTCGGTCACCAGCCCGGGGCGAAAGTCGGTTATTTTCCCAACGAGCCGCAGCGGTGGTAAGCCAACCCCCGTAGTATGCGCCAGGTGCGTAAGGATAAAAGATTTATTCTCGGGCCCACCGTAGGTAGGTAGTAGCTCGCTATTAGCAATATCCGACCATTGGCCAAAGGAGGGACTCTCCTCTTCTTCATCATCTTCCTCTTCGGTATCGGTATCGGTATCGGATAGATCTAGCTTTCCTTCTACTGCTAATTGCTCGATAAAAGCTATGAATTCAGGGCAATTCATCATCAGAGAAGGCGCAAGTAGTTCTCCCAGCTTTTCAAAGTTCGAGAGGTCTGTTAGATCGAGGCCAAGAGCTTCTTCCAGCTCCTCGCTTCTAGGAGATGCCGCTTTGAGAAGACACAGCCCTAGTACGGTCTCAAAGTCATCATCGGGGCTAGCTTTTTGGATACAAGCGCAGGCTTCCGCACTCACACTTTTGAGCAGTTGTTGCTTTTGCGCAAACAGCGGTAAGGTTGAAAAGGCCATAAAAAGAAAACATATCAATCGCATAGCTACCATATTTTCGCCACAATTTACATCTTTGTGGGATGAAAACTGCATGGCCGGCCGATTTTGTGGCGCAATTGGGAACTTTTTTACCTTCATCGGAGCATCCGGCCTTTTTGGAAGCCTTGCAAAGCCCCTCACCGGTGAGTGTGCAGTTGCACCCCAAAAAAGGATTGGAGAGGTTGGCCACTGCAAGGCAAGTGCCTTGGTATGCCCATGGGCGCTATTTAGCAGAGCGGCCCGTTTTTACGCTTGATCCTGCCTTTCATGCAGGAGCCTATTATGTGCAGGAAGCCGCTTCCATGTTCATCGGATATATAGCAGACCAGTTGCTTCCTAGGGATCGGCCTTGGCGCATACTTGATCTTTGTGCTGCACCAGGGGGTAAGAGCTGTCAATTGGCAGCTATCGCACCACCGGGTAGCTTGTTAATCAGCAACGAGATCATTAAGAATAGGCAGCAAATACTCCGCTACAATATAGCCAAATGGGGCTACGATCAGTGCTGGACGAGTAGTTTAGACCCTAGCCGATTTAGTAGTTTAGCAGGCTTTTTTGATCTAGTATTAGTGGACGCGCCCTGCTCTGGTGAAGGGCTCTTCCGGAAAGATGAAGCAGCGCAGGAAGAATGGTCGGCGCAAGCCGTGGGCTTTTGTAGCCTTCGGCAAGATCGCATTCTCCGAGCGGCGGCTCCATTAGTAGGGGAGGGCGGCTTGTTGCTTTACTCTACTTGTACTTATAATACACAAGAAAATGAGCAACAGGCCAAGCTATTGGAGCAGGAATTAGGCTTCCGGATCGCTCAGCCCTCGGTTCCCCCGCAATGGGGTATTGAAGCAAGAGGCCCTGGTTACCGTTTTTTTCCACACCGCTTAGCCAGCGAGGGCTTCTATGCACTAGCTGCTACGCCAAGCCGCCCGCAAGCCGTAAGCAAATACAAAAGTAAAGCACTCTTACACTGGCAGTTGCTGGATAAAACCGCCGCCAGCTTGGCGGCCCCTTGGTTGAAAAACAGCTCAGCCTACGCCCTATACCAAGACAGTAAAGGACTGATCTATGCCCTGCATCAAGACCGAATCGAAGACGCTGGCATCCTAGCAGCCGCCCTAGGTCAAATAGACTTGGGCTTCCCCCTAGGTACTTTAAAAGGCAAGCAGCTAATACCAGCACCAGAGCTAGCCTTTCATACAGCTCGAGCAGAAGACATCCCCACGCTTGACGTGGATAAAACAACCGCCCTACAGCTACTAAAATGCGAGCTGCCGGCACTCCCTCAATTGGATAAAGGTCGCTATTTGGTTACCTACGAAGGCCTAGGGCTACTATGGATCAATGCAATTGGCCACCGTTATAACAACAACTACCCCAGCGCTTGGCGGATTAGAATGAAACTGTAGCAACAAGCCCTTACCACTAATACCGCGCCTAGGAAAAAACACAAAATATACGACCCCTTGCTATCGTAACGACAAAACTTTATTTCAATTTAGCGCAGAAACGGGGTTTACAACCTTTTTGATTTACCAATCAAAACATTTTAAGTACCTTGCCCACCCCCTCGGTCTTGAAAGCGAATCAAGAGCCTACTAAAGTAAAAAAAATGCGTGTTGTTGTACCTCTACTGTTACTTATCTATTTAGCACTCATCTCCTACAGCTGTGTGGAAGCGGTGGAACCACTGTATTCGTTAAAACCTGGTTTTTTGCTCATTGAGGGGCAGATAGCCGACCAAAGGGGTAGCAGCTTGGTTCGCATCAAGCGGAGCGAATTACTTTTTGGCAACTACAACTTAGTACCAATAAGCGACGTAGTAGTGAGTAGTGTGGACGAAGCGGGTAATGAAGTAAACTGGATTGCTGACGCGGAAGAGGCAGGCACTTTTAAGCCGCCTACTGGCTTTAGTGCGCAAACAGGCAGCACCTACTTCCTGCGTGTTATCACCGCCGAAGGCCAAATCATTGAATCATTAGCCGAGCAAACCCCTCGCTCGGTACCTATTGCGGCTGCCCGATTTAAGTTTGAACAAGAAGCCTACTTCAATAATAACCTTGATCGTTTCGTGCCAGCTTTTCGCCTTTTGGTGGATGTGGAAGACCCTGCCGACGAGCGCAATTACTATCAGTGGAAATACAGCACCTATGAATTCTTGCCCGTTTGTGCGCGCTGTGAACGATCAGTTTGGCGCAATGGCAGCTGTTTAGGCGGCAACCAATACCGCTTTGTAGATCGTTACGATTATCTCTGCGATGCTGCCTGCTGGGCACAAAGCAAGGCAAGTGGTATTCAAATCATGAGCGACGCCCTCAGTCAAGGGCAAAGAATCAACAATATAGAGGCTGGCAGAATCGACTTCGACTGGTATGGCGGCCTACTAGCCGACTTAGAGCAACTCAATACAAGCAAAGGCCTTTTCGATTACAACACGGTTTTAAAAAATCTATCCGATGGAAGTGGCGGCCTCAATGCCCCCTTGCCAGCAGCCTTGGTGGGCAACCTAAGAGATGTGACGGATGCTACCATACAAGTATTAGGCTATGTGGGCGTAGTGGCCATTAACAACAGCCGCATTTATATTAATCGAGATACGGTGCAAGGGATGCCGCTGCCGTATGATGCCACCATTTTGCTAGAACCCTTGCTACCCTCCCCCCCCTTGGCACCCTGTGCTGGGCCAGGCAGAAGTTTAACGCCACCAATTGGTTGGCCCGAATAAAAATTACCCCTCCCAGATGTTCTT